>SIAW01000035.1 GCA_009695465.1 Pedosphaera sp.
AGCCCGCCCCAATTGGCGACCGCAGCACCGGCCGTGGTGGCGAGCGCGCCCTTGAGCACCGCGCGGCGGGAGAGGTGCTCGTGCTTCGGACACTGACCGTTGTTCAGTTGCTGACTCATCGCGTGCCTTGTGGTTTGCCGGTGTTGCGTGCGCTCAATGGTTGAATCGAAACTCGCTCATGTTCACCAAAACCCAAAGCGCTTCCTCTACCAAGTTCTCCGCTTTCGGGTCGCCCTTCAAATACGCCACGAACTTCGCGCGCTCGGTTTCCTTCGGCAACCGCGTGAGCACGGAAAGGAACATACGGTCCACGCGCTGCTCCCACGGCTCGCTCGATAGATTGATCGTGTCGGCGAGGTTTCCTTTTTTGCGACTGATGAACGCGCGCACGTTGGGGCTGTTGTTGAGGAAAAGATGTTCCGTGAGGCTGCCCTGAAAATCGCCTTGGCCGTTGGTCGGCTCGCCGAAGTAGCGCAGGAAATATTCGCTCGTGACACCGTCACTCTTCTGCGCCGCATCGCCACCGGCCGTCTTCAACACCGCCGCCATCTCCTCCGCCGACAACGGCCGGATGCGCGCGCGCTCGAACTGTTTCGGCAACGCGTCCTTCGCCTCGCCGCCGCTGGCCAGTTGATACGTCTGGCTGCTCACCAATTCGCCGATGAGCCAGCGCATGTCGAACTTGTGCTCGACGAATTGCTGCGTGAGCGCGTCCAGCAATGTCGGCAACACAGGTTTGGTGTCCGAGCCAAAATCGTCCACCGGATGCACGATGCCGCGCCCCATGAATTGCGCCCACGCCCGATTGACCGCCGCCCGCGCGAAGAACGGGTTCGCCGGTGCCGTCGCCCATTCGGCGAGTTTTTCTTTGCGCGAGAATTCCGGTTTGGGCAACGACTTCGTGCCCGTCTTGAATTCCGGCTCCTTGAAACCCACGGGCAACGCCGGCTCCTCCAGCGGCGCACCGGTGAGGAATTTCGGCTTCACCGGCTCGCCTTTTTTGCCGGGCTTCGCGTCCTTCATGTTGCCCGCGAAAAGCACGTCGCCGCTGCTCTTCTCGCCGATCTTGAATTTCTTCACCTGCTTGTCGCCCGCGCCGGACGAACCTTGATCCATCACCACCAGCCGCACGAAAAATCCCGCCATGCCGAAGAAATCTTTCTGCGACAGCGCCGTGTACGGATGGTCGTGGCAACGCGCGCACTGGATTTGTGTGCCCAGAAAAATCCGGCTGAACGCCTCCGTCAAATCCTCCGGCTTGTTGCTGAACTGCGCGTAGAACAACTCCGAACCTTCCTGCTCCGCCAGCAACAGATCGCGCACCCAACGGTCGAACGGCTCGTTCTTCGCGAACTTCTCCGTGAGCCATTGCTTGAACAACGTGCGATTGCGCGTCGCCTCCTGATTGGGCGGACGACGCCCGAACAAATTCAGATCCCACAACGTCGCCTGCTGCTGCGCAAAACGCGGATCCCCGAGCAGTCGCTGAATCAACTTGTCGCGTTTCAGCGCGTCGGTGTCGTCGAGGAATTGCCGCGCCTCATCGTGCGTGGGAATCGTGCCCAGCAGATCCAGATAGATGCGCCGCAGAAATGTTGCGTCATCAGACTTGGCCGCCGGCTGGATTTTCTCCTTCTTCCACGCCGCCTGCACTTGGGTGTCAATCACCTGCCGCAGCGGCACCTCCGCCGCGAACGCGGCCGCAGCGACAGCGACACCAATAATAATGAGCGAGCGCATGCGGCGGTTAACGGAACCCATTGTCGCCCCATCAGACGAGGCAAAAGTCGCGGCAGTTCAACGTTTCTCTTTTGGTTCCAAGTACGCGGCCACGTTGTCGCGGGCACCGCGCGGGTGCAGCCGCTCGGCCGGGGTGGGGTGGGCGACCAATTCCGCAGCGATGCCCAGCGGGTACGGGGTTTTGCGGAAGGCGACTTTGCCATTGGCGTCGGTGGGCAGATTGACGGTCGTGCCCAGCGCGAGCAGATCAAAGCGCGTGAAGATTTTCTGGGCGCGATCGTATTCCAGAAAACCCAAGAGCGCCGGCTCGAACGTGGCCGGGCCTTCTCGTCCGGGCTGTTCCAATTTGGCGGCGCCTTCCAATCGCAGGCTCAGTGTTGTTTCCGTGACGGTCTGCACGGTCAACGTCAACTGCCCGGCGCTGGCTTTGGAGTTGGTGAACGCGGTGCCTTCGGTAAAACCGCGGCAGGGGTCGAGGTGAAATCGGAACAGCCGCAGCGCGAAGGATACCGGCACGGGATGCACCGCGTTTGTGCGCGGTTGCGCCGGCACCAGTGCCTGCCATTCCTCGCGCGGGATCCACATGAAATCATTTTGCGCCATCGCGTAGCGTTCGGCATCCACCGCGCCGGTGCCCGGCAGATAATCCGCGGCCACGGCGTAGCGCAGGGATTTGTCCTCGTTCCAACCGAGGTGCCGGTTGAAGACGCGCACGACCAGCGCGTCTGCAGGCAGCGCCAACGCCGCGCGTTTGGGATCCACCTTTTCCGGTTTGGGCACCGTGACGCCGCCGGGCTTGCGTTCGGCTGCGGGCAGCGCGTCCCACTCTTTGAGTTTGCCGTACAGCCATTTTTCCATTCCCACACCGGGGCCGCTGTATGGCCCGAGCGCTTTGGCATTGGCGGTCACCACGGCCACCGAACCGCTGGCGGTGACGGTGACACAACTGGTGGCGCGCACGAAATCGCCGTCGGCATCCTTGTACTCGCCGCGTTCTTTGCGCGCATCCAAAGCGACGCAGACGAATTTCTCCTGCAGCAACGCGACAACGCTATCCGTCCAGATCGCCGGCGCACGGCCAGCGGAGGCGGCTGCTCAACAGACGCCAATGGGCGCGCCGCCCGCGCCGGCCCAGACGAAGATGGGCTTGCCTTCGCGCGCGGCCTGTTCGCGCGCCTCGGTGATGGTCAGCTTCCACGGGATGCGCCAGAACCGCTGCTCATCGGGCTGCACGCGGATCATCTTGTGCAGCTTGTCAAAATGCGCCGGGACAATCGGCTCCACCGCCTGCGCGTCGGCAATGCCGCACCAGACAGCGGCGGTCACCAAAGTCAGCGCGATGTGTTTCATGATGACTCTCACTTTTTCTGCTGCGCGATCCATTGGACGAGCAGTTCCACCCACTGACCGTCCAGCGTGCTGGGACCAACGGGCGGCATGCGCCCCGGGCCGGGACTCATGATGCGCTGGAGCATGACGGAGTGGCCGGGACTGCCGGGGGCAACGAGGCGCGCGGCGTCGCCCAAGCCGAAGTCTTGATGGTACGGTTTCACGTCGAGCGTGCGCGTCTTGTCCAGCGCAGTGTGAAAGCCCAGTTCCATCTGCGAATTGCCGCCGCCGGCTTCCACGTGGCAATGCGCGCAGTTGGCGCTCCAGTAGGAACGCACGCGCCAGGTGAGATCCTGCTTTTTGTCGGCGGGATCCACGAGGCGCGTCATGCTTTGCAGCGTGCGCGCGGGCGTGGCGTTGGCGTCGGTGGGTTGCACCGTCAATTCCTTCTGATACTTGGCCACGTCCACGCCGCGCACGACATTCAACCGGCTCAACACCTCGAATTGATGTGCGCTGAAGTCGCCGTAGTTGTGGGTCTTGTTCATCTGCAGTTCGTTCAAACCCAAAACATAATTGGCCGCGCGACTGTGACACATCATGCACTCGGCGCGACTGGGGATGCGCCATTTCAGGGGCGCGCCGCCGGGCAGTTGCAGATCGCGGTCCGCGCCGTCTTTATCCACCAACACAGCGTCGGTCTGCGCGGCATTCCACTCGTAAGTGTAGCCCTCCCATTCCTTCTGCTGCTTGGTCATCAAGCGCGTCTCGATGCGGCGTTGGCCCAGCGAAAGCGTTTGCACGAGCACCGTGCCTTCCGGCGGATCCCACGCGCGACCGGTGGTGAAGGGGATGCTGGTGTTGCCCTCGCCGGGCAGCGCGATGTACTGCACCTTCGTGGCACCATCAGCATAGTGCGGGGCGTTCACCGAATAGGGGACGAGTGCCGGATGCGGCAGGTGTTTATCCGTGGCGGTAAACAATCCCGTCTGGCTGAGTTGGCGGGGGAACGATCCCTTCTTGCCCGCGTCGGGATTGGGCTTGAGATAATACATCCCGCTATGGTCATCGAGCACCATCAAGCCGCCGCGCGTGTCCGTGCCAAAGCCGGTGATGCCGAAGCTCGTGTCCGTCAACTCCTGATGCCACGCGAGCTTCTTGCCGTCGTGCCGCGCGCCCCAGATTTTGCCGGTGGAATAATCGCCGTACACATAAGCGCCCTGCAATCCGGGCAGTTGCGCGCCGTGATAAACCACGCCGCCGGTCAGCGAACGTGCCTCGCGGTGATGATGTTCCACCGTGGGTTTGGTCAACTTGCCCGGGCCCAGTTTGCGGGTCATGTAAAAAGGATGGCTGCCCTCGTACACGCTCCAGCCATAATTGGCGCCGCGCTCCACGCGCTTGGCCGACTCCCACAAATCCTGTCCGTTCTCGCCCACCCACACGTCGCCGGTCTTGGCGTCCACCGTGATGCGCCACGGATTGCGGAAGCCGTGCGCCCACGTCTCGGGCCGCGCCCCCGGCGTTTCCAAGAATGGATTGTCCTTGGGCACCGAGTACGCCTTGCCCGGTGCCGGATGATCCACATCAATGCGCAGCACCTTGGCCAGCAGCTTGGTCATGTCCTGACCGGCGATGTCCATATCCGAATCGCTCGTGCCATCGCCGCTGGTGATGTAGAGCATGCCGTCCAGCCCAAAGGCCACGTCCGCGCCGTTGTGCCCGTTGGATTCCCAACTGATGATCTCTTGCAGGGAGTCGGCGTTGATGCGGAAGGGCGGCTTTTTGTCCATCACGTAGCGCACCACGGCGCAGCGTTTCTTGGCGATGTCACTGGGGCCTTGCAGGCAAGTGTAGAGATAACCGTTCTCGCGGAACTTGGGGTGGAACGCAAAGCCGTAGGTCAACTCCTTGGTCAGCCGCAGCGCGAGCTGCAACTGCACGACGTCGGGACGATCTTCAAACACCCAGAACTGGCACGTGGAGTTGTGATCCAAGTACAGCATGTGATCCGTGCCGGGGATGCGCTGGATGGCCAGCGGCATCTTCACGTCCAGCTTGGGATACGCGCGCTCGGTGATGTACGGCGCGGGCGGTTCGGGCGAGCCGATCACTTTGGAATCCAGCCACGCCTGCCGTTTGAGCGTGCGGAACACCGGCGGCAACCCGACGAATTTCAGCGGCAGGAATTGTTCGTGCTGATGAAAGTTGTACTGCGTGTACGGCGCGATGGAGCTGGATTCCGGATTCTCAAACTCCACCGAGTAATCGTACCGGCACAGCGCGAAACGCCACTCCGCGCCCACGGCCGGCCGGCCGCCTGTCGGCTGGAAATCCGTCCACGGGATGCGCCCTTCCACCGTCCAGCCTTGATCCTTGTCGCGCCACTGATTGAGCGTGCCGCGCCGCGTCACCTTGCTTTCCATGTGGAAAGGATGATCGCCGCGCAACCGGTTCACCAGCCAGCCGCCGCGCTTGGGCAGGTACAAATCAAATTGCGTGTTCGCCGCGCTGACGTGGAACTCGTAATAGCCGGGCTGCGCCAGCGTGGGTTTCAGGAAAATCTCGAACACATCATTGTTCCACGTGTCGCCGTCCTTCTGGGTGACGTCGGCAAAGAGATCGCTGTCCTCCATGTCCGCGCTGAAATAAAAATTCTCGTTGTCCCACAACAAACGCGCGCGTGTCGCCGTCTTCGCCGGGCGATCGCCTGCGCCCAGCCAGTTCAGATGGAAATTCGTGAACACCTGCGCCTGCGCCCACGCCGGTTCCGTGGCGTTGCCGTCAATCACGATCGCACCGTCTGCCCAGCGACATTCCGGCAGTGCCGCGATGGGTGCGGCTGCCTTCGCGCCTGCCGCTGCGGGCAATTCGCACGCCAGCGATCCGGCTAAGACGACCGCAGCGACGACGGACGTGGTGGCCTTGCGCAGCCGTGCGGTGGTGAGTGCGGTCAATGGGATTATTTTGGAGTGGGTCATGATTTGTGATTAGTAATCTGTTACCGACCCATCGGGCTGGGTGGGTTTGGGCCATTTGAATTTGCGGCGGGGATCGGCGTTGACGGTGTCAAACATCCGTTCATCCACCTCCACGCCCAGTCCCGTGCCTTCGGGCAGCAACGCGTCGCCGTCCTTGTCGGTCTGCCAACTGCGCCGCGCCACGCCCGCCGGCATGAGGTGGCCGTCCAGATACGCCTCGTGGATGAGCAACAACGGGATGGAAAACGCCGCGTGGATGCTGGCCGAAAGCCCCAGCTCCGAGCACGTGTTGTGCGGCGCCAACGGCACTTGATAGGCCTCGGCCAGTGTGGCGATCTTTTTCATCTGGCTGATGCCGCCAGTGTGTCCCACGTCTGGTTGCAGGATGTCAATGCAGCGCTCTTGCAAATAAGGGAGCATGCCCCAGATGGTGCGGTCGCGCTCGCCCGTGGCCATCGGGATGCGGATGTGTTGGCGGAGCCGTTTGAACACCTCGATGTTCCCCGGCACGGCCGGCTCTTCCAGAAACAACAGCTCATGCGGCTCTAACGCCGCCGCGAATTGGATGAGCATCGCCGGCGGCACCGCGCAGTGCGCGTCGAACATCACCGCACCGTCCGGCCCCACTCGCTCCCGCGCGTGCCGCACCATGCGCACCAGCGATTCGATGTCCTTGGGACTGCCCGACTGCGGATGCGGCCCGCCCGTGCCCGTCTTCTGCGCCTTGGCCGTGGGATAAAGCCGCACCTTGTCGCGCGTAGGCCCGCCCAGCAGACGAAACACCGGCACACCCCACAACTTGCCTGTCACATCCCACAACGCCATGTCGATGGCCGAGAGCACGTGCGTGAGAAACGAGCCGCCGCGGATGTCCCGGTGCGACCGATAAATCTTCTGCCACAGATGCTCGATGCGCGTCGGGTTTTCTCCATCCAACAATTCAAAAAGCGAATGTGCCAACTGCACCGCCACCACCGGATCCAATCCCGTCACCTCGCCCCAGCCCGACACCTTGCGATTGGTGTCCACCCGCAGATACGCCTTGGTGCCCACGCGAAACCCGCGCAGCGCCGTGATCTTGATGCCGGTGCCGCAGTCTTCCACCGCCTTTGCCGGGCCGTCCACCGCGCGCAACATCGTTTGGCCCGCCGCCAAAGCGCCCGCTGCGGCGAACAGGGCGCGACGCGACAATGCCGATGAGTTCGTCAGGCTTGGGTTCAGGCATGAGTTGGACAACCTCACCCCCAACCGCATTCACGCCACCGTTGCGCGCGCGTTGTGCGACCGGTTTTGCGTTGTCATCAGGAAGTTTAGCACGCACAACGAAGGCCGTGCGGTTTCTCATGCTCAACTGGCGCGACCCGCGCAATCCGCTGGCCGGCGGAGCGGAACGGGTGACGCTGGAATATCTGGCGGCACTCGCGCAGCGCGGGCATGAGGCGTGGTGGTTCGCCAATGATTTCGCCGGAGCGCCGCGCGAGGAGATGATTCGCGGCGTGCGCATCGTGCGTGGCGGCGGACGCTTCACCGCGTGGCTGCACGCACGGCGTTGGACGCGAAGTCAGGCGCGGTTTGATCTGGTGCTCGACCAACATCACGGCATCCCGTGGGGCGCGCCGTGGTGGTGTCAAACACGCTGCGTGGCCTACCTCCACGAGGTGCTCGGCCCCATCTGGAGCGCCTTCTATCCTTGGCCGCTGAGCCTGCTGGGCCGCTGGCAGGAACACGCAACACACCGGCTCTACCGCCGCGTGCCCTTCTTCACCGCGTCGCAGTTCACGAAGGAGGAACTGCACCGGCGCGGCGTGCGCGACATCACCATCATTCCCTACGGCGTGCAAACCCGCGCGCTGGAAGTGCTGGAGGAAAAACCGCTGACGCCGCCGTTGCAGCTCATCAGCGTCTCGCGGCTGGCGCCCAACAAACGCGTGGACCACGCGCTGCGCACGCTGGCCTGTCTGCGTCGCGACAACGTGGACGCGCGGCTCAAGATTGTCGGGCGCGGACAGGAAGAGAACGCACTGCGCCAACTGGCAAGCGAGTTGGGCGTGGCCGCAGCCGTGGAGTTTGCCGGCGAATTGTCCGAGACCGACAAGGACACTGCGCTGCGTCAGGCGCATCTACTCCTGCACACATCCATGCGCGAAGGTTGGGGTTTGAATGTCATCGAGGCCAATGCGCTGGGCACGCCCGCAGCGGTCTATCCGGTTGCTGGACTTATCGAGTCCACCCTGCACGAGCAGACCGGACTTGTGGCCGCCCAAGAAACCCCGCAGTCACTGGCCGCAGCCATTCAAGTAGCGTTGGCGCAACCAGCAGACTACGCGCGCTGGCGTGTGGCCGCGCGCGATCGCGCACGGGAATTTCACTGGGACACCGTGTTGCCGCGCGCCTGCGACTGGCTGGAGGCGCAAGCCCGCGGCGGAGGGCCGTCAGCGTGAGCAATCATCTCTACGGCGGTTTGGCCGGCAAGGTGCGCTGGTTCGTGCGGCGGTTTGGCGCAGCGGAATTGCTGCTCGTGCCCGCGCGCGCGGCAATGTCGGCGGCGGTCCTCCCGTTCTTGGCACGACGAACCTTCCATGCCGCTGGCGTCGAGCATTCCTACTTTTATCACCGTTACAACGCGACGTGGGCCAATGAACGTTGCGTGGAAGTACCGCTGGCGCGCGCCTTCCTCGCACAGGCACCGGGTGCAGCCGCGCTGGAAATCGGCCACGTGCTGGGTCATTACGCGCCGGTGACGCACACCGTACTGGACAAGTACGAACGCGCGACGGGCGTGGTGAACGCCGACATTCTGGAGTACCAGCCCGGCCGCACGTTTGATCGCATCGCCTCCATCTCCACCTTCGAGCACATCGGATTCGATGACGACACCGCAGGCAATTCCGGCGAGAAAATCCTGGCGGCCATCGCAGCGACGCGCGCATTGCTCGCGCCCGGCGGCGTGTTCTGGCTGAGCGCGCCACTGGGTTACAATCCGGAACTGGACGCGCTCATCGGGCGCGATGCGCTCGGGGCCCGCCGCATGTCATTCATGCAACGCACACAGCGCAGGTCGTGGGAAGAAGCGCCGTGGCCCGCCGTGTGCGGCGCGCGGTACATGCACCCGTATCCCTTCGCCAACGCGCTGATCATCGCGGAGTTTGATGCCGCGAGGTGAACGATGAACGTGCTGCTCACCTCACTGTTCTACGAATACCGCTTCGGCGGCGCCGAGATGGTCGCGCGCACACTGCGGCAGTCGTTCGCAGAGCGGTTGGGCTGGCGCGTGGATGTGCTGTGCTACGACGGCGGCACGGAGACCGATGTGGCGGGCAACGTGTTTCGGATTCCACGCGCGGGCATCTGGCAAGGACGCGATGAACAGTTCAAACGCGCGTGCCTCTTTCTGGGCCACCGCAGATGGGACCAATCATTGGAACAGCGCGCGCTGGACTTGCCACTGGCTGGAAAAAGCTACGATTGGATTTGCTGCGCGGACGTCAACGCGCTGCCGCTGAGCCAGCGACTGGCGCAACGTTGGAACAAGCCGTTGATGAGTTATCTGCAAGAAGCCCTGCCGCGGCGACTGGCCAAAGGCCAAGCCCTCTGGCCGGTGCGCGCGATGCTGAATGCGATGCTCGCGCGCCGTGAAAAAGTTTGGCAACGCGCGCTGCGGGATTGCCGCGCGGTAGCCTGCGTGTCGGATTTTATCCGCGAACGCGGCCGCCGATTTGCAGGCGACGGGCAATGGAACACCATTTATCCGCCGGCTGAAGAGTACGTGCTCCAACCACCTACTGCGCCGCCGCCCAACGGAAATGCCGCGCCCAGCCTGTTGTTCATCGGTCGGTTGTCGCAGGAAAAAGGATTGCACTTGTTGTTGCAGGCGTGGTCGCGGTTGCCACGAGAAACGACGCTGACGATTGTTGGACTGGGCGGACCGTTGGGTGCCGCAGTGGAACGTGCGGCGCGCGCCGATGCGCGCATCACGGTGTTACCAGCGGTGCCGCATCGGGAAGTGCCCGCATTGATGGCGCGACATCAAGTGGTCTGTTGTCCCTCAGTGGTGGAGGAAAGTTTTGGGCGCACCGCACTGGAAGGTCGCGCCGCACAACGCTGCGTCGTTGTCACCGATCGCGGTGCCCTGCCGGAAGTGGTGGCGGGTTATCCACTAGCGTGGACTGTGCCCGCCAGTCAGCCGCACGATGCGTTCGTCACCGCGTTGGCCACGGCGTTGTCTGGGGCGATTGCCGAGCGACGCGCGTTGTCGGCGGCAGAGGTGGAGCGGGAACGCGCGGCGCTTTCGCGGTTTGGCGCGGCGGCTGTGGCTGCGCAGTTTGGTGAGATGGCGGCTGTGGTGACGCGATGAACGTCAGGCGATTTTCTCCAGCCAGAACGCTGCGCCCGTGCGGCGGCCACCGTGTTCGCGCAGCACGGGGCATTTGGTGACGACGCGATCCCAGTGTTGCCGCGCCAAGTGGTGCATCATCCACGTGATGCGGAAATCGCGGTTGTGACAGAGGAACGCTTCCAAGAGATACTGCTCGTTCCAGAGGCACACATCGCGCCGGACGATGTCGTCGGGATAATCGTACGGTGTAAAAATGTCATGCACCTGCACATGCACCCCGCGCGCGAGCGAGGGCAGGATGCGCAGGTATTCGTGCAGCACGTCGCCCTGCGGCCGGATGACGTGCGAGGAGTCGATGAACAGGAAGTCGCCCGCTTGCAACTGGCCAAACACGTCGAGGCTGGCCAGTTCCACGCGCTGGCGGATGACCTCCACGCCCAGTTTTTCAAGCCAAGGATTTTCAAAAGGTTCGATGCAGATATGCCGGCAGGCGTGGCCCTCGGCGCGATTGCGTTCCAGCGCGTGCCGCGCGAGCAGGGTGGAATGGCCGCTGCCAATCTCGACCAGCCGCTGCGGTTTGCGATGCCGCAGAAAATTGTAGAGCATCTCCGCGTCGCCGGGGCCGTAGGCGGGATTGTCGTAATGAAACGTCAGTGCCGCGCCGGCGCGACGTGGCAGCGCGAGCAGTTCGGCGTTGAAATCAAACTGGTCGAGTACGGCTAATTGCTCGTCCTCCGACCACGCGATGCCCGGCAATGTTCGTGGCTTATCCAGCGGCGCGTGCAGGTGGGCGGGGTTGACGAGCGGCTCGTAATAATGATCGCGTACGGGGAACATGCCTGTGATGCGGAAGAGACGACGCGCCAGGGCGAAGTGCCGCACGCCGGCGGCGCGGATGAATCCCAGCCACGCACTGGCGAGAAACGTGAACGGCGCGAGCAACGCATCAACGATCGGAAGGCATGCCTCCGCGAATCTGCGCAGCGTGCCGTTCGGAGGAAATAATCGGCGCAGAAGTTGGCTCATCAACGTGTGCGCGGGCAGCGCGCGGGCGCAGTCTGCCTTTGGCTTTGGCGCAGTGGCAAGCGCTGATGTCCGGCGTGGTTTGCATTGATAATGACAACGCGCTTGCCTACCGTGTCGGCGTCACGATGAAAGTGGTCATTCTCTGCGGCGGGATGGGCACGCGCTTGCGCGAGGAAACGGAGTTTCGTCCCAAGCCGATGGTGCCCATCGGCGGTCGGCCGATTCTCTGGCACATCATGAAGCACTACGCCCATCACGGGCACAAAGAGTTCGTGCTTTGCCTCGGTTACAAGGGCGACATCATCAAGGAGTATTTCCGCAACTATCACTGGAACACGAGCGACGTGACGTTGCGGCTCGGGCGCGTGCCGAAAATCACCTATCACAATCGCCACGACGAAGAGGACTGGACGGTGACGTTGCTCGACACCGGCGCGCAAACGCAGACGGGCGGGCGATTGAAACGCGCGCTGAAGTTTGTCGAGGATGAGAATTTCCTTTTCACCTACGGCGATGGATTGACCGACAGCGACATCAACGCCTCGATTAAATTTCACAAGAAACAGGGCGGCGTGGCCACGCTCACGGCCGTGCTTCCCAGTGGCCGCTTTGGCGAACTCGCCCTCGACGGTGCGACCATTACGAGTTTCCACGAGAAGCCGGAAAAGGAAGCCACGTTCATCAACGGCGGTTTTTATGTGATGAGCAGCAAGATTGCGAAGCATCTGGACAACGACGATTGCATTCTCGAACGCGCGCCGCTTGAGCATCTCGCGAAAGCTGGCCAACTGCGGGCTTATCGCCACGACGGTTTCTGGCAGTGCATGGACACCTACCGCGAACAGCAGTTGCTCGAGGGAATGTGGAACTCGGGCAAGGCGCCGTGGAAGATCTGGTAAGTCGAGTGAGCGCGCCGTTCAACAATTTCTACGCCGGCAAACGGGTGCTCGTCACCGGCCACACCGGCTTCAAAGGCGCGTGGCTTTCGCTTTGGCTCAAAGAACTCGGTGCGGTGGTTTTCGGCGCGAGCCTGTTGCCGCCCACGCAGCCGAACCTGTACGAACTCATCGCCGAAGAAGTCTTCGAGCACGATGCGCTCTGTGATGTGCGCGATTTGAACGCTGTCACAAAGGTGATCGAGGCCGTGCGGCCCGATGTGATTTTCCATCTCGCCGCGCAACCACTCGTGCGCCGTTCCTACGCCGAGCCGATCGAGACGCTGCAAACCAACGTGCTCGGTACCGCGAACGTGCTCGAGGCCGTGCGTCGCCTCGGTCTGCCTTGCGCGGTGCTGGTGGTGACGACCGACAAGTGCTACGAGAATCCCGAGACCGGCCGCGCACAAATCGAGACCGATCCCCTCGGTGGTCACGATGTTTATTCGGCGAGCAAGGCGTGCGCGGAACTCATCGTGCAATCGTGGCGCAAATCGTTTTTTCAGACGGACGCGAAACTTGGCCCCGTTGCCACTGCGCGCGCGGGCAATGTGATTGGCGGCGGCGATTATGCGGCCGACCGCATTGTGCCCGACTGCATCCGGGCGCTGATGTCCAAGCAGCCGATCCATGTGCGCAACCCCGCTGCCGTGCGCCCGTGGCAGCACGTGCTCGAATGCTGCAGCGGCTACCTCTGGCTCGCGGCACGCATGGCGCAGGAGGGAAAAGATTCGCCGATGAGCGGCGCGTTCAACTTCGGCCCCGATGTGCAGTCGCAGAAAACGGTGGGCGAACTGGTCGTGCAATTACTCCAGCACTGGCCCGGCACTTGGGAAAACGCGGCGACGCCTGGCGCACCGCATGAGGCGTTGTTGCTGACGTTGTCCATCGAGAAAACGCAGCGCATCCTCGACTGGCATCCGGCGTGGGATTTCCAAGCGGCCGTGCAGCACACTGCGGATTGGTATCATCAGCGCCACGCACTCCACTGCGAGGACATGCTTGGTTTCTCGGTTCGCCAGATTGAGCAATACACCGCTGCTGCCACCGCGCGCGGTTTGTCTTGGGCGCGGGGATGAGCGCGCCTTTCCAGTGTCGCTCGTGCGGTGGGCGCGCTGGCGCGCTGGTGCTGGACTTGGGCCTGCAACCGCTGGCGAATAATTATCTGCGTCCCGAAGATCTCGCCAAGCCCGAGCCTAAATTCCCGCTGCGGTTGGTGGTTTGCCACAGTTGCTGGCTGATGCAGATTGCCGACATCGTGCCGCCGGTGCAGCTTTTCAGCGAGTACCTCTATTTCTCATCCTTCTCGGACGCGTGGCTGCGTCACGCCCGACAGGCCGCTGAACGTTACATCGCCGAGTTCGCGCTCGGCCGCGAGAGCCTCGTGATGGAGATCGCCAGCAATGACGGTTATCTGCTCAAGAATTTCGTGGCGGCGGGCGTGCCGTGTTTGGGTATTGAACCAGCTGCCAACATTGCCACGGTCGCGCGTGAAAATGGAATCGAGACCGTGATCGAGTTCTTCGGCGCGGAATCAGCGCAACGGCTGGTCACGCAAAATGGCCAAGCCGATCTGTTGCTCGGCAACAACGTTTTCGCCCACGCGCCGGACATCAACGACTTCGTTGCCGGCCTGCGCATCGCGCTCAAGCCGCAGGGCCGCGTCATCCTCGAGTTTCCTTACGGCGCGGACTTCATTGAGAAGAACGAATTCGACACCATCTATCACGAGCACGTTTTCTACTTCACACTCACTCCGCTGCTGCCGTTGTTTCGTCGGCACGGGCTGGAGATTTTCGACGTTGAAAAGACGCCCATGCACGGCGGTTCGCTGCGGCTCTTCGCTGGCCACGCCGGGGCGCATCCCGCCCAGTCATCCGTGGCCGCGTTTCTTGCGCAGGAGGAGACGCGGCAAGGAATCAACAGCCCGGCCTTCTACGAATCTTTGCCCCGCCAGGCGCAAAAAACTAAAGCGGCGTTGTGCGAGTTGCTGGTCCGGCTCAAGGCCGAGGGCAACTCCATCGCCGCTTACGGGGCTGCGGCCAAAGGCAGCACGCTGCTGAACTTCTGCGGCATCGGCCGCGAGACGCTCGACTTCGTGGCGGATCGCAGCACCTACAAACATGGCCGGCTGATGCCCGGTGTTCACGTGCCGATTGTGCCCGCAGCGGAACTGGCGGCGCGCCGGCCGGATTACGCACTGTTGTTGGCATGGAATTTCGCCGGGGAAATCATCGCACAGCAAAAGGACTACCACGCCGCCGGCGGCAAGTTTATCCTCCCCATCCCGGAAGTGACGGTCGTCTGACGTGTGATGAGTGCCATGAATTTCATCCCCACACCGTTGGCTGGCGTGTGGCTCATCGAGCCGCAGCGGCGCGAGGACGAGCGCGGATGGTTTGCGCGCACGTTCTGCGAACAGGAATTTTCAGCACGCGGCCTGATCGCGCAGTGGCCGCAGTGCAGCACCTCGTTCAATGCGAAGAAAGGCACCCTGCGCGGATTGCATTGGCAGGCTGCGCCGCACGCGGAGACGAAGCTGGTGCGCTGCACGCGCGGCGCGCTTTGGGATGTGGTGGTGGATTTGCGGGCAGACTCGCCGACGTTCCGCAAATGGTTCGCCACCGAATTGACGCCTGACAATGGCCGCGCGCATTACATCCCCGCAGGCTGCGCGCATGGCTTCCAGACGTTGGCTGACGACACGGAGGTGTTCTATCAAATCTCCGTGCCGCACCATTCCCCAAGCGCACGCGGGGCGCGATGGAACGATCCGGCCTTCGGCATCGCGTGGCCGTTGCCTTGTCCGATTCTCTCGCCGGCAGACGAGAACCGCGTTGATTTCAGCACACTCGCCCCGTAGCCTTGTCGCGTGGCAGACGCCGAGGAAAGATTGCTGACTGCAGAGCAAGTGGCGCAGTTCAAGAGCGACGGCTTTCTCATCGTGCGCGGGTTTTATGATCTGGCGCGCGAGGTCGAGCCCATCCAGCGCGACATCCACAGAATCATCGGCATCCTCATCGCGCGGCATGGGCTGCCCATTACGCACGCGCCGTTCACGCCCACCACGTTTGATTTCGGCTATCAAGAACTGATCGCGCACGACCGGCGATTGGGCGGTGTGGTGTACGATGCGGTGAAGCAGATCCCAGCTTTCGTGCGGCTGGTCGTCAACGAGAAGCACGACCGTGTGATGGCGCAGATTCGCGGCACGGATTTGCCCGCGGTGGCGGCTGGTGGCTACGGCATCCGCATTGATAATCCGCATGAGGAAAAGTTCCGCGCGAACTGGCATCAGGATTACCCCAGCCAATTCCGCAGCATGGATGGACTGGTGTTCTGGTCGCCGCTGGTGCCGTTAACAGAAGAAATCGGCCCGCTGCAGATTGCTGTGGGTTCGCATCGCGACGGCATCGCGCCGGTCCACATGCACGACCCGCAAAACAAGGAGAAGACCGGTGCCTACGCGTTGCGCCTGCAGGACGAGGCCGAACGCATTGCGCGCTACCCGCACGTCTCGCCGTTGCTCCAGCCGGGCGATCTGGCCATCCTCGATTTTCTGAACCTGCATGCTTCCGGCCACAACCGCAGCACGCGTTCGCGGTGGTCTATGCAGATCCGCTACTTCAATTTCCGCGAGCCGACCGGCCAGCGCATCGAGTGGGCCGGATCCTTTGCCGCCGGCAAAAACATCCGCGAGATCCACCCCGAGTTGATCGCCGATTGATTCGCGCGCATGGCCACCTGCAACATCTGCTGCCAGCCGCTGGGCGAGCCGCTTTATGTCTCGGCGGAGCCCATCTCCGTCACGTCCCTCTGCCACACGCTGCCGGATCGCGCCACGGTTTTTCACTGCGCCACCTGCGGGCATTTGCAGACGCAACCGCTGGCGAATCTCGACGCCTACTACGCCGCGCAGTACCGGATGCTGGTGGACAGCGAGGAGGAGGATCAACTGTACGCCGTAGAGGACGGCCGCCAAATATTCCGCACCGAACATCAAGTGCGGACGCTGCTCGCGCAGGTGGCGTTGCCGCAGGGCGCGCGCGTGCTCGACTACGGTTGCGCCAAAGCGATGACGCTGCGCGCGCTCCAAGAACGCCGGCCCGACATCGTGCCGCACGCGTTTGATGTCAGCCCGATGTACCAGCGCTTCTGGGAAAAATTCATCGCGCCTGCGGACTGCGCCATCCACCAATTACCCGACGAATGGCGCGGGCGATTTGATCTGGTCACTTCCTTCTTCGCGCTGGAACACGTGGCCGACCCGCGCGCGATGTTGCGCGGCATCGCTGCGCTGCTCAAGCCCGGCGGCCGTTTCTACTGCATCGTGCCGGACACGTACGCAAACATCGCCGACCTTGTGGTGGCCGATCACGTGAACCATTTCTGCGCGCCCTCTTTGCGGCGGCTCATGGCTGGGGCTGGGCTTGCGGTGGAAACGGTGGACGCATCGGCGCACACGAGCGCCTTCGTGGTGGTGGCGCGCAAAGCAGCCGCAGTAGTGGACGCATCGGCAAGTGAAGGGGAAGAACTGGCGGCGCTGGCCGCGAAGGCGAGTGCGATGGCGGACTACTGGCGGGATTTTACGCAGCGCGTGCGAGAGTTCGAGGTCGCGCATGGCGGACGTGCCGCCATTTACGGCTCTGGATTTTACGGCACATTCATCGCCACGTGCCTGCGCCAGCCTGAGCGCGTGGAATGTTTTCTCGACCAAAACCCGCATCGCCAGACAAAGACACTGCTGGGCAAACCCATCCTTGCGCCGACGCGATTGCCGCAGGGGATTAATCTGGTTTATGTGGGATTGAATCCACAGCATGCGCGCGCTGGGATTGATTCGGTGACGGAATGGCGCGGCCAACAGTTGACTTATTTTTATCCGTGAGCGCCGCCCCTCCACCTCCGCCCATCGTTGTCTGCCTGCGCGCGCCCGAAGCGCGCGATGTGGCAGTGCTGACTGCGCTGCGCAACGACGCGCGTCTGCAACGTTTGCTGATGATCAAGCCCGGGCGACACTCGCGCGCGCAGGTAACGGCATGGATACAGCGGCGCACGAGCGATCCCAACGGCGCCTTCTTTGTCGTCGCCCATGATGCCAGCGATGCGGCGTGTGGATTCGTGCAGTTGACGAACATCGAGCGTGTCCACGGCGTGGCGGACATCGGTATCTGCCTCGCGGCGTCAATGCGTGGCCGCGGCGTTGCGACGGCGGCGTTGCGCGCGCTGGAGGAACGGGCGCGGCGCGAGTTTGAGTTGCGCAAGCTCACCCTGCGCGTGTTGACCGCCAACCGCCGCGCGGTGGCGTTCTATCTCAAATCAGGATTCCGCGAGGTGGGTGTGCTGCGTCGGCATGTCTTGCAGGGCAGCAAATGCTGCGACGTGTTGCTGATGGAAAAATTCCTGCGACGCGGAGGGCGTGCGTGAGGACGGTCGTCATCTCGCAGCCGATGTTTTTTCCGTGGGTCGGTCTGCTCGAACAGATGCGGCTGGCCGACGTGTTCGTGCATTACGACGACGTGCAGTTTTCCAAGGGCGGCTTTACCAATCGCGTGCAGATCAAGACCGCGCAAGGCGCGCCGTGGCTCACGGTGCCGCTTCATCACACGGCGCTCGGCCAAACCATCGCCGAGACGCGCACGGATGATCGCAGTAACTGGCGCCGTAAACATCTGGAAACGTTGCGACAGGCTTACGCGCACGCGCCATTCGGTGATGAGATGATTCAGTTGGTGCGCGCGGTGTACGATCAACCGTTCGCGACGCTGGCGGCGATTTCAACGGCGAGCATCGAGGCGCTGCGCGACTATTTTGAAATTGGAAAGCCCGGCGAATTCCTCTGCTCTTCGCGCCTCGGCATCGGCGGCAGCGGCACCGAACGCGTGCTGGCCATTTGCCGTCAACTTGGTGCGCAACGTTACGTGACCGGCCACGGTGCGCGGGAGTATCTCGACCATGCGGCGTTCGATGCCGCCGGCGTGCGCGTGGAATATCTGGATTATCAAAAGCGCGGCTATCCGCAGCAGCACGGGCCGTTCACGCCGTTTGTCTCGGCGCTGGATTTGGCCGCCAACTGCGGGCGCGAAGGGCGCGAAGTCATTGCTTCGGGCGCGGTTTACTGGAAGGATTTCCTGCAACGAACATGAGCGAGGTTGCCAAATTTTTTGCCGAGTCAGTTGCGAACATCGCCCGGCAAGGCGCCGATGCCAACGCACACGCGCGGACGCTGGATTGGATCAACGCCATCGCGCCACATAAATACACGTACAACTTCACGTGGATGGGCCGGCCGGTGATCCAGTTCCCGCAGGACTTGGTGGCGATGCAGGAACTCATCTGGCGCGTGCGGCCGGAAGTGGTGATCGAGACGGGCGTGGCGCACGGCGGCTCGCTGATTTTCCACGCCTCAATGCTGGAACTGCTGGGGGGCGATCGCATCGTGGTGGGCGTGGATGTGGACATCCGCCCGCACAATCGCGCCGAGATTGAGAAGCACCCGATGGCGCGGCGCATTCATTTGGTGGAGGGATCGTCCATCGACGAGAGCACAGTCGCGCGCGTGCGGGAATTGATGGGCGCACGCCGGCCGGCGTTGGTGGTGCTGGACTCCAATCACACGCACGCACATGTGTTGCGCGAGCTGGAGCTGTACTCGCCGCTGGTCGCGCGCGGCAGCTACGTCATCGTGTGCGACACGCTCATCGAGGACATGCCCGCCGGTTCATTTCCCAATCGTCCGTGGGACAAAGGCAACAACCCGAAGACCGCTGTGTGGGAGTTTCTCAAGACGAACCAACGCTTCGTCGTGGACCGCGAGATTGAGCAGAAACTGCTCATCACCGTGGCGCCCGACGGCTGGCTGAAATGCGTGGAGGACTGAGCGTGGAACGCATCCCCGTCGCTGGCCCCTGGATTACGGAGAAGGAAATCCGCTACGCCACCGACGCTGCGACGCACGGCTGGTACGCGCGCGCGGGCGAGTACCCGGCGCGGTTCGAGCGCGCTTTTGCCGATTACGTCGGCCGCCGTTTTGCCGTCGCGCTGCCTTCGTGCACCTCCGCGATTCACCTCGCGCTGCGCGGACTGGGCGTTGGACCGGGAGATGAAGTTATCGTGCCGGACAGCACGTGGATCGCGACCGCTGCGCCCATCAGTTACGTTGGAGCCACACCGGTTTTTGCCGATGTCGATCCGGTGACGTGGTGTCTCTCCGCGCAGTCCATCGAGCAGTGTCTTACACCGCGCACGCGGGCGATCATCCCGGTTGATCTTTACGGCGGCATGCCCGACTACGCGGCACTGCTGGCGCTGGCCGACGCGCGGGGTGTGCCGGTGATTGAGGATGCGGCGGAAGCAGTCGGCTCCGAATTTCACGGCCGTCGTGCGGGCAGTTTTGGCGCGGCCAGCGTGTTCAGTTTTCACGGATCCAAAACTCTCACCACCGGCGAAGGTGGCATGCTGGTGACGGACGACGAGGCGCTGCACCGCCGCGTGTTGGTGCTGCGCGATCACGGCCGGCAGCCGGGCGACAAGCTCTTTTTCAACACCGAGGTCGGCTACAAATACAAGATGAGCCCCGTGCAGGCCGCGCTGGGACTGGCGCAGGTGGAGCGGATGGGCGAACTGCTCGCGCGCAAACGCGAAATCTTCGGCGGGTACCGCGACGGGCTGGCGGGCTGTCCGGGTGTCAGCCTCAATGCCGAGCCGCCCGGCACGTTAAACAGCTACTGGATGGTCACAGCAGTGTTTGCGCCGGAGACCGGCCTCACCTGCACACGGGCGATGGCCGTGCTCGATGCAGCGGGGATTGATTCTCGCCCATTCTTTCATCCGCTGAGTTCGCTGCCAGCCTACGCGGGCCAGCCGCAGGCCGTCGCGGCGCGCGCACGCAATCGCATCGCTTACGATCTGAGTCCGCGCGCGATCAATTTGCCCAGCGCGCTTTGTCTCACGCGCGAGCAAGTGGCGCGCGTTTGCGCCGTCGTGAAAGATCTGCTCGCTCAAGCAGGCTGAGCGCGCCATGCCGACGCTGCTCACAGTCATCCCCGTGTACAACGGCGAACGCTTTCTGGGCGCGACACTCGATGCGGTGGCGCGGCAGACGCGTCGTCCTGATCGCGTGATCGTGCAGGACAATTGTTCCACCGACGACACGCGTGCGGTGTTCGAGCCGTTTGCGAAGCTTGGATTTGAGTGGTGCCCGAATGAGCGGCACGTGACTTCGACCGAGAATTTCAATCACGCCCTGCGCTTGGCCGCCGAGACGGACGTGCTGCACCTGCTCACGGCGGACGACCTCATCCATCCGGAGTTTTATGCGCGGCTGATGGCGCCGCTGGAAACGGCCAGCGGCCGCGCGCTGGCCTACTCGGCCTACGAGGTGATTGACGAGGCCGGCGTGGTGCGCGAGAAGGCGGACGTGGTGAACCCATTTCCCGTCACTGCGGAAGGGCGCGTGCGCGACATCCTGCGCGACACGTTCATCGCATCACAGGCGGACTTGCGCACCATCTGCCTGCCCGCCGTGTTGATGCGGACGCAGCGCCAGCCGTTGCCCGTGCGGTTTCGGATGGACTACATCCAGTGCGCCGACGCGGTGTTTTATGCCGAGCTGGCGCGCGAGTGTGTGGCGATCTTCGAGGTGCAGTCGGTGCTGTGCCAGTACCGGCGGCATGCGGGGGCCGCCACCTCGCGCAACCGCCGCGATCCGGGTGCGGTGATTGCTGATGAATGGCGCGCGATGAACGCCGCCGCTGCGTTGCTCGGTCACGGTGGGCTGCGCGGTTGGCTGGCGCTGTGGCGACGGCGCTGCTTGCTGGCGGCGCGCAGCTTTGTGAAGCTGCGGCAGTCGTCGGATCAAAGTGCGGAGTACCGGCGCGACATCGAACAGGAAGCGCGCGCCCACACCGGCGGTGTGGCGTGGCGATTGGGCCAGCTTGCCGTGCTGCTGCGGGACGCGCTGCGCCCCTCTGCCAAACGCTGAGCGTGGAGACGCCCTCAGCATGGACTAAATTGCAGATTGAACAGCAGGGCGGTATCGGCTATTGCTGCGCCCCGTAAACCAGCCGACCTCCCGCCCGCGCATCTATGGCAGCCAAACCGCATCGCGATCACTCGCAGCAAAAACAGTCCGCTGAAAAACCCAGCGTCGAGGTCGTTGCCGCACCGCCCGCGCGGCCGGGTTGGCTCGCGGCGTTGCTGGCGATGGGGCTTTTGGGCGTGGTGCTCTGCGCGCTCTTCCGCGAAGGCTTCAAGCCCGATCAGGTTTTGTTTTCCAACGATTCGCCGCTGGGCTTGGTGAAGCATTTTTATGATGACACTTCCTCGGGCGAGGGCGTGTGGTGGGATCTGAACTGGCTGGGCACGGCGCATCCGGGCGGCGCGCCCAACTTCACGCGGCTGGTGTTTGAAGCGGGCCGCTTGGCGGGGCCGGACGCCGCGGAGATCCGCGCCAATCTTTACGCGCCGCTGTGTCTTTGGGTGCTGGGGATGAGCGCGTGGCTGTTCTTCCGTCAGTTCGGTTGTTCGGCGGCGGTGTGTTTGCTGGGCGCACTGGCGGCGGCGTTGAACGGCACGTTCTTTAGTTACGCGTGTTGGGGATTGCCGATGCGCGCGCTGGGTGCGGCAGCAACATTCCTCGCGCTGGCGGCGCTGATCGGCGCGCGGGGTTGGCGCGTGTGGACCTTCGCGGTGCTGGGCGGCTTGGCGGTGGGGCAGGGTGTGATGGAATCCTACGATGTCGGCGCGCTCTTCAGTCTGTACGCCGCCGCGCTGGGTTTCTTCTGCGTGGCCAACATTGGCGGATGGACGCAAGCGGCGGTGCTGCGCGGGGTCGGTGCCGTGGCGGTGATGACGCTGTCGGCGGGACTGATGGCGTGGCATTCATTGGACAGCCTGCGCGACACGCAGACGCAGGGATTGGTCGCGCCGGAGATTCCGGCCGAGCAACGTTACGAGGCGGCGACGCAGTGGAGTCTGCCCAAGGCCGAGACGCTGGGCGTGGGCGTGGCGGGCATTTTTGGTTACCGGATGGACACGCCCAATGGCGGCAATTACTGGGGTGGCATCGGACGTTCGAAGGGTTGGGAGGAGACTCGGCAAGGCATGCCGTTCCATGCGGGCTATGGTTTTTACGCCGGCGCACTGGTGTGTCTGCTGGCGCTGTGGGCGCTGGTGCAGGCCAGCCGCGCTGCGGGGCCGTATCGCATCGAGGAACGGCGGTTCATCTGGTTCTGTGCGGCGTTGGCGGTGATCTCGCTGTTGCTGGCGTGGGGTCGGCACGCACCGTTCTATCGGCTCATCCATGGGTTGCCCTTCTTCAAGGACATCCGCAACCCGGACAAGTTCATGCAGCCCTTCAGCCTGTTGCTGGTGATTCTGGGCGGACTGGGACTGCACGGGCTGGGGCGGTTGTATCTGGAAAAAGTGGCGGCGCGCGCGGGGGCGTTGGGCGAAAACCTATCGGAGATGGTGCATGCCCGTGGTGGCTTCGAGCGCAAATGGATCTTTGGTTCTGTGGCCGCACTGATCTTGGCCACCGGCAGTTGGCTGGCGTACACGTCCATGGAGGTCAGCTTGGTCAAGACACTGGAACCGATGGTCGGACATTTTCCGCCTTACATGGCCCAGTCCGAACAATTCCCGGCGCAGATGGAGGTGTTGCAAGCCACACCGGAGGCGGTGTTGCGGTACAGCTTCAGGCAGGTGGGCTGGGGAGTGTTCTTCCTGTTTCTATCGCTGGCGCTGGTGGTGGCGGTGATGACGACGGCGCACTCGCGCAAATCAGCGTTGTGGATTTGGATCGCAGCGGGAGTGCTGCTCTGCGTGGACTTGGGCCATGGCAATCTGCCCTACCAGAAATATTTCGCGCGCAACCGCGACGTGCACATCACCGCTGCAGTGGACGAGATGGAAGCGCTCAAGGGTGACTACAAGCAGGCAGTCGGCGCGCAGATGGTGCTGCAGAAGTTGAAAGATTCACCCGGCCGCGAGCGCGTGACGCTGCTCCAAAACGAGCGCGCGTTGCTGGCCATGCCGAGCAATCGCGTGGGGTTGCTGGCGCTGGACACGCATCTGTTGCGGGACACGATGCGCTGGCTGCCCGTGGGTGCCGAGATGCTCACCAACGGGCCCAGCCGGCAGGTGGTGCAACGGTTGTGGTCGCAGATCCCGCGCGATGCCGCACCGGAGATGATCCTGCAGATGCACGTCAAC
>SIAW01000036.1 GCA_009695465.1 Pedosphaera sp.
CCGCACGCAGGCGATGAAAGGCGACGCCAAAGCGCAGCACAATTTGGGCGTCATGCACACGCAGGGTATCGGCGTGCCGCTGGATTTCTCGGAGGCTTTCAAGTGGTTCTCGGCCGCGGCCGATCAGGGCTTTTCCCAGTCGCAATTCAACGTGGGCATCGCCTACGCCATCGGCCAAGGCACGGACAAAAACCGTGTGCAGGCCTACAAGTGGTGGAGCTTGTCGGCGGCACAGGGTTTCCCGGACGCTGCTGACTCGCGCGACAGCATTGCCAAGTACATGACGGCTCCGCAAATCCGGGATGCCCAGCGCATGTCGCGCGGGTTCTTGGAAAACTTGGATCACGTCCAGCGCGTGCGCGAACTGCGCGAGCGTCGGCTCAATCTGGCTTCGGCCAAAACACCCGCGCCTGCGGAAACGAAACCTGACCCCGCGACGGGTGGCAACAATAACGCCACCAGTCCCGGCACTGGTTCTGGTACAAGCCCGGGCAATACTGGCGCTACTGCGCCGACACCTGCGCCGCCCGCAGTTGTAGCTCCACTGCCAGTGCCCGCGCCTGCGGTGCCGCCGTCACCTGCCGTGGGGCCAGATGGTTTGCCATTGCCGCCCGCAGCACCTCCGGCTGGTGCGCCTATCGGGGGAACAATTGGATCACCAGTGCCTGCAACTCCACCCGCCCCTGCCCCGCCGCAGGCTGTTCCGTAACTGCTAGCTGGGTTTTCGGCCGCGCAGAAAAGAGCCCATCACCTGCGCGTATTGCACGAAGAAACACAGGTCTTCCAGCGCGTACTCAGCGTCCTTCTGCGCAGTGTCCACCGTCAGCAGTCCGAACGGTTCCTTGCCCGAAAAGATGGGTGCGTACATCCCGCATTGCGCTGGCAGCCGCGATGGCGACTGCTCTTTGCTGGGTGATTGTTTCCAGATAATCCCGTGCGGCTTTGCCAGCGCCTCGCGCGCCAGCACATCGCTCAAGATGGGTTTCAATCCCGGCACATGCGCCTTGAGCACAAGCCTGCGCTGCGCGGTGTCGACCAGATACAGCGCGGATCGCTCGGTGCCCGGCAAGGCTTTGACCAACCGATCGGCAACGAATGCGCACAGTGCATCGAAATCCGCCAGCGCACCCATCTCGCGCGGCACCAGCAGCATTGCGCGGTAGAAATCCACGGTCTTGCGCTTGCTAATCGTGTTGATCTCCGGCTCAGCGTCGCATGCAAACCGGTGCTCCACCCGGATGTGTCCCAGCGGTTGCTCCTGCCCCGCAGGAGCCGATGGAGCGAGGCTCAAGAAATCTTCCACCTTGAAGACTGGGCACGGCCCATCTGCAGAAACGGCGGTGCCGGTTGGTGACGCCGGCAACGGACTGGTCTCTGACGGCGACTTGGATGGCACCCCGCGTCTGATCGGGGCGGCACTGGCCAGCAATTGTTGCACTTGCAGATGGGTCTCGCCGATCTGCACTTTATCAGTCTTGGAAATTTTTGCAGGCCCGGGGATGACCTGTCCGTTCACCTGCGTGCCGTGCCGGCTGCCTTTGTCTTCAATCCACATCTCGCCGTTATCCCACCACACCCGCGCATGCACGCGCGAGACGCTGGCGTCTTCGGTCAAATCCACGTCAATGACGCGCTCGGGATGTTTGCGGCCGATGAACGCCTCGGTCTTTCCCACCACCACCGCACTGCGTTTGCCTTTGAACTGCACTTCAAACGCCAGCTTAAGATTGCCCGCCGGTTGCGCAGGGCTGCCACTGCGCACGACCGGATGTTTGACGATCTCCTGTTCGCTGGCGGGCTTGGCGATAAACCGCAGCACCGTCTCGCCCACTTGCACCAAGTCTTCCGCGTGCAACGCTCGCACCTGATTCAAGGGATCGCCATTCACGGTGGTGCCCAGACTGCTTTTCAAATCCTCGATGAACGCCGCGCCGTGGGTGATGAAAACGCGAGCATGCACACGCGACACCGACTCGTCGGGTGCCAAATCCACATCCACCAAACGCGCTCCACCGGCGCGGCCGATAAGAACCTCCTGCTTTTCGACAAGCATCGAACGCGTGCCTTGCGCCTGACGAATCTCAATCTCAATCATGGCAGATACCTTGCAGGTTGACGCCGCTGTGGCCGTGCCGCAGCGCAGGCCAGTCTGTGGACAGAGGAAAAATCAAGTCAATGCCCGAATCGGCTTGCCGCAGCACTGTCACGTGGTTAAGTCCAACGCCAGCAGTCTATGACGCAGCACCTTTTGCACGTCTTCGTCCAGCCTGCCGCAGGGCAGGAAGCGGCCCAGTTTTGCCTGCCCGAAGGTGAACATCTGGTCGGACGCGACGCCGCTGCGGCCATCCCGCTGCATTCCGAATCGGTTTCGCGCCGGCATGCGTTGCTGATTTTTCAATCCGGCCAAATCGCGGTTGAAGATCTCCGCAGCGGCGCAGGCACATTGGTGGACGGCACCCCAATCACCGGTCGCGTGTCCGTTGCCTCCAACCAATCGCTTTGCTTCGGCCCAGTGCAGGTGGTCCTGCAAGTGCAGACCATCGCCGCGTTGGCCGCGCAGACCGTCGTGGGCCAAGGCCGCTATCAACTGCTGCGCATGCTGGGCCGGGGCGGGCGCGGGGAAGTCTGGCAGGCGCAGGATCTGCAACTGGCGGAGGTCGTCGCGCTGAAGTTTCTCGCGCCGGAATTGGCAGCCGATCCTTCCGCGTTGGCCGAACTCAAACGCGAGACGCAGAAAAGCCGACGCCTCACGCATCCCAACATCATCCGCCTTCACGATCTGGTGCAACCTCCGGGCGAAGCGGCGTTCATCGCGCTGGAGTTCATCGACGGAATGGATCTCTCGGCCATGCGCCTGCACCAACCGCAGGAGCGATTTGCTTGGGCGGAACTGGAGCCGTTGATGGTGCAACTGTGCGACGCCTTGGAGTGCGCCCATGCGCAGCAGGTCATCCACCGCGATCTCAAGCCCGCCAACCTGATGCTGGACATGCAAGGACGCCTGAAGTTGGCGGACTTCGGCATTGCCGCCACGATGGCCGACTCGCTCAACCGCGTCTCGGTCCAACCCGACGGCAGCGGCACGGTGCTCTACATGAGCCCGCAGCAGATGATGGGCGAACCGCCGCGCGCCACCGACGATCTGTACGCGCTGGGCGCGACGCTCTGCGAACTGCTGGCTGGCTGCGCACCATTTTACACCGGCGATATCCAAAGCCAGGTACTGCACCGCACCGCCCCGCCCCTGCGCGAACAGTTGGCTGCGCAACACATCGCCGATGAGGTGCCCGAACACATCCATCAACTCATTGATGCTTGTCTAGCAAAGGACGCGGCGCAACGCCCGCAGTCCGCTGTGGAGTTCCGCGCGCGGATGCTGCAGCAGCCCCCGCCCGCCCCCACGCAGGCGGACGCGACCGCACCGCGCTCAGAGGACACGTGGGAAAAGGCCGAGGCCGCCCTGCGCCGCGTCATGCCTGCGCCCGTGCGAAAGTGGCTGGAGAATCACCCCCCGCGCGCGCGCGAATTCTACACGCTGGGCGCGATCGTCGCAGCATGGTTGGCAGTGGAGGCAGTCATCTCGCTGCTGGTACGGGAGAATCTCTTCGGGCACGGCATCTTTCGTCCGTTCTAATTTCTGGCGGACGGAAAAACAAAACCGCCGCAGGATTCCTGCGGCGGCTTGGCGAAATCAAAAGTCGCAGCGGCGACTAATCAACCTTCAGCTCTTTGAGCTTCTCAGCGGCGGTGGCGCCGTCACTGCCGGCCTTCACGGCCTTGTCCACATGCAGGATCTTTCCATCCTTGCTGATGTAGAACGTCCAGCGCTTGGGATTTTTCCCGCCTGGCGCCAGCAACCCGTAAGCGCCCGCGACCTTCAGATCGGGATCGCTCAGGATCGGGTAATCCAACTCCAAGCTCTTAGCGAACTTGGTGTTGACCTCCACCGTGTCGCAACTGGCGGTGAAGTAGGCCACATTGAATTTCTTCAGCTCGGCACCGTTCGCACGGAACGATTTGCACTGGGCCGTTCAGCCACCAGTGAATGCCTTGGGAAACCAAGCGACCACCACGGCTTTCTTGCCTTTGAAATCAGAGAGTTTGTAGGCCTTGCCGTCGCTGCCCGTCAGCGTAAAATCCGGCGCGTCATCGCCCGCCTTCAAGTCTGCTGCGTTTGCGCTCATGGTGATTCCCAGTGCCGTCAACATCGCCGCCACTAACCCGGTTTTCAGAAAAGTCAGTTTCATCGTGTTTGGTCTCCTGCAGAAAGGTTACCAATCCGCCCTTGGCTGTCACCAACAAAATGCCCACAGAAAAAGATGGTACGCGCTGAAGGGATTGAACCTCCGACCCCATCCGTGTGAAGGATATGCTCTACCACTGAGCTAAGCGCGCACGGGCGGCCACGCTAACGGGTTGGCGCACCAATTCAAGCGTTTCTTGCAGCTCACGGTTCGCGCCGCAACACCGTCTGTCGCTGCGCCCACGCAGGGTCGAGATCGAGGTGATCCAGATTAAAATGCAACCCGCGACTCTCCGGACGTTGCAGCGCGCAGTTGATGATCATCTCCGCCACCGTGGCGATGTTGCGCAACTCCAGCAAGTCGCTCGTCACTTTGAAATCCCAATAGTACTGCGCGATCTCCTCGCGCAAACCCTCGATGCGACTGCGCGCGCGCAGCAGTCGCTTGTCCGTGCGCACGATGCCCACGTAATCCCACATGCACCGGCGGATCTCATCCCAGTTGTGCGACACCACCACCATCTCATCGGGATCGGTGGCATCGCCAGAATGCCACTGCGGAATCTCGCCCGCCTCCATCGCTGTCGCATCGCCCACCACTTCTGCCGCGTGATGCGCGCAGACCAGCGCTTCCAAAAGCGAATTGCTCGCCAGTCGGTTCGCGCCGTGCAATCCCGTGCACGCTACTTCGCCCAGCGCGAGCAGACCGGGAATCTCCGTGCGCCCGTCCAGTCCCGCCACCACACCGCCGCACTGATAATGCGCCGCCGGCACCACGGGGATCGGTTGCTTGGTGATGTCGATGCCAAAACCCAGGCACGTCTCGTAAATGTTGGGGAACCGGCTGATGATGAACGGAGCCGGCTTGTGCGTGATGTCCAGCAGCACGTGATCGGCCCCGCTGCGTTTCATCTCGCGATCAATCGCCCGCGCCACGATGTCGCGCGGCGCCAGCGACTGCATCGGGTGCGCGCCGTTCATGAACTCGCGCCCGTCCACCGTCTTCAACACCCCGCCCTCGCCCCGCACCGCTTCGCTGACCAAATACGATTTCGCCTGCGGATGATACAGGCAGGTGGGATGGAACTGGACGAACTCCATGTTCGACACCGGTGCGCCCGCGCGATACGCCATCGCCACGCCGTCGCCCGTGGCCACATCGGGATTGGTGGTGTAAAGATACACCTTGCCGCAGCCGCCGGTGGCCAGCGCCGTGACCGGCGCCACAAACGTCTCCACTGCGCCGGACTGTGCATCGTACACGTACGCGCCCAGGCAACGGTTCTCGCCTGCGCGGCGCAGCTTGCGCGTCGTGATCAAGTCCACCGCGAAGCGATGTTCAAACACCTCGATGTTCGGCTGCCGATCCACCGCCGCCAACAACGCGCGCTCCACCTCGCGACCCGTCGCGTCCTTCGCATGAAACACGCGCCGCGCCGAATGTCCGCCCTCGCGCCCCAGCGCATAACCGCGCTCGCCATCAGGCGACACCGTGTCCTCGCGCGTGAACTCCATGCCCAGCGCGATCAATTCCTGGATCCGTTCCGGCGCCTGCTCCACCACCGCGCGCACCACCACCTCGTTGCACAGCCCCGCGCCAGCGCGCAGCGTGTCTTCGATGTGCATCGCGAAGGAATCGTTGGGCTGACTGACCGCCGCAATGCCGCCTTGCGCGTAGTTCGTGTTGCTCTCGGCGCGATTCTTTTTGGTCACCAACGCCACGCGCCCACGCGCCGCCACCTTGAGCGCGAACGTCAACCCCGCAATGCCGCTGCCGATGACGATGTAATCAAAGTGTCGCATGCCTTACTTCACAATCTGGCGTTGTCAATCAGCCGCGTCTGGCCCACCCACGCCGCCACTGCCATCCGCGTGCGCGCGCCGCGCTGGATTTGGCGAACCGGCTCCAGCGTGTGCTCATCAAAAAACTCCACGTACTCCACGCGCACGTCCGGATGGCTTTCCATGCGGCGCACCAATCGCCGGCGCAGCGCATCGAGCTTTCGCCCGGCCACACAGACACCGCCGCGCAGCGCAACACGCGCTTCGCCCATGGCCTGCCACAATGCCGTGGCTTGTCCGCGTTGCACAGGCGTGAGGTGCACATTGCGCGAACTCATCGCCAGCCCGTCCGCCTCGCGGATGGTTGGAGCGACGACAATCCGAACAGGAATGGACAAGTCGCGCACCATGCGCTGGATGATGGCGGCTTGCTGAAAATCTTTCGCGCCAAAAATCGCGATGCTCGGCTGCACCAAGTTGAAAAGTTGCAGCACCACCGTGGTCACGCCGCGAAAATGTCCCGGCCGCACAACCCCTTCCATGCTTCGCGACACGGTCATCTCTTCCACCCACGTGCCGGCATCGGCCGCGCGCATTGAACCGGCGGCAGGCGCAAAGAACACATCCACACCCGCGTCGCGACAAAGCCGGCGGTCGTGTGCGAGTGGACGAGGATAAACGCTGAGGTCGCGCGCATTGTTGAATTGAAGCGGATTGACGAACACGCTGGCCACCACCATCCCGCGCGGCCCGGCCAATGTGCGCGCGCGCCGCATCAAACTCAGATGCCCTTCATGCAACGCGCCCATCGTGGGCACGAACACCACACGCCGACCGGCGCGACGCCAGCGCAGCGCCTGCCTCTGCATGGCTTGTGGCGAGGTGACGATGCGCACGGCTTGAGGCACCCAACACGTTGCCGCAGCGAAATCCCTCGCGCTGCGGCAGACCGTTGCCCGGCTAGTTGCTGAAGCGGATGGCTTGCGGCATCTCGTGCGCGCAAGGCTGCCCCGTGGGTGCGTCGGGCTCGACGGCGTTGGGCACGACAATCTGATTGGCCAGCATGAACGCCTCCACCTCATCCCCGTTGACATCGGCGAGCATGCGATCATTGATCTGCACGCACGGCTGCAACATCTGACCGCTGCGCTCGATCATCTCCCGGCGATGATCGGGGTTGTTGACAACATCCCGTTCCTCCCACTTCAAATTGTATTTGCGCAGCACAGCGCGCACGCCTTCGCTCCAGCCGCAGGTGGGCTTGAGGTAACAAGTGATCTTCGGTTCTGCCATAAGTGCGCGCAGCATGACAGACCCCGCCCAGCTTGTAAACCTCCTCCTCGCTTTCCATTGACGGCAGAAAAATTGGCTCCCCTTGGAGCAGCGCTGGCCATAGCGTCCTGCCCATGCCGCCCACACCGCTGCGGGTTTTGATTGCGCCGGACAAGTTCAAGGGCACGCTCACGGCGACAGACGCTGCGGCGGCCATCGCGAGCGGTTGGCGCAAGGCGCGCCCCACGGACCAACTTGTACCGTGGCCCATCAGCGACGGCGGCGAAGGATTTGGCTCGCTGCTCGGGGAGGCTCTTCACGCCCGCCCGCGCACGGTTCGCACGGTGGATGCTGCGGGCCAGCCGCTGCGCGCGGTGTGGTGGTGGGATGCCAAGACGCGCACGGCCATCATCGAATCGGCCCGCGTCATCGGACTGGCCTTGCTGCCGCGCGGACAATTCCATCCCTTCAATCTCGATACACGCGGACTGGCTGCGGTCTTCGCTGCTGCCAACAAAATCGGAGCGCGTCGCTGCATCGTGGGCATCGGTGGCAGCGCGACCAATGACGGTGGATTTGGCGTGGCGCAGTCACTGGGCTGGCAATTTTTGGATGCGCGCGGCGCAGCCATCGAGCGCTGGACGGAACTGCATCGGCTGGCGCGCGTGATTCCGCCCAAGCAACAGTTGTTCCGCGAGTTTGTCGTGGCGGTGGATGTGCAGAACCCGCTCTTGGGCGCGCACGGGTGCAGCCGCGTGTACGGGCCGCAGAAGGGACTTCGACCGGAGGACCTGCCTCACGCCGAACGCTGCCTGCGCCGGTTGGCGCGGGTGTTAAAGTCACAGCAAGGGCAGGACGCCGCGCGACTGCCGGGCGCGGGCGCTGCGGGCGGGTTGGGCTTTGGCCTGCACCAGTTCGCTGGCGCCACGTTGAGGCCGGGCTTCGATCTCTTTGCGAAAACCACAAACCTGCTGGAGGCACTGCTCGATTGCGATGTGGTGGTGACGGGCGAAGGTGCGATGGATCGGCAGACGGTGATGGGCAAAGGCGTGGGCGAATTGGCGCGCATGGCGGCGAAACACGGGCGGCCGTGTCTGGCATTGGCCGGGAGAATCGAGGATGCGCAGCAGTTGCGGCCGCACTTTGCGCATCAGCACGCGTTGACGGAATTGGGCACGGTGGCCCAAGCCCAAAAGCATGCTGCGTCGTGGTTGGAAAAACTGGCGGCGGTACTCGCGGCAGAGATCACCGAAGGGAGCGCGCTTACTTCAACTCGAGCGACATCACCGCGGCGGGGAGCAGCACGGCCTCGCCGAACACGGCGCTCTTGATGCGCACGCCGTCGGCTTTCCAGTGGAGCAGTTGAAAGGTGATCGCGCCGTGCTGGAGCAACATCGCGCGTGCGCCCGTCAATTCGGCAGGCACAACAGGAACGGCGACACCGGCAGGCGCTGCGGGTGCGCCCGCGAATTTGATCAGCCCAATCCGACCCAGCGGAATCTCGATGGGCTTGTCAGAGAGCTCGGTTTTTAACGCGAGCTTGCCGTCTTGGATGCCGGCGATCTGGCCCGACACACTGTCGTCGTTGGCCAAGCGCACGAAATCTTGCCGGCCATCGCCGCTGGCGGCCAGCTCCGCATCGGTCGGCAGGTTGCCGTTCCATTCTGAAAGGCGCAGGTTAGAGACGCGCATGGTGTTGGCCGTTTGCGGATTGAACTGCAGATAGCGCCCCTTGCCCGCGAACTCGCCGTTGTCGCGCCACTTCTGCACGAGACGATCGTTCATGAGCAGCGAGATGGTTTTGAGTTTTCGATCCAAGCGAATGGAGAAATGCGCCTGCGCCTTTTCGGTGGCGGGCAGTTGCACGACGCCGAGACTGGAGGATTGCGTGTTCACGCCGTCATGCTGGAAGCGGTACAGGTAGGCGTGATTGTGATTGATGCGCAGGCTGTAGGCGTTCATCAAGCCGGAGGTAACCAGCCGGTCGCCGCACAGCACGATGTCCAGCCCCGCCATCGCCTGCCATTCGAGTGTGAATTCAAGATTGGCGCGCTCGGGCCAGTCGAACTCGCGGCCGATGACGCCGTTGATGCCTTTGCTCAAGAATGCACCGTCGCGAAATTCCCATTGCAGCGACGCCAGCGTCACGGCCAGCTTCATTTCCTTGCCGGCGCGCTTGAGGGTGATCATCACCTTCTCGTCTGGCTCAAACGCCTTGACGGCGGTGATCAATTCCGCGCGCACCTTGTGCGGTTGCGCGTTGAGATGTGTGATGACGTCGCCGGCCATGACGCCCGCCTGTTGCGCGGGACCGTTCTCCACGACCTGATCCACTGTGACGCCCATCAGCAGATCGCCATCCTCGCCCAGTTGCACGCCCATCAGCGCCGCGCCCCAACCTTTGAGCGTGGTCGGCCCTTCAAACACCACTTTGGACATGGCACCGGGGATGACGTGGGCGACGGCTGCGCGCGGGATTTTCAGATTGCCCGCGTACCACGTCTGCAACGTGAGATGCGTTCCGTCGAAGCCCGTGATTTCGCCGGGCAAATCATCGCCGTTGACCAGCCGCACGCGCGTGTCGTGGCGTTTGGGCGCGGGCGCATCGGGCGCTTGCAGGGAGACGCGCTGGACGCTGGCGGTCTCCACCTGCATCTCCGGCGCGACTGCCGGATGTTTCCAGAGAAATCCCGTGGCGTTGTCAAACCCGCCCAACTGTCCGGTGATGCGATCGCCATTGCGCAGATGCAGCGTGCCCGAGCGCGGTGCGGCGGAAAGTGAAACGGACACGCCCACGCAGAGCAACACGAGCAGTGGCAACGCACGCCGTTTCATGCCGCAGAGTGTAGTCGGCCGGTTGATTTTGGCAATGGCCCGTGTGGAAACTTATTGGGCCACCGCGCCGACCTTGTTGACGGTGAGATAAAGGTCGCCTTTGAAATTGGCGCCCGCAGCCGTATCCAGATTATATTTGATGGCCAGTGCGTGCACCGGCTGCACGCCGTCCACGCGCAAGAACACGGAGCGGGCATCGGCGGAAAGCTCAGCGCGGCGCACCATCACCGTGTCGCGCCCGGACTGCTCCGGATTTTTCACCGACCAATCTTTGGAACCATACGCACTGCTCCAACGATAGTTCCACTGTTCGAGCGACCAGTTCTCCACATCCTGCGCAGCGGCTTTGTCCAACACCGTGTTGAACGTGATGCGAATGCCATCGGCATGCACACTCGTGGCGGCGGGCAGATGCAACGGCTCGTCGGTCTGGCGCACGCGCTGGAAACAACCGTCGCGCACTGCGGCCGTCTGCCAGCCGCGCAGTCCCGTGAGATAGAGATGGCCGTCCTTCGGATTAAACCGACCGCGCATGACGCCGGAAAGAAACTTGCCGGGCAACGGCACCACCGCGCCGTTGGGCCCGTCGCGCAACACCATCATCCACGTGCAACGCCCGTAGGACAGGTGCAGCATCTGCCCGTCCAACGCGCCCCACTGTCCGCGCGGCACCCAGACTTGGCCGCCAGCCGAATTGTCCACCGCGCGCGGAATCCAGCAGAGCGGCGCATCGAAAGTCTTGGGCGCTTCGGCTCGTTTGTGCATCGGCATGAAACCGTAAAAGCCGCCGGGCTGCAGCACATCCAGTCGCGTCTCGGGCACCCAATCACCCTGCTGATCGGCGGCGGTGACTGTGCCATCAGGCCCCACGCCCAGTCCGTTGGGATTGCGAAAGCCGGTCGCCAACACCTCCAGCTTCGAGCCGTCCTTGGACACGCGCAACGCCACGCCTCCGTGCGGCGTGCCCTCGGCGCAGCGGATGAAATAGAAGTTGCCGGCGGCGTCAGTCTCCAGACACGTCGCGTACGAATGCCCGCCGCCACTGATCATCAAATCGTTGTTGAACACCTCGTAATGGTCAGCCTCGCCGTCGGCATTGGCGTCGTGCAGGCGCGTGATCTGATCCCGCCCCAGCACGTGCACGCGATCATTCACGATGCGCAGTCCCAGCGGCTGATAAAGTCCCGTCGCAAAACGATGCCAACGCACGTTCTCCAGCGTGCCGTCAATGCCGCGCACCAACCACACGTCGCCGTGCACGGTGCACACCGCCGCGTCGCCATTGGCAAAGAAGTCGTGCCCAGCCGTGAACATCAGCGCGCGGAACGGGTTCTCGTGCGGCACCGTGATGGTGTCGATCGCGAAGGGCGTTTTGCGGCGGTCCACCACGCCTTTGGTCACCAGTGGCGCGCCCCAACGCGCAAGGCCCGGCTCAATCCATTTGCGCAACTCCGCCGGAGCGGCCTGCTCTTTTGCCAGCGCCAGAAACTTGGGCAGATCCGCAACTGCACCACGCCAAAAGAAAAGTTTGGCGCGCGCCGGCATTTGCCCGGCTGGAAATTCCAACCGCACGCGCCCCGGCTCATCCACGAACAATCGCCCCGCACCCGTGGCCACCACCGCCAACAAATTGGCATCGCTACCCGCGAGCGCCACGCTAAGTCCTTCGCGGATTTCCACACGAGCCTTGGCCGCATCGCAGACATGCAACGTCGTGACACGGGTGCGCGCACCAATTTCCAACTCGCGCGAAATGGCCACGACGCCGGCGCGGCTGTGCGCCCACGGCGACTCGATCACTTCCGCGCCATCCACGTTCGAGGCCAGTACCACACGTTTGCCGTGCAGATGCAGACCGCGATAGCGCGCCCAGTCGCGGGGCAGCGGCCCGTACTTGGGACTGCGCGAATCCTCAAACTTCCCCTTGGCATCCGCCCAGCCGGGCCGCGCTTCGCTGGCGAAGACGAACTCTCCGCCCAGCTTAAATGGATGCATGAGTCCGTAGCGCGTGGGGTCGGTCTGCAAAAAACCGCCCGCCCAACCCGCGCTGTACCGCAACAGGTCGGTGTCAAAACACACACTCGCCTCACCCTGTTCCCCCACGCGGATGGCGATGCCTTTGGCGGTGCCGCCGTGCGGCGTGGCGATGTGCCCGCTCATGATCGGCCCCATGTCGGTCTTGGACCAGCGGGCATCCACCCAATCCTTCTCGGTCTGCCGCGTGGGATCATCGGTTGCGCCCGTACCTGTAACAGAGGGATTGGCTGGAGCCGCTTTGGCCGCGCTCACCACGGCGGCGCGTTTGTGCGGCGAGGCATCGGCAAATTGTTTGCCCGCATCCAGCACATCGAAGGACCACGAGCCCGCCAATCGCGCAGGCACCTTGTCATCGGCGCTGGGCTTGGTGATCAACACCTCGTCAATCAATCCATCGCAGCCGACACCCCCTTCGACCAATTGACCGATGGCCAGCGCGCCCGATCCAATCGATGCAGGCATCGGCGGCAGTGCCTTGTCCAACGCAGGTTTGCCATCCACAAAAAGTTGCAGCCGATCCGCCGCCATCAGCATGCGCAGCTCGTGCCACTGACCGTCGCAGATGTCCACGCTGGTGCGGTATTCGCCGCCGCGCCCGGGCAGGAACACGCTGAAGACGCCGCTGCCGGCGTAGGAATACATCTCCCAGTGCGTCGCCGCGCTTTTGGGTTGGCTGGCGACGAGGATGTTGAAGCTGCCTTTGCCGAACAACCGCGCACGGCACGTGACGCTGAGCGGAGCGATGCGGAAATCATCGTGCCCCTCCACCATCGCGCCGGCAATGCGCGCGTCCAGCGCCTTGCCGTTCTTTCCCTCGACCAACAGACCTGCGGGCAGCGGACCGGTGGAGACTGGCGCTGTGGCGGGCGATCCTGCAGTGGATGCCAGTTTCACTTCTTGTCGCGGCACCGCGCGCTGTTCGCGGCCGGCGGCCCACACGGCACCGCGCCGCACCAACTCGGCTGGCCCTTCCATCTGCAATGACACAGCGGCATGCCCGAGCACCGTCTGGAAAACGCGCCCTTGCCCGTACGAATACGTCCACGCCAGCGGCTCGTCTTTGCCGGTGACCTTCGAGCGCGCCGTGACCAACGCCTCGATGGCCTCCTCGCCTTTCTGGCGAAAGTACAGTTCGTCAATGGTGTCAAATCCAGCGAGGCCAGCGGTGATGGGATGTTTCGCCGTGGTGATGTCGCAGTGGAGCGGACCGAAGGCATCGTGGCCGCTGTCGCTCTTGTGATCCCAAACGCGCCGACAGATTTTGCGGAACTCCGGCCAGTCTGATTCGCCCGCTTTGGGCAGCGAGAAATGCCACGCGCCATTGGCAAAATGAACGAGCACCAAGCCGCCGCCGGATTTGAGATAATCCACGAAGCCCGCCTTGGCCGCATCGCTCAAGCCGCGCGGCTGTTCCCAGTTGCAGTAGTTGAGCAACAGCACATCGTGGTCGCTGGGCTTGAGTTTGGCCAAGTCCTCGATGTTCTCGCTGACGGTGACGGCAAAGCGACCGTCCTGTTCCAGCGCGCCGCGCAGCACCGGCGTTGTCTCCTGCCATTTGTGGCCGGGATACTGATGGCCGGTGAGAATCAGAGCGCGGATAGTTTTTTCAGCACGCGCCTTTTGCGCGCCGCTCACGCCGGCCAGTGCCGCACGGATTTCCTCGCGCGTGAAGTACGCCGCCTCCACGCCACCAACAGGCACTTCCACCTTGGCGGCCCATGCCAGTGCGTTGAGGATGAATTTGCGGAAGTGCGGCTGCTGCCAGTTGTCGTAGAAATGGCCGCAGGTGGTGCCGAAGCCGCGACCGCCGTCTTCGCGTTCGCGCGCCCACGCCACCACGCGCCCCCCGGCGTCGCGTCCGGGCAAATCCGCCACCGTCCACAACGGCGTCCAGCGCACGTCACCTTCGGCGAAGCGCAGGTTGTAGTAGAACTCCTCGCGCATCTTGAATGGTTTAACACCGCGCAACACCGGATGCTGCGGTGTGGCCAACGCCACCTCCGCGTCCCGCGTTTGGATGGCGGAGTACCACTTGCGAACACCGCCATCCTCCCAGTCAAAATAACCGCCTGTCCAACGCAACGACTGCTCGGCCAGTTTGTCCGGCGCGAAAGTGGAGAAATGGAATGTGAGCAGGCCGCAGCCGCGTTTCATCTGTCGCTCAACAAACGCCACGCGCTCGGCGTTCTCCAAGTGCGGCGCCTCTGCGTACAGATCCCCGTCGCGCCCGTCGGAGATGATCATGATGGCGTCGGCCGCCTCCAGCGCGCGGGTGTCTTTGGGCCAGCCGTCCAGATGGAATGTCACCGCGACATTCTCAGCGATGTTCGAGTGATCGAGCATCACCTTGAGCAACCGCGCCGACCACGGGTAATCGTGGATGCCGTTGCCTTCGGGGCCGTGGCTTTTTTTGCCGGCGACAATCACGATGTTTTTAGGCGCTGCCGCGGCCATCGCCGGCAACACGAGCGTCAGCAGAAGAATTCCAAAACAGCGAAGGATACGTTTCATGGGCTTGGGAATATCAACCGATCCCGGGCACATGCGCCGGGATGCGTTGCGCGAGTTGGCCGGCCTTGATGATGCCGCCTTGCAGCACCGCGATGAAGCGCGAGCGATCTTCCAAAATGGAAATGTCCTTGAGCACATCGCCGTCCACCACGAGCACGTCGGCCAGCTTACCTGGTTGCAGTGTGCCCAGTTCATCGCCGCGCTGCAGGATTTCCGCGCCGGTCTTTGTGGCACAGGTGAGGGCCTCCAGCGGCGAGAAGCCCACCTCACGCACGAAGAAAGTGATCTCGCGCGCGTAATCACCGTGCGGGTTCCAGCCAAAGCCGTAATCGCCACCCAACCCGATGCGCCCGCCGGCGCGCAGGATTTTCAGCGCGGACGCCGTGCCGCCTTCCAGCGTTTCTTGATGACCATCAATCACCGCCTGCGACAGGCCAAACTCCGGACCGCGCAGCACGCTGGCCTTCTCAAAATACAGGGCGGGCACGCAGGGCACGTTGCGCGCCAGCAGCAGATCCAGCGCCTCGTCGTCCATGAAAGTGCCGTGCTCGATGGTGTCGTAGCCAGCGCGCAACGCATTCTTGATGCCCTGCGTGGCGCGGCAGTGGCCGGTGACTTTCATGCCGTGATTGTGCGCAGTCTGCACCACCGCGTGCATCTCCTCGAAGGTCATGCACAGAGTGTGATGATCGTTGGTGTCGGGCGCAGCGGCGTCGCCGGTGGGATAGGTTTTAACCCACTGCACACCGTCCTTGACGAGCGAGCGCACGGCGGCGCGAGCTTCGTCCACACCGTTGATGATGAAGACCAGCCCTTCCATGCCGATCTTGCGGAAGCCGGGGTTCCAATCCATCAACCCGCCCGCTGAACAAATCTCGCGGCCGGAGGTGGCCAGTCGCGGACCTTGGATGAGATCGCTCTCGATGGCTTCGCGCAGCCAATGGTCGCAGTTGAACAGACAGCCGCCCGAACGCGCGCTGGTATAGCCGCACTCCAAGAGCAGGCGGCAATTCACGCTGGCCAAAAGCGTGACGTACTCGACGGGATATTTGATGTCCAGATCCTGCAGCTCGGCCACATTGAAATAGGTGGCGTGGAAATGTGCCTCCACCAATCCGGGCAGGATGGTGCCGCCGCGCGCGTCAATGCGTTCGCACTGGCCGTCCACCGGCGGGCAACCCGCGGCAGGCCCGGCGTAGCGGATGTAACCCTCTTGTAACAACACGGCGGCGTGCGGCACGGCGGCGGCACCGGTGCCATCCACCAGTTGCCCGTTGAAAATGAGCGTGGAACCTGCGGCAGTCTTCATGAATCGGCCGGAAGTATTTGGCAGGGGTGGCGCAGCGTCAACCCCGTTCACCGCGACTGCGCATAACTCTAGTTTGCACGCGCGCCGAGTTGTGGTTTAGTCGCCGCACTGATGAAGGTGCGGCTGCTGTTCATTCTTTCCCTCTGCTTTTTGCTGGCCCACCTATCTCTCCACGCGCAACCAGCCCCCGTGGTGCCGTGGAAAATCGAGTCCACCTCGCCCGATGGCGAAATTCAGTACGGCCTCGGCACGGGCTTGGTCAAAGCTCTCAAGGGCGTGTTGATCAAATACATGGAAGGCACGCCGGAAGCAGCGGAGATGACGGCGACGGAGGCCACGCTGAACCGGCAAACGGGCGAAGCCACCGCCACGGGCAACGTCGTGCTGCATCGCGATGGGCAGACTTGGAAGACCGAGCATCTGGAATACAATTTCAATACCCGGCGCATCAAGGCCGCCAAGTTTCGCGGTGGCGCGATGGAAAAATTGTTCAGCGGCGCGTCGCTGGAGGGATCGCTCACCAACAAATTTTACACCGCCACTGACGCCAAGTTCACGACCGATGACGTGGCCGATCCCGATGTGTTCATTGCCGCCAAACGCGTCAACATCATGGCCGGCGATCATATCGAATTCTTCGGTGCCACGGTGAATGTCGCCGGCCTGCCCGTCGCCTATCTGCCCTACTACAAACGCAGTCTGAAAAGTCATCCGTGGAACGTCCACACCGAGCCGGGCTATCGCAGCCAGTGGGGCGCGTACTTGCTCAACTCCGTGCGCTGGCCGGGCAGCGAACGGCTGGGCGGCGAGATGCACTTGGACTACCGCAGCGCGCGCGGTTTTGGTTTCGGCCCTGAACTGCGCTACAACCTCGGCGCGTTGGGCACGGGTCATATTGATCCCTACTTCACCTTCGATGACGATCCTCGCAACGACTCGCGCGGTTCGCCCCTCAACAAAGAACGGCAGCGACTGCGCATGGCGCATCGCGCAGGCACCAGCCCGGATTTCACCGTCACAGGCGTGCTCGATTACGAATCCGACGAATACATGCGCCGCGATTTCTTCCAGCGCGATTACCGCGACAACGCCCAGCCGCGCAGCTTTCTGGAGGTCAACCGCAACTGGACCGATTACAATTTGAATCTCTTGGCGCAGCCTCGCTTGAACGACCACTTCGGCACCGTGGAGCGCCTGCCCGATCTGCGCTTCACCGGCCTGCGCCATCAACTCGGGAACAGCCCCCTCTATTACGACCAAGAATCGTCGCTGGCTTATCTGCGCCGGAAATATCGCTACGACACCAGCCCGTATCTCGGCGGCATGCGCGCCGATTCACTGCATCAAGTGTATCTGCCCAAGACGTACTTTGGCTGGCTGCACATCACGCCGCGCATCGGCGGTCGCTGGACGCATTATGGTGAGACCGACGGTTCGGGCAGCACCCTCGACGCGCGCGACCGGCTGGTGTTCAACACCGGCGCCGAGGTCTCCGCCAAAGCCTCCAAGTTTTTCCCCGAGGCACGCAGCACGAGGCTCGATCTCAACGGCCTGCGCCATGTCGTTGAACCCTCCGTCAACTACGTCTTCGTGCCGCGCCCCAACCGCCGCCCCAGCGAGCTGCCGCAGTACGATTACGAAGTCACCGGCTCGCGTCTGTTGCCCATCCTGTATCCGGACTACAACGCCATTGATCAGGTGGACTCCCAAAACGTTCTGCGCCTCTCGTTGCGCAATCGCCTGCAGACCCAGCGCAAGCCCGGCGTGGAGGACTTCGTGGACTGGCACGTTTACACTGACTGGCGCCTTCATCCCGAGTCCAATCAGCACTCCTTCGCCGATCTGTTCTCGGGCCTGACGCTGCGCCCGCGCACGTGGATGGGTCTCAGCTCCGACTTGCGCTACGACGTGGATGACAGCATGTGGCGGCTCATCAACAATTACGTCTCCATCACGCCGGACGCGCGCTGGTCACTGCGCGCCGGTCACTATTATTATCTGGAACCGGGCGTGACCTCCAAAGTCGATCGCAGCAGCACGCTCTACGCCTCGTGGGGTTATCGCTTCAATGAGGATTGGTCGTTCGGCACGTCCCAATATTACGACGCCAAACGCGGCAGCTTCTCCGATCACTCGTACACGTTGTACCGCGACTTCCGCAGTTGGACCGGTTATTTGGACGTGCGCTTTCTCGACAGCCAAGGCACCAGCAGCCGCGAGGATGCCTTCCAGATCTCGCTCAACTTCTCGCTCAAGTCCATGCCGCGCGCGCCTCGGCAGTAGTCAGCGATCCGCATCGGCAAACGTTGCCACCACGGGGCGATGATCCGACGCCTCGTACCAATCCGGCGCAGCCAGCACATACGTTCCCTGCGCGATGCGCTCCCTCGCCATTCCGGCATTGACGAGGAGATAATCAAGCCGACTGTAGCTGTCCTCGCGCGCGTAAAACCACGTCCACGCCACCTGCGTCGAAAATTGGCCGCCCAGTTTTTCCACGGGGCGCAAATCAATCAAGCCCGTGCGACCGATCAGCGCCTTGATGGGCGGTGCGTCCTTTGTGTCGTTGAAATCTCCCAGCGCCAACAGATTGATCTGCGGATGCTCCGCCAACCGCCGGTCAATGATGGCTCGCAACGCCCGCGCCTCGGCCAACCGCATCTCGGCTTGATCGGCATGCAGCACGGGTCGTTTGGATTTAAGATGCGCATTGAACAGCACGAATCGGTACCGCTCATTGACCTGCACTTGCACTTCGCCAAAACCGCGCGAGACCAGCAGCCGCCGGCCATCCAGCAGATAGGCCACCTGATCATGCACCTGCGATGTCGCGAACTGGAAACGGCTCAGCACTGCCAGATGAATGGCGGGATCCGCACCAGCGACCCAGTGTGAATGCGGATACTCCAATCCACGCGCCTTGAGCGCTTGGCGCAATTCTTCGAGCAGCACCGGCTCGCCCATCTCCTGCAACGCCAGCACGTCGGGACGCACTCGCACAATCATCTCGGCGACTTTTGATTTGGCAGCAGCAGACTTGACCGGCCGTTTGTGGGCGTTGGTGCCCACGTAGTTCTTGAGGTTGTAACTGGCCACGACAAATTCACCGCCCACGAGCGGCATCACCACGCCCCAAACCAGCACGGCGCATGAAAGAATTCGAGGGAGCGTTCTCATGTTGCCCAGTCAACGCTGCACAGCCATGGCTGTAAAGCCGTTCCGTTTAATGCTTGGCCGGTCGGATGGCGTCTGCCATACACTGGCCGTCGGAAATCATGGCACGCAAAGCATCCACTCCGCTGACGGACAAGCAGAACGAGCGCGACCACCGCAATCTGCGCATCGACAAGGTGGGCGTGCGCGGCCTGCGTTTCCCCATCCGCGTCCGCGACAAGGCGCATGAGTTTCAGGACACCATCGCCACGCTGGGCATGTACGTGGATTTGCCCAAGGAATTCAAGGGCACGCACATGAGCCGCTTCATCGAGGTGCTGCACGAGCACGGCAACGCGGTGCATGTGCAGAACATCCCGAAAATCCTGAAGGCGATGCAGCAGCGGCTCAACGCGCAGACGGCGCATCTGGAAATCAGCTTTCCGTTTTTCCTGTCCAAGAAAGCGCCCACATCGGGCAAGGTGGGCTTGATGGATTACGAGGCGCGTTTTGATGCCTCGGCCAACGGCACGGAAATCGACTTCGTGCTGGAGGTGCGCGTCGGCGTCACCACGCTGTGCCCCTGTTCCAAGGCGATCAGTCGGCACGGTGCGCATAATCAACGCGGACTGGTGACGGTGCAGTTGCGTTTCAAGGAGACAGTGTGGATCGAGGAAGTCATCGCGCTGGTGGAGGCGTCGGCCAGCAGCGAGCTGTATTCGCTGCTCAAGCGCAGCGATGAAAAGACCGTGACGGAGCGCGCCTACGCCAACCCGGTATTCGTGGAGGACTTGGTGCGCGAGGTGGCGCTGCGCCTCAACGCGCACAAGCAAGTGACATGGTACAAGGTGGAGGCTGAGAATTTTGAGAGCATCCACAACCACAACGCCTACGCCTGCATCGAAAAAGGCTGACCCGCGCTGGCCATGAGCGCCGACTGAAGGCCACGCAACATGCCCGTATTTTTTTTGTGGCGTTCCACTTTTCTTCTGCTAGATTCCCCCACCTTTCGCCCAGCAAAAGCTGGGTGTGAGCAGCATTTAATGCCGCTCGCCACGCGAAAATTGGACAAGCGCGAAATCATGGCCGCTCCAAATAATAAAAAGCCCGCAGGCAAAGCTGCCAAGGTTCCCGCGAAAGCGGTGAAGCCCGTGGTGGCCCCGAAGCCCATTGCCAAGCCAGTCGTTAAGAAAGCGGTGAAGCCCGTGGTGGCCCCGAAGCCCATTGCCAAGCCAGTCGTTAAGAAAGCGGTGAAGCCCGTGGTGGCCCCGAAGCCCATTGCCAAGCCAGTCGTTAATACTGCGCGGGCCAAGCACGTCGCGCCTGGGAAGGCGACGGCGGCTGCCATTTTGGGTTATCAACCATCAGGGCGCGGCAACAATTCCGCACCCACGGCGTGGCGCTCGCAGCAAGGGCATATCCGCGCGGAGTGGCGCAAGTATTACACCATCCTGTTGGGACTGCGTGAGCGGTTGCTGCATCAGATGAGCGGCTTGACCAAGGAATCCGCCGAGGAGATGTCCAGCTACAGCATGCACATGGCTGATTCGGGCACGGACAATTTTGACCGCGATTTTGCGCTGAGCCTGCTCTCTTCCGATCAGGACGCCGTGTACGAGATTGAGGAGGCGCTCAAGCGCATCGAACGCGACGCGTACGGTGTTTGTGAGTTGACCGCCAAATCCATCCCCAAGGCGCGGTTGGATGCCATTCCGTGGACGCGTTTCACGGTGGAGGCACAGGCCCGGTTGGAACGCGACGGCGCGCTGCGGCAACGCCGCTTGGGTGCCTTGGGCTCCATTGACGGCGTGTCCGGCTCATCGGATTCCGACGAAGGCTCCGAGGGCGGCGAGGAAGCCACCGAAAAACCATCTCAATCAGAAAAGGAATAAATCATGGCCCGCGAAATCGTCACCCTCGAATGTACTGAAGCGCGCAAGATCGGCAAACCGCCCTCGCGCTACATGACCACGCGCAACAAGAAACTCCAGACCGAGCGCGTGGAGAAAAAGAAGTTCAACCCTCATCTGCGGCGCCACACCGTGCACCGCGAAATCAAGTAATCATGGCCCGTAAAACCAACACCGAACGCACTCCGCGCAGCCGTCGTCAAGGCGGCACCACCCGCTCCACGCCGCGTCCCAAGCCGAAGATTGATTTCACGGTGGACGCGTTGGATCCCAAGAACGTCAACTTGCTCAAGCAGTTTGTGACCGACGCCGGCCGCATTCTCCCGCGCAAGTACACGGGCTTGCCCGCGCATTATCAGCGCCGGCTCACCCTCTCCATCAAGCGCGCGCGCCAGATGTTGCTGATGAAGTAGTCGCGGCCCGGCTGCGCAAGCGCCGGGTTTTTTCGCGCCTGCATCCTGCAAATCATTTGCATCTGGGACTGTCTCGATGACCGTTTATCTCGTGCTCATGTCGTCCGTCGTGGCGGGCGTGCTGACGGTGCTGGGCTTCAAGCTCGACGCGCCGCGCAAGGTCAAGCTCATCACCGCCTTCACCGGCGCCTATCTCATGGCACTGGTCTGCCTGCATTTTCTGCCGCAGACTTTTGGACAGCACTCCCACGATGCAACCGGCGCGTCAGCGCACGGTGCAGCCAATGGGTTGATGATGGGCGCGTTGGTGTTGCTGGGGTTTTTTCTGCAAGTCGTGCTGGATAATTTCACACTGGGCCTCGAGCACGGGCACGCCCACTGCACGCATGATAAACCGCCCGTCGCGATGCTCGTCGGGCTTTGCCTGCACAGCTTCATCGAGGCCATCCCGCTGGGCAACGGCGAGCTTGACCGCTCCAACACACTTTTGCTCAGTGGCATTGCCGTGCACAATTATCCCATCAGCATTGTCCTCTTGAGCATGCTGCTGCAAAGCGGCGTGACGCGCCCGCGCGCCCTGGCCTTGCTCGCCCTCTTCACCGTGACGGCCCCGCTGGGCGTGCTGGCCGGCCGCATCCCGGAGATCTCGCAGTACAGCGCGCATTTGATGGCCGTGGTTATCGGCATTTTCATGCACGTCTCCACCACGATTTTGTTCGAGACGGGCGAGGATCATCATTACAACCGCCAAAAAGGCATCGCGATTGCGCTGGGCATCGCGATCGCCGTGCTGAGCGTGATGCTGCCCGGCCACACGCACTGATATGGGCGACGCCCATCATCACAAACCGCAACTCGCCGGACTGGGCGAACTGGCGGCACGACTGCGCAACTGTGCCCGACGCGTCACCGAGCCGCGCCGGGAAATCTTGCGCGCACTGCGCGATGGCGCGCATCCGATGTCGCCCAAGCAAGTGCATCAAGCACTGCACGACACCTGCGATCTGGCCACGGTCTATCGCTCGCTGCACATGTTGGAGGCGGCGGGCATGGTGAAACGTTTTGACTTGGGCGATGGCGTGCGCCGCTTTGAATTACTGGGTGAAGGCGATGACGGCCATCATCACCACTTGGTCTGCAAGCGCTGCGACACGGTGGTGGAGATTGACGATTGCTTCACGCCCGCGCTGGAGCAGCGCATCGCCAGTCGCAGCGGCTTTGCCGGTGTTACACACCGGCTGGAATTTTTTGGCACCTGCCCCGCGTGCCAGACCGCGTGATCAACCTGCAGCGACGGCAGCTTCCTGCAGCTTGATCAACTGCGCGATGCCCGTGCGGCCATGCGCCAGCATCCCGGCGAGTTGCGCTTCGGTGAACGTCGCCTCCTCGCCCGTGCCTTGCAGCTCGATGAATTGGCCTGTGCTCGTCATCACCAGATTCATGTCCACCTCCGCTGCCACGTCTTCCGTGTAGCACAGATCGAGCAGCACCGCGCCGTTCACCACGCCCACACTCGCGGCAGCGACGGCGTTGGAAAAAATGTCGCCCTTCACCAGATGCTTGGCTTGCAACGCGCGCGCCGCCAATCGCATCGCCACGTACGCGCCGGTGATGGCCGCGGTGCGCGTGCCGCCATCAGCCTGCAGCACGTCGCAGTCAATCCACACCGTGCGCGGTCCCAGTTTTTCCAGATCCACCGCAGCGCGCATGGCCCGGCCGATGAGCCGCTGGATTTCCGAGGAGCGCCCATCGAGCTTGCCGCGATCGATGTCGCGCCGCTTCCGATCCAGCGTCGAGTACGGCAGCATGGAATATTCCGCCGTCAACCAACCGCCGCTCTTGCCCTGCTCCTTCATCCAACGCGGCACGGTCTCCTCGATAGTCGCGGCGCAGATGACGCGCGTCTTGCCCCACTCGATCAACGTGGAACCCGCCGCGTACGGCGCAATATGGTTTTGGAATCGCACCGGACGCAATTGATCGGGGGCGCGGCCATCGGCACGCAA
>SIAW01000037.1 GCA_009695465.1 Pedosphaera sp.
GTTTTGGATGCCAATCTTGTCGGCAGCAGCCGCGCGTGCCTTGCCCAATGTGGGGAACATCAGGCTGGCCAAGATGCCAATGATGGCGATGACGACCAGAAGTTCGATGAGGGTGAACCCCTTCGTCAGGCCGGTTTGGAGTTTCTGTGTCTTCATAAGCCTCGATTGATTTATTTCATCATCCGCGTGGTTTCCGCGCATCCTGCGTGGAGCCACTTGGTTTTACCGCTTAAACCATCGGCTACCGTGGGATTCACCCACGTTCCGTGACAATCTCAAACTAACGACTTGTTTTAAGCAGGAACAGTGCCACCCCGCCATGCGGGACACTCCATCTGGCCCATTTCAGCCGTGGCGCAGGGCTTCGATGGGATCCAGTTCAGCGGCGCGGCGGGCGGGGTACACCCCAAAGGCGATGCCCGTGGCGACGCTGATGCCCAGTGCCATCAGCACCGACCACACGGTGACGACCACCCGATATTCGTTGCCTGTCATGGCGTGGATGCCCCACGAGAGCAGGTACGGGAAGAACACGCCCACGACCACGCCGATCAATCCGCCGACCACCGAGAGCACGCCCGTCTCCATCAGGAACTGAGCGATGATCTGGCGTTTCTTGGCGCCCAACGCGCGGCGCACGCCGATCTCGCGCGTGCGCTCGGTCACCGTCGCCAGCATGATGTTCATGATGCCGATGCCGCCCACCAGCAAGCTGATGGCCGCGATGGAGCCGAGCACAAAACTGAACAGCCGCTTGGTGGCTTCCAGCGCGCGCAGTTCGTCCAGCGGCACTTCCACCACGAAATCCTGTTTCTTGTGCAGATCAGCCAGCGCGTGGCGGATCAGTGGCGCGGCACGGGCCACGTCGTTCTCGTTGTTGAATTCAACGGTGAGAAAACTCAACTGCACCCGCTCCACTTGATACGAGCCGGCCGAGCGCCGGATGTTCTGCTCGCCCATGTGCGAGCGAAACGTGTGCAGGGGGACAAACACCCGGCCTTCGCTGACCGGCCCGCCGGTGCCCGCACCGGCTTGATACACGCGACTGAGTTCGCGGATCACGCCCACCACGGTGAAGGCGCGGTTGGCCACGCGGATCTCCTGTTCCAACGGGCTTTCATGGCTGAAGAGCGACCGCGCCAAATCTTCGCTGAGCACGCAGATATTCTTTTGCTCGCGCTCGTCCCAGTCCGTCAAGAACCGGCCGGCAACCATGTCGTTGGGAATCATCTCGCGATACAACGGCAGCGTGCCCACCACCTCGCACTCCGCGTGTTTGGGAAAGCGGATGCGCTTTGCCTCCAGCCGCTGCGGCAACATGCGTTTGATGCCCGGCACGCTGTGGCGGATGCGCTCCATGTCAGCGTACTTCAGCCCGTAATCAGCGATGTAACTGCGCTGTGCGCCGCCTGCACTGGCGTCGCCCGAAGGTTTTTTACTGCGCAGGATGATGTTGAGCGCGCCCTTTTGGCGGATGCGTTCCTGCGCCTCAAACGAAGCGCCTTCGCCGATGGCCAGCATGGCGATCACCGAGCAGACGCCGAAGATAATGCCCAGCATCGTCAGCAGCGAACGCGTCTTGTGCAGCAGCAAACTCTTGATGCCCGCGCGCGCGCCGCGAATGAAGGAGGCGTAGTTCATGCCGGCACCAGTTGCGTTGGGGTGCGGCGCACATCCTGCACGATGCGCCCATCGCTCATGACCACCACGCGATTGGCGCGCTTGGCCACCTCTTCGCCGTGCGTCACCATCACGATGGTCTTGCCCTGCGCGTGCAGGTTGCAGAAGAGGTCGAGGATTTCCTTGCCCGTCGTGGAATCCAGATTGCCCGTGGGTTCATCCGCCAAAATCATGACGGGATCATTGGCCAATGCGCGGGCGATGGCCACGCGCTGTTGTTGGCCGCCGGAAAGTTGTTTGGGCCGGTGCCCCAATCGGTCGCTCAATCCCACCAACCCGGCCAGATCCACGCACTGCGCGCGGCAGTCGGCCAGTTCGCGCCCCTGATAGCCCAGCGGCACGTGGATGTTTTCCACCACGGAAAGCTGGTCAATGAGGTTGTATTGCTGGAACACAAAACCGATGCGCTGTCCGCGCACGTCAGAAAGTTCGTCGTCGTCCATGTCGGAGACATCCACGCCGCCGAGGATGTAGCGCCCGCTGGTGGGGCGATCCAGACAGCCCAGCAGATTGAGCAATGTGGATTTGCCGGAACCCGACGCGCCCATGATGGCCACGAAACTGCCCGGCTCAATCACCAAGTCCACCTCGCGCAGCGCGGTCAACTTCACCTCGCCCAGATCGTAGGTCTTGGTGAGTTGCTCCAGTCGGATGATGGCGTGATCGTCCATGCGCGGACGCAACGTCACTCGCGGGCGTCGTCTGCCGCCGCGTCCTCGGGTTGATCCACGGGCGGCGCCAGCGCCACTTCATCGCCGTCGTGCAGGCCGCCTTTGATCTCGATGGTGGTCTCGTTGGAAAGTCCCACCTCGACCTTTATCCAAGACGCCGTCCCGTTGCGTTTGACATAACATCGGCTCTGCCCGCGCCGGCTGACCACGCATTGGATGGGCACCGTGCGCGGCGAGGACAACTGGGCCACCAACACCTCCGCGTGGGCGGAGACGCCGGGCTTCAAATCCTCCGGCAACAGGTTGTCCGCGTCTTTCGTGATCCAGACCTCGGCGTTGTACACCTTGAGGTCCGGCTCGTAATAACGGCTGTTGGTGTCGGGCAACGGCGCAATCTTTTTGACGAACGCGCGGAACTGGCGATCGGGCAACGACTCGATGCGCACCACCGCCTGCATGCCCGGGCGCACCTGTCGCACGCGCGATTCGTGGATCTTGATTTCCACCATCATCTGCGACATGTCCGGCAGCTCCATCAAATCCTGCCCCGGTTTCACCTCCACGCCCTTCTCCAGCAGCACCGCAACGCGCGCGGAAGAGTTGAGCGAATAGATGACCAGTCCGTCCTGCGGCGCGCGGATGGTGGTCTTTTCTTTTTGCTCGAGATACTTGATCAGCACGCGCTGATGTTCATCCATCGTGGCCTGTCGCCGATCCACGATGGCCGCATAGGAAGCCAGCGACGCCTCCGAGTTGCGCTTGACGCTCTTCTCGTTGATGCGCTTGTGCTCCAGCAACGCCTCGAACCGCTGCTTCTGTTTGGGCAGATCATATTTTTGCAGCACCAACAGCTCCATATCGAACTGCTGCACCTGCAATTGCTTTTGGTGCACGGTGAACTCCTCCGCCCGCACCTGCGTCTCCGTGGCATAACCCTTAGCCTGCAGATTGCGAGTGAGCCGCTGCTTTTCTTCGGCGCGCTTCATCTCCTCCGCCGCCAGCGCCTTCTTGGATTTCAAGGTGAGATCCTGCATCGGGTAATCGCCCTCGATGTACTTCTTGAGATCCGACGCCGCGAAGAGCAGGTCGTACTCCGCTTGCTTGTCCGCCAGCGCCACCTCCTCGCGTTTGATGGCCAGATCCTTGACGGCGTTGGTCACCTCGCGCTGGGAATTATCCAGCGACACCCGCTGGTTGCTGATCTTCTCCATGATGGCCTCATCGGCGAATTGCACGAGCAGGTCGCCCTTCTTCACCATCTCCCCTTCGGCCACGATGAAGAGGAGCGTCGCCGGCGTGGCCAGTTCGCTGGAGATCTTGATCTTGCGCGTGGAATCCACCGCGCCGCTCTCCACGATCGTCACGCGGAACGGCCCGTTCTTCACCGGTTCCCACGTCATGCCTTCCAGCGCTTTCGCCTGCGGCTCCCGCCAGCGCGCGCTCGTGCTGAGGATGAGCACGCCCAAGACGACAAACACCCAGATGGGATGTCTCAAAATGAATTGTTTGACCCTGGCCATTCTCGTCAGTTCTTAAAAATCTGGTCCGGCGGCACGACCTCCGGCAGCGCCCCGCCCGCCCCGTTCACCGAGACTTTGTCTGCGCCCGGCAGCGGCTGCGGGCGAAGCCAAAATTGGAAACCTTCGACGTTAAGCGTTCCCAGTTCCTTCAGCAGATTCAGCCGTGTGACGTGATAATCCACCATCGCCTCCGTCACCGCGTTCTGCACGCGCACCAAGTCCGCCTGCGCCTCCAGCACGTTGCGGATGTCCGTGGTGGGATCCAGCTCCACCTGGATGGGCATCACCTCCACGCGTTGCCGCGCCAGCGCCAGCGCGGTTTGTTGGATGAGATAATTCTGGCGCGCCTGCTCCAGACTGCGCGCGTCGCGGCGGATGGATTCGCGCACGCCATCCAACGTGGTGGCCAGCACGCGCAGTTGTTTCTCAAAATGGATGCGCGAGGTGCGATACGCGTTGCGCTCGGGCAACCGGTCCAGCGGCAGATCCAGTCGCAAACCGGCCGACGCACTGACTTGGCCCGGCTTGAAGGAGGAATAAAATTTGTTGGCCAACTGCGCGTCGGACACCAGCATCAAGTCCGGCAATAGCCCATTGGCCGCCACAGCGACTTTGCGTTTGGCGTCCTCAAATTGGTCAATGACATTGACCACGTCCAGCCGGTGCGCAATGGCCGTGGCATAGCCTTGGCGCTCATCCAGCGTGAAGGGTTTGAGCCCCAGCTTCTGCACCTCCACCAGCGCCGCCGGATCCAACTCGACGCGCTCGCCCAGCGGCAGCCCGAGCAGTTGCTTGAACTCGTCGAGCCCCGTGCGGTAGCTCTCCACGCTGGCGATGTACTGCTCGCGCGCCCCGAATTCCCGTTGGCGCGCCTGGTCCACTTGATAGCGCGGCAGTTGCTGCGCCTCGCCCATCGCCTCGGCGCGCAGACGCACCTCCGTCAGGTTGCGATAGTTGGTGTAGCTGTTGCGCACCGTGTCCTGCGATTGCAGCAGGCGCAGGTAATCGGTGACGACCCCGACCGCGAAGGTTTTCTGAAAATAGCTGAATTCGCGGATCGCATACACCACCTCGCGCTCGGCCTGTGTCAAAAGTTCCGCCGCCATCTCCGCGCCCGCGCCGCGCAAGAGCGGCTGCGTGAGCGCCAACGTGATACTGGGCACCTTGGGCTTGCCGCCGAAGGTCAGCACCAGGTCATTGGCCAGCCCAGCGGCGAGCGTGCCGCCGCCCTTGAACATCCGGCTCAATTCCAAACTCAACGCCGCGTCGCCATCCAGGCTGCCGTCGGTGTCGCGGTTGATGCCCAGATTGGCCGAAGTCTCCGTGGCTCGGAACGTGAATTGATGCCGCGTGCCCGTCAGATCCAGCGCGACCAGATAGAGCTGCTCGCGCTGCATCTGCAGCATCCGGTTGTTGGCCGTGGCCATGCCCAGCGCGTCGGTCAGCGAGAGTTTCCGTTGCCCATCGGCAAAGCGGTCGCGGATGATCTCATCGGGCGGGATGGTCTTGGGATCGCGCGTCGAGTAGGCCGTGTCCACGTGGAAAAAACTGCTGCGCCCGAAAAGCTGCTGCTCGCGCCGCGCGACGATGTCGTACACCTCGCGGTCAGCAGCGGCATGATGATGAGCCGCGCTGCACCCGGTCAGGCACAGCAGGCCGATTAGCCAACTCGATTTTCCAGATCCAATAGGCATCACACTCGAATCATTCAAAACATCATCGCGCTCGAGAGAAAAGGGCGGGAAAAGCCTCCCAACTCAGACGCGCCACAGCGGCGGGCCATCAATTAATTTCAGCAAACCTATGAATGGCGCAGCGCCTCGATGGGATCCAGCGCGGCGGCGCGGCGTGCGGGGTAAAGGCCAAAGACCAGTCCCACCGCCAGCGACAGGCCAAATGCCGCCACGACCGACCACTCGGTGATGATAGTGGTGAGATGGAAAAAATACTCGCGCGCCCACGCGAAGGCGCAGCCGCCCGCCACGCCGGTCAGGCCGCCGATGAGGCAGAGGATGAGCGTCTCGATGAGAAACTGCAGGACGATGTCAGTTCTGGTGGCGCCCAATGCGCGGCGCACCCCGATCTCGCGCGTGCGCTCTGTCACCGTCGCCAGCATGATGTTCATGATGCCAATGCCGCCCACGAGCAGCGAGATGCAGGCGATGTACAGCAACATGCGTGTGTCGCGCGCGCGCTGTTCTTTGATGGCGTTCAGGATGTTCAGCGGGACGATGAGTTCGTAATCCTTTTTCTTGCGATCCTTGTCCATCGCCGCGCGGATGAGCGGGATGGCCGGCTCCACCAAATCGATCGAAGCAAATTCCAGCCGCAACTGCGAGAGCTCCACGCGTTCCAACTTGAAAGAGCCGGCGCGCAAATCCATGTCCATCTCGCCAAAACGCGCGCGCAGCGTCGTCAACGGGATGTACACGTTGGAATCCATCGGCCTGCCTTCCTGCTCGCCGCCCTGCGGGCGCTGCCCCACATCCGACATCTCGCGGATCAGGCCGATGACGCGGAAGTACTGTTCCTCCACACGCACCTGCGACTCCAACGGATCTTGGTGCGCGAAGAGTTTGGCCGCCAAACTTTCGGTCAGCACGCAGACGTTGTTGCGATGCAGGTCGTCGAACTCGGAGAGGAAACGGCCGCGCACGATCTGCGCCTTGGTGAAGTCCGGATAGAACGGATACGTGCCGATGATCTGGCAGTCCTGCTGGAACCGGTCAAAAAATACCGTGCGTCGCTGCAGCATCTCCGGCAGCACGCGTTTGAGGCCCGGGATGGTGGCTTGGATACGGCTGGCGTCGTGGTAGCTGATGCCGTACTCCGAGACGAAATTGCGGGTGGACGAGCCGCCCGTCTTTTCCTCCGTCGGCTCGATGCTGCGGATGAGAATATTGTGTGCGCCCAGCCGTTTGATGGCCTCCTGCGCGTCGTGGCTCGCGCCTTCGCCGATGGCCACCAGCGTGATGACGGCCCACACGCCGATCACCATGCCCAGCATCGTCAGCCCGCTGCGCAGCTTGTGCAGGCGCAGGCTTTTGAAGCCGAGCTGGACGATGCGCAGTAATGAAAAACCATTCATGACGCCTCGGTCTCCGCGCCCGTTGTCCCCGCTCCGTACGGCGACACGTTCGGGCCAAGACTGCCTGGAAGAATCATCTTAAACAGAAGCCCGCTGTGCCCGCTCTGCGCGGCGACACGTTCGGGGGCGGTCTTGAAATCCTCGCGGTCCACCACGCCGTCTTTCATGTGGATGACGCGTTGGGCGCGCATGGCCACCTTGGGATCGTGCGTGACGATGATGATGGTGCGCCCATCCGCATGCAGTTCATCCAGCAACGCCAGGATTTCCTCGCCGGTGGTGGAGTCCAGATTACCCGTCGGCTCATCGGCCAGCACCATCAGCGGATTGTTGACCAACGACCGCGCCACGGCCACGCGCTGCTGTTGCCCGCCGGAAAGCTGCATGGGCCGGTGATCGAGCCGGTCGCTCAGCCCCACCTTTGCCGCCAGCCGCGCGCAGTGGTCGTAGCACGTGCGGATGTCTTTGCCCTGATAAAAAAGCGGCACGTGGATGTTCTCCACCACGTTGAGTTGCGGGATGAGATTGTAGGATTGGAAGATGAACCCGATGCGCTGGCCGCGGATGTTGGAAAGCTGCCGGTCGCTCATCGCCGAGACATCTTCGCCGCCGAGCCGGTAACTGCCCGCCGTGGGGCGATCCAGACAGCCGAGGATGTTGAGCAAGGTGGACTTGCCCGAACCGGACGGGCCCATCAACGCCACGTAGCTGCCTTCGCGGATATCAATGTCCACGCCGTTCAACGCGTGCACCTTCACCTGACCCAAGTCATAAACCTTGGTCATCGCGTTGATCTGGATGATGGCCTTGTCGCTCATCACAAATGCAGCACGGCGGCAGAGCCGAAGCCCTACTGCCCGCCACCGCCCTTGAAACCGCCGCCAAACCCACCGCCCCCGCCTCCAGCGCCGCCGCCACCTTGAAATTGCTGGCGCATCTGGGCCTCCAGTTCCTCGTATTTTTGGAACTGCTCGGCGTTGAGAAAGACCTTCACTTCACTCTGAAAATCTTCGCGCGGCTTGCTCATCGCTTCCATCATCTGTTCGCGCGGCACGCCACTGGAGAAGACCTCGCGTATTTTCTGGGACATCTTTTGCTGCGCCGCATCCCACTTGGTCTTTTGATCCTCGCTCAAATTCAACGTGGTCACATCAATCCCGCGACGCCCGCCACCGCCCGGTGCAGAGCCTTTGGTCGCACCGCCGCCGGAAGCCTGCGGCGAGCCAGGCCCATTCCCCTTGGCCGCGCCGCCATTGGGTGCAGGCAACGTGGGCAGATCTCTCACGGTGTTGGTGGCGGCCTCTGCTCCAGCAGCGGCCTTGTCGTCAATGACGCTGCCTTCGATGTTGAGCGCGCTGCCTGCGGACGCCGGCGAGAGCATCACCAGATCGCCCTCGTTCACGCCCGTTTTGATCTCGATGAATTTCTGATCGTAGAAACCAATCTCCACCTCGCGGGCCTCCGGACCGGCCGAGCCTTTCACAAAACAGAGCGTGCGGCCTTTGACGGTCACGACGGATTGCACGGGCACCTTGACGACCTTGATGAGCTGTTGCACCACGATCTCGGCGGCGGCGGAGAGGCCGGTGCTGATGCCTTCGGGCAACGCTTCCTCAATCCAGACTTCGGAGTTAAACACCTTGATGTTGGCCTGGAAACGACTGGCGGAATCGGGCACGGGCGCCACGCGTTTGAGCACGGCTTTGAGGGGCTTGCCGGGCACCGATTCAATCTTCACATACGCGCGCATGCCTTCGCGCACCATGCGGCGAACCGATTCGTGGATTTTGACCTCCACCATCAATGAGTCGGTGCGCGGCAGGCGAATGAGTTCCTGCCCGCGGCGCGTGGTCTCGCCCTGTCGGATCATTGAGGAGGAGGAGCCGAACCTCGAGGAGTCCACCGCGTACACCACCAGCCCATTTTGCGGGGCGAAGATGCGGCTCTTGCTCAGTTGATCTTCCAAGTCCACCAGCTTCTGTTGCTCCAGCTCCAGTGTCTTCACGGCGGTCTTCACATTGATGTGGCTGGAAGCCATGTTGGCTTCGGATTTCTGCTCCGTGCTCAGCTTATCGATCTCCCGCTGCTCCACGCGCATGGACATCTCGCGCTCTTTGATGGGGAAATCAAAAACGTCATAGGCGCTGGTGTTGGCGCGCAGCATCTTGATCTCGTGCTGGGAACGCGCGACGTTGGCCTCCTCGCGTTTGACCTCCATGGTGGAGGCGAAGCCCGCCCTCTCCAATTCGCCGTAGGCGATGAGCTTGGTCTGCGCCAGATCCATCTCCTTTTGGTTGACGGAAATCTTGCCCGCAAAATCCTGCCGCTGCGTGGGCGCATCGCTGCTCCTGAATTTCTCCAGCTCCGCAATAGCGTTGGTCAAAGCGATCGAGGCGGCCTTGTTCGTGGCGGCGGTGGAAAGCTTGACGATGTCCTTCTCCTGCCGCGCATTGGTGACGCTCTGCTGCGCCTTGATGACGACGATCTCCTGACTGGCTACGCGCTCGGCCAGTGTGTTGGGATCGAGCTTCACCAACAGATCGCCGGGCAACGTGATGGTGTTGCCGGCAACGAGCTTCTCCCAATCCACCGTGCGGTTGAGCCGGCGCAGCACCTCCTCGAATTCCCGCGGGGGCTGCTGCAGGCCCGTCGTGCTTTTGTCGCAGAACTGCAGCGCCAAACTCTGCAGCGTGTCGTCGGCCGCAAGGATGTGAGGACGCGGCCCTTTAACCTGCGTGCCTTCGATGGCGATCTCCACAATGGTGGATTGACCTTCCATCTCATTGACCAACGTCAGCTTGCTGGTGGACGCCAGCGTGCCCGCCTCCACAATCGTCACCAGAAAATCGCCGCGCTCGGCCTTGTGATATTGGATGCTGGGTGCCGCGCCGCTTTCGGATCGGAAATAACTGCAGCCCGTCCACAGGAAAGGCATCATCACGCCCACGGCCAGCAGCCCCCACAGGGCCGCGCGCAGACCGTTGCTCACTTGCGTTGTCCTCATAAAATCACGGGCCTAAAATCTGATCCGGCGGCACGACTTCCTGTTGCGGCAATGCCGCACCACCGGCGGCGGGCAACCTCGGCCCCTGCGCGTCGCGCAGCCAAAAATCTTCGCCAACTGTTTGCAGGATACCCACGTCCTTGAGCAGGTTCAAGCGCGATGTGTGGTAGTCCACCACGGCCGTGGTGACGGCCAGTTGCGCACGCAACAAGGCGTCCTGCGCCGTGATGATGTCGCTGGTGCGCACGCCTTGAAACCCGGCACGCAGGCGCAACTGTGTGGCCAGCAGATTGCGCCGGGCGTTCTCCAGCGCGGCCAGTTGCGTCGTGTAATTCTGCCCTTGCCGATCGAGGTTGCGCAGTCCCTGCCGCACCTCATCGCGCAACTGATCCAACGTGGTGGCCAACGTGCGCAATTGGCGCTCGAAATTGATCTCGGACTGTCGCAGCGCGTTGCGTTCGCTCAGCTTGTCCAACGGCAGATCCAGCTTGAGACCGACGCTGGCCCGATATTTGTCCGGGCTGAAGGAGGAGTAGAATTGATCCTTCAACTCCATGTCGGCCACGATGGCCAGTCCCGGCTTGAGATCGTTGCGCGCCACGCGGACTTTGCGTTTGGAATCCTCCAGCTTGTCGATCTGGTTGATGACATCGAGCCGGTTGGTGATGGCCATGCGATAGCCGGCTTGATCATCGAAGAGCACGGGCGGCAGGCCCGACGATTCCAGCCGCGCCAGCAACGAGCGATCCAGCCCCACCTTCTCGCCCAGCGGCAGGCTCAACTGCTGTTTGTAATCGTCGAGCTGGTTCTGGTAAGTCTCCACCGTGCGGATGTAATCGAGCTTGGCGCGGTACTCGCTTTCCAGTGCCTGCTCGCGCTCGAACTCCGCGCTCAGTCCCGCGCGCACGCGCGTCTCCATCTCGCGCCGGAAAAGGATGCGCGATTGGTAGTTGGTGTAATACTGATGGATGTTTTCGCCTTGGCGCAGCAACCCGTAGTAGTCGCGCACGATGTCCACCGCGAACTGTTTCTGGTAATGGCTGAAGGTGCGGATCTCGTACACCACATCGCGCTCCGCCTGCGTGAGCACCTCGGCGGCGATGTCCGCGCCCGCACCGCGCAAGAGCGGTTGCGTGAGGCTCAGCACGATGCTGGGCACCTTGGGCTTTGTGCCGTCAAAAAAGAACACGAGGTCATTGGCCAACGTGGCGCTGAGTTGCCCGCCGGTCTCCAGAAGTTTTTTGAGAGTGGCACTCGCGTCGCCGCCCACCGTGGTGTCGCTCGTAGTGGCGGAACGATCTACGCCCGCCTCCAGCGAGGCCGAGGTAAATTTCAGCGCGAATTGATGCCGCGTGCCGGTGAGGGCCAACGCCTGCAGGTAGAGTTTCTCGCGGTTGAATTGGTAAGTGCGATTCTGCCGCACCGCCACGTCCATCGCCTGCGCGAGGGTCAACACGCGCTGACCGCCTTGATAACGGTCCAAGATGACCTCGGTGCCGTTGATATCCTCGGGCGCACGCGCCGTACGGTTGGCATCAATGCGCACCTTGTTGGTTTCGCCCAAAATCTGCGCCCGTCGCGCATCGAGGATGCCGTAGGTCTCCTTGTCCGCTGCGGCATGGTATTGGGCGGCGCTACAGCCCAGCCACACGCTGGCGGCGATCCACAGACCGAGCCATCGGCAACTAACCAAGGTTTTCAGTGTAATTTCCAATCAAAATCCAACGGAAACGCCTTCCAGAGGCGCTCGCTGGCAGCGAAAGTTACCCCTCAACGAACCCGTCGGCAATAGACTCCAAATGGTTCATCGTGCTGGGGCAGACTTCCAATACCTAATCGAACCGGCACGGCAGGACTTTACCCCAAACACACCCAAACCCTCCTTGAGAGCCATAGATTAGCCGAAAATCTGTCTGAAAAGCCATCCAAAAACTACATGCTCCACCCCGCTTGACAGCTGTGATAAGGTCCGCGCTCCGTTTGGAAGGGGAGGGATATTCCTGGCGAGATCGTGTGGCGAGCCACTGATTTTTCCGAAAAGTATTTGAAAGGTCACACTCCCGACAAACGAACTAGATAGAGAGAGCCGGTATAGAGATGATACAGCGTTTTGGAAATTATCAGTTGCACGAGTTGCTCAACCACGGCGGCATGACCGACATCTGGTCGGCCACCGATGCAGAGGGGCAGTTAGTGGCGTTGCGCCGATTGCAGGATCACGTGTTGTCCGGTTCGGCCGCGCCCAAGCTTTTTAAGCAGGGTTTGGCAGTGCTGGAAAAACTGCCGCGGCACCCCAACATCGTCGGCCTGCGCGATCACGGCGCGGTCAAAGGCGTCCCGTACATGGCGCTGGATCTCATCAACGGTGCCAACCTGCGTGAGTTGACCCTGCGCGCCGACACGGTCATCCAAGAGAACGTCTCCGACGTGATCATCGGCGTGGCCGACGCGCTCAATCACCTGCACGACCACGGCTGGATGCACTTGGATCTCAAGCCGGAGAACATCATGGTGGACATGCGCGGGCAAAGTTACCTGATTGATTTTGACACCGCCCAGAAAATCCCCAGCAAGCCCAAGGTGTTTGACAAGATTCCTGGCACGCCCGCCTACATGGCGCCCGAACAATTGCTGGGCCGCCCGGTGGATCATCGCGCGGACATCTACTCCTTTGGCGCCACCGCCTACGAACTGCTCACCCGGCACAAGCCGTTCGTCGGGAATCATCCCGATGACACGCGCAAGAACCAGCTCGACGAATATTACCCTGTCCCGATGGCCAGCAAGTTCAATCCCGCCGTGCCCGCGCGGCTCAACGCCATCCTGCGGCAGTGCTTGGCCTACAATCCGGATCGGCGTTTTCCCAACATGACCATCCTCAACGCGCAATTGCACAGCGCGCTGGGCGTGGAGACGGTGAGCGAAGCAGTAGGTTAATCCACCAACACCGCTGGGCCGGATGCCGCGATGCCTTGTCGCCGCGCCATCGTGGCGAAGATCCCGCCGCGCTGCAGCAGTTGCTCGAATGTCCCCTGCTCGACGATGCGCCCGGCCTCCATCACGATCACATGATCCATGTTGCGCAGGGTGGATAACCGGTGCGCCACGCAGATGACCGTGCGCCCTTCTTCCAATCGCTCGATGGCGCCTTGGATCTCCGCCTCGGCGTGGGAATCGAGCGACGCCGTGGCCTCGTCCAAAATCAGGATGGGCGCCTGCCGCACAAACGCCCGCGCAATCGCGATGCGCTGACGTTGCCCGCCCGAAAGGCGCGTGCCTTGTTCGCCCAACCGCGTGTCGTAGCCCAGCGGCAATTGCTGGATGAACTCGTGCGCCTGCGCGGCCTTGGCGGCGACCATGATTTCCTCGCGTGTGGCATCGAGTTTGCCGCAGGCGATGTTCTCCGCCACGGTCTGATCGAAGATCACCACCTCTTGGCTCACCAACGCGATCTGCCCGCGCAGACTGTCAAAAGTCACGTCGCGGATGTCCGTGCCGTCAATCGTGATGCGCCCGGACTGCGGGTCATAGAAGCGCAGCACGAGACTGGCGATGGTGCTCTTGCCCGCGCCGCTCTCTCCGGCCACGCCCAGCTTGGTGCCTTTGCGCAGCACCAAATCCAGTTCGCGCACCACCGCCTCTTTCTCGTAGGCAAAACTCATCCGCTCGAAGCGCAGCTCCCGCTCCATCGGCCGCAGCACGGTGGCCCCGGATTTTTCCGCGACAGTCGGCTGCTCGGCGAACAATCGCTGCAACATGCCCACGCTGACACTGGCCTCTTGATAGTAGGTGTTGATGTGCGCCAGCTTCTTGATCGGCTGATACAGCATGAGCAGGCCCGTCAGGAAGCCCACCAGCTCCGGCACGGTTTTGCCCGTGTGAAACACGAACACCACGACGGCGCCCAGCCCAAAGACGCCGACAAATTCAATGATGGGATTCTGCAACGCCCGCGCCTGCATTTGCTTGATGCTCACCCGCAGCAACCGCTGGTAAAGATCGGCGAAGCGTCCCAGTTGCCACCGTTCCAGCCCGTAGGCTTTCACCGTCTTCGTGTTGCCGTACACCTCCACCATCAAGCTGTCCTGCGTGGCCCCCGCCGCATAGCCCGTCGCGGCCACTTGGCGCAGCTTGCGCGCGATGCGCCCGATGGGGATGACGCTCAACGGGGCGAAGACCAGCCCCAGCAACGCCAATTGCCAGTCCAGCACGAAGAGCGCGATGGCGATGCTGATGAGCGTGCACGGTTCCTTGACGGCATCGCTCACGCCGTAGCGCATGCAGGTGTTGAGCTGCCCCACGCCGGCGTTCATGATCATGGTGTGATCGCCGATCTGCCGCGCGTTGAAGTACGACATCGACAGGCGCTGAAGCTGCCGGTGCGCCGCCAGCTTCAAGTCGCGCATCGCGTGAACGCCGGCCCATTCCATGAAATACGAATTGCCGTAGTTGACCGCGCCGCGCAGCGCCACCAGCATCGGCAGCAGCAACAAACCGCCCAACGCCTGCGGCCAGTCCAGCTTGCGCCCCACGCGCGGCAGCCAGTCGTCCATGAACAGCTTGATGCGCTGATTGACCTGCGCCAACTGCCCCTGCACGGGACTATCGGCCGTCGCCTGCACGGTTGCTGCCCGTGGCTCCATGCGCTCGAAGAGTGTTTTGGTGCCCCAAACAAAACTGGCGTTGATCAGGCCAAAGGCCACGCCCAACGCCACGCCCAACGCCAAGCGCACCCAGTACGGGCGGAAGTACGGCCAGGCAAAGCCGAAGATGCTGCGCAGTCGCTCCATGATCAGCGACGATGCGCGCAGGCTGGCGCGCGGGAAACCACGGTTGGCGTGGGTGAATTCACCAGCGATTGCCTAGCACGCGGCCGCGCATTGGCCAATGCTAAACCCGCGCGGGAGAAAACGATTGTCTTTGCTTCGCACCCACGCACAATCCCATCCGCTCATCCCGACACGCATCATGAAAAACGCGCTCCTCCAATTTTTGCTGGCCCTTTGGCTCGGTGCAGCCGGCGTCCACGCCGCGCAACTGCAAGTGCAGCGCGGCGCCGTCAATCAAGTTGCCATCGTGCAGGAGGGCCAGGTCTTGGCGGTCTATTCGGCTCCGGCCATCGCGGAGATGTTGCTGATGACCGACGCGCGGCGGGACGCAGGCTGGACGATGCCGCGCGATGCCAAGACGCGCGTCGTGGCCCCGCAGGCCAGCCGCGAGTTGATCGAGCAACCGGAACGGTTCTGGACGGCGTTTATCACAAATCGTTTTCACGACTACGCGCAACAGACGACCAAGGTGCTGGGCGAAGCGGCCGCCGTGTCGCGTTGGGTGAAGGAGAACGACACGATTGAGTGGCGCGGCGTGACGGTGCGCGTGTTGGATACGCCGGGCTTTGCGCGCGGCAGCGTGTCGTATGTGGCCGAGTTGGACGGCAAGAAGGTCGCGTTCACGGGCGATCTCATTTACGGCGACGGCAAGCTGCTCGATCTGTACAGCGTGCAGGACGCCATCCCCACTGCGAAGGTCGGCGGCTATCACGGTTACGGCGGGCGGCTGGGCGACTTGATCCAGAGCCTGCGCAAGTTGCAGGCGTTAAAACCCGATCTGCTGGTGCCCGCGCGCGGGCCGGTCATCCCGGAACCGGCGGCGGCCATCGACAAGCTCATCGCGCGCGTGCAAGCGCTCTACAAAAACTACCTCTCGACCAACGCGCTGCACTGGTACTTCAAAGAGGAACGCATGCGCATCTGCGGCGAGCGCGTGCTGGGCACCGGCGCCAAGATTGATCTGATGCCCTACGCGCTGAACGTGGAGGCGCCGTCGTGGGTGTTCAACCATTCCACCAGCCGCCTGCTCATCTCCGACGACGGCCACGGTTTCCTGCTGGACTGCGGCTACCAGCGCGTGATTGACGCGGTGCAGGATCTCATAGCCAAAAAGCTGGTGAAAAAAGTGGAGGGCATCTTTGTCACGCACATGCACGACGATCACACCGACATGGTGCAGAAGGCGTCGGAGATTTTCCAATGCCCCATCTATGCCACCACCGAATACGCCGACGTGCTCGCGCGCCCGGAGGCGTATCACCTGCCGGCCCTCACCGCCAACGCCATGAAAAACCTGCGCGTGATGAAGGACGGCGAGAAGCTCGCGTGGCGCGGGTTCGATCTGACCTTCCATTTTTATCCCGGCCAGACGCTGTACCACGGCGCGCTGCTCGCGGAAAAGAAAGGCGAGAAGCCCATCTTCTTCATCGGCGATTCCTTCGCGCCCTCCGGACTGGACGATTACAGCCTGCAGAACCGCAATCTGCTGCACGAAGATTCCGGCTACCTGTACTGCCTCAAAAAAATCCGCACCCTCCCCGAAGGTTGCTGGCTGATGAACCAGCATATCCCGCCTGTGTTCCGCTACAGCGAAAAGGAGCTGGCCATGCTGGAGAAACGCTATCGCGAACGTATCGCCATCCAGCGCGACCTCTTCCCGTGGGACGACCCCAACTACGGCGTGGACGAACAGTGGGCGGTGTTTTATCCGCGCGTCGCCAAGGCCGGTACGGATCAGATGGCGACCGCCGAAGTCCGCGTGGTCAACCATTCCCCCGTGCGCCGCACCTTCACCATCACGCCGCGCGCCTGGAACGGCGCCAGCCTCGTCGGCAAGTGCGAGCCGCTGACCTTGGCGTCGCGGCAGTCCGGCGCGGCGAAGGTGAGCGTGCGTCTGCCCGCCGGTGTCAAACAAGCCTTGGTGACGGCTGACATCCAATCGCCGGGCATGGACTTTCGCGATTGGATCGAGGCGCTGGTGATCGCCCCATAAAGCCCGCCGCGCCATGTTGCCCCTTCCGTTCCTCCGTTTGATGATGTGTGCGCTGCTGCTGGCAGCGGGCGCGCAATTCGCGGCGGCGCATCCCATCTCGATGAGCGCAGCCGTGGTGAACGTGCGTGAGAATGAAGCACTGGTGGAACTGCGCATCATGGCGGAGGACTTGGTGATCTATCACGGCCTCAAAGCCGACGCCAACCTGCGCTACGCCGCGACAGACCTCAACCGCACCGCGCAGTTGCACCAGGAATTCCTCCTGAAATTCTTCACCATCCGCGATCCGCAAGGCAACGCGCTACCCGGCCGCGTCGAGCGCATGGACACCACGCAAATCGCCGAGGGCGCGTTGCAGACCGAACTCATGGCGCGCACCGTCGTCTATCTCCTGCACTATCCGCTGCCGGAAAAACCGGCCTTCCTGACCTTCCTGCAAAACTTCGGCGGCGCAAAAGCCTTGATGCCCTCCATGATGGATTTGCTGACCCTTCAAAAAGGGATCTGGCTGGACACGCCGGTGCAACTGCTGGCCAACCAACCGCACACGGTGAAACTGGAATGGACCGGTGCGCCCATCCAGCCGCCGCAGAATTGGCGCGAGCTTAAAGCCCGGCGCGAGGAGGATTTCCGGCAGCGTCTTGGCATCACCAGCTACGCGGGCCTGTACTCGTACATCTATCTGACCGACCACGAAGTGCGGCACGAGATCCTCATTCCGCTGCTGACCTTCGAGCAGTGGCTGCCGTTAACGCGGCGCCACGCGGACTTCCTCGACGTGGACGAGCAGGAGGCCATGCGGCCCAAGATCGAGGCGCACTTTCGCGACCGTCATCCCGTCGCCATTGATGGCATCACCGTCAAACCCACCGTTGCGCGGCTGAGCTTTTTCGGTTTGGACATCAACGATTTTGCCGCCAACGCCCCGCCACGGCGCGTGGGTGTTTATCAGGCGCGCCTCGGCATCATCCTCAGCTACCCCGCCTCGCGCCCGCCGCAGAGCGTGGAGATGAAGTGGGAAACCTTTTCCAAACACGTGTCGTTCCTGCGCAGCGCCGTCTATGTCCACGACCAAGCCCCCAAAGAACATTTCTTCGTGGAGGACAAACCGCTCTTCCAATGGACCGCGCCCGCGGGGATGCGCCGGGCGCTTATGCCGCAGCCTGTCAAACACCGCTTGGAGACGGTGCCGCCCGCAGCGCGCGACGCGGCGCTGATCTTCACCGCGCTTCATCGCAACATCTATCGCGCGTTCGATCAGCGCGGCGACCGCGAGATCTACGAGGCACTGGCCAGCAGCGTGGACGGCCCGTTGCTGCGCCAGTTGTACCTGCAATTCCAGCGCAGTCTGTTGATGGAAGAACAGGGCGGCGCCGCTTCCCGCGTGCAGGCCGTGCGCATCGAGGAAGGCGCGATGAAGCCCGCCCGCGCCGGTGCCGGTTTTGATTATCACTGCCGCTGGCGCGTCATCGGCACGGTGGAACACTGGGGCCACATCCACACGCGCGAGAACGAATACGAAGGCACCTTCACCATCGCGCCCGCGGCAGATGGCTGGCGCGTCACCGACTACGAATTGCACAACCAAAAGCGCGTGCAATATCAGACCGGCCTGCGAACGCTGCCGCAGTAGCCACCATGGACATCCGCCTGCAGGACGTTGATTTTAGCTACGCCGGCGATGCGGGTTTTCGGCTGCGCATCGGCCGGCTGGACATCCCCGCGAGCCAGAGCCTCGCGCTCACCGGCCCCAGCGGCTCGGGCAAAACCACGTTGCTGCGATTGCTCGCCGGCATCCTGTCCCCGCAACACGGACAGATCTTCGTCGGCGACCAATCGCTGCCCGCACTGACGGATCCGCAGCGGCGCGCCTTTCGCATCCGCCGCGTCGGCTTTGTCTTTCAAGATTTCCGCCTGCTCGACTACCTCGACGTGCGCGAGAACATCCTGCTGCCCTACCGCATCAACGACGCGTTGCCGCTGGACGCAGCCGTGCAGACGCGACTGGACGAACTGGCCGCCGCGCTGGGACTCACTGGCCGGCTCGGTCACAATGCGCAGGCGCTTTCGCAGGGCGAAAAACAGCGCGTGGCCGTGGCGCGCGCGCTCCTGCCCGGACCGCGCCTGCTGTTGGCCGATGAACCCACCGGCAATCTTGATGGCGACAACGCCCGGCGCATCATGGAACTGCTGCTGCACCATGCGCGCGCCGCCGGTGCCACGCTCGTGACCGCCACACACGATCTGGCGTTGGCCGGACGCTTTGATCGCACGGTGGATTTCAACACCTTCGCGCACGCCGCCTGACGATGCGACACCGACTGCTCCTGGCTTGGCGTCACCTCCTGCATCACCGGATCCGATCTGGCATCCTGCTGGCCTGCCTCACGCTCAGCTTCTGTCTGCCGCTGGCCAGCCACTGGTTGGTGCGCGAGTTTGAACACCGCCTGCACAGCCGCGCCCACGCCACCGGCGCCACGCCGCTGGTGATCGGCGCGCGCGGCAGCCCCTTCGATCTGGTGCTGCACACGCTCAATTTCCGACCGCTGGAAAATGGCGTCTTCAGCGCGGCGGAACTGGCCCGGCTGCGCGCGGGCGGCTTGGCCACGCCCGTGCCGATTTATTTGGCGGATTACAAAACCAAACGCGGCCTGAGTTTTCCCATCGTCGGCACGACGTTGGATTATTTTGAGTTCCGCCAATTGCCGCTGGCGGCGGGCGAAGGCTTGGTGTTGCTGGGCGACTGCGTGCTCGGCGCCCACGCTGCGACCGCGCTGCAAGTCGCGCCGGGCGGGAGCATCACGCCCGATCCGCGCAGTCTGGCCGATCTCTCCAGCCTGCCGCTCAAACTCTCTGTCGCCGGCGTGCTCGCGCCCACGCACACGGCCGATGACAATGCGATTTTCGTGGACTTGAAAACGGCGTGGGTGCTCGCCGGACACGGGCACGGGCACGATCCGGCGGCGCGGGACGCAGCGGTGCGCCTATCCGCCACCAACAGCAACGCCAGCACCAACACGGTGGTTTTCAACGAAGCGCTGCCCATCGCCGCGCGGATCACGCCGGACAACATCGCCACGTTCCATTTCCACGGCGACCTCGCCCAACTGCCGCTGACGGCCATCATCGCGCGACCGCACAGCGAGATGGACTCGGTCATCCTGCAAGGCGACCGGACTTATCTGGATGCCAAAAGCGGCCTGCAGGCGTTGGTGCCCGCGCAGGTGGCCGGGCAGATGCTCGAACTGGTCTTCAGCGTGAAACGGTATGTGGACGCCAACTACATCGTGGTGGCGGCGGGCACGCTGCTGTTTTTGGCGCTGATCATTTTGCTGTCGCAACGACTGCGCCGGGAAGAAATGGACACGCTCTTCCAACTGGGTTGCAGTCGCGGGACGATGTTCTGGCTGCAGGCGTGCGAGCTGCTCATCATCATTGCGGCCAGCGCGGTGTTGGCGGCGGGATTGGCGTGGGTGGCCGCGTCGCGCGTGGATCAATTGATGCGAGGAGCGGGACTGTGAACACGCCGCGTCTGCAACTGCTGTTGATCGCGATGCTGGCCGTCGCGTTGGGTTGTTCGCCCGCGACGCCGCAGAAAGTTGCGCCCAACACAGCGACTGGTTCGCTGCGCATCGTCGCGGCCAATTATCCGTTGCAATATTTTGCCCGCCGTATCGCTGGCGATCTCGCTGTGGTGACGCAGCCCGCGCCCGCAGGCGAAGATCCGTCGGACTGGCAACCGGCCACGAACCAACTGCGCGCGTTCATCCGCGATTGTCAGGCGGCCGATCTCATCCTGCTCAACACGCCCGGCTACAGTCGCTGGGTGGATTGGGGATCGCTGGCGGAACGGCAATGCGTTCACACCACCGCCAGTTTCGCCGATCATCTCGTGCCAGTGGAGGAACAGTTTCGGCAAGGCGCGCACCAACACGGCACGGGCCGCCAGCACAGTCATGCGACACTCGCCGTGACGGTGTGGTTGGATCCGCAACTGGCCATCCGACAGGCGGCGGCCATCAGTGCGGCGCTGTCGCGGTTGCGCCCGGCGCAGGCGCAGACGTTCGCCGCCAATCTGCGCGTCTTGGAAAGCGATCTGCAATCGTTGCACCGCGAATGGACGCAGCTGCTCGATGGACGCGAGGCGATGCCGTTGCTGGCCTCGCATCCGGTGTATCAATATTTCCAAAAACGTTACCGGCTGAACTTGCAGAGCGTCCACTGGGAGCCTGACGAGATGCCCGACGAAAAGGAGTGGGCGGCGTTCGCAGTGTTGCTGGCCAAGCATCCCGCGCGTTGGATGCTTTGGGAAGATGCGCCGCTGCCGGCCATCGCCGCGCGACTGCGGGGATTGGGTGTCACGCCGGTGGTGTTGGCCCCCGGTTTTGCGGCGCCGGACAGCGGGGATTATCTGGATCTCATGCGCCGCAATACTGCCGAACTGCGCCGCGCATTGGATGGCCGCTGACGGGCGCGGAGTTGCTCACAGCGCACCGCGTCCGCGCCAGCAAGTTTGTGTTGGCCGAGTGTTTTGCCCCTCCATACTTCGCCCCAGAAAGGGAGGAGCTTATTACCAGTTCGCGCCAAACGAGCTTTGTCTTTGGCCAATCGTCGGCACCACTTGCATCGAGCAGGTTGGCGACGGTTTGCGCTTGGCCGCGTCGTTGTCTTCTGTGGGTCTTCGCGGTGTTGTGGCTGTGGCTGGCGATGCCCGCCGCGCAGGCGTTCGTGGTCATCGGGCCGATGGATGTCAACCGGTTGTCCGCCACGAATGTCGGCGCCACGATTGATCTCAATTATTGGGATGATCTGGGCGGGCCAAAGGAGGCAAAGAATTTTTTCCGCTGGAACATGCCCACGTTGACGTACGCGTTTGACGCCAGCTTCATCAACTACTTCGGGTTGGAAGGGCGCTTCGCGGTGAACGAGGCGGTGAAGGTGATCAACGATTTCTTTTCCAACGAAGATTATCAGGGCGTCAGCGCGCTGAGCTTGGCGGATCCCAAGCACGGGTTCCTGGGCAACTTTAACACCACTTGGGCCAACACCACCGCGCGCAATGCGCAGGTGCTGGACATCAAGTCGCTGACGCTGGGCCTGCTGTTAAATCAGATGGGGGTGGGCAATCCGCATCGCTGGGCATTCAGCATCCACGACGCGACCACGAACATGGCCAACACCATGGTGAATTTCCGCGTGCGCCTGCGCAACTACGACCCGTTGACGTACCGGCCCACCGACAAGATCAATGGCGTGCAGTACAGCTATCGGTTGGTGCACGACGGCACCAATTCACCGGGGCTCAACAACGGGCCGACGTTCATCATGCCGACCTTTGCGGACATGGAGGAGTTCACCACCGACATCAGCGGCAATGCGTGGTCGGCCGTGGCGGGGATCTGCGACTCGTTCTATGGCAACTCGCTCGTGTACTGGACCGACAAGCCCACGTTGTTTGATTTCGGCGTGTACTACGACGGCAATAATGCGATGGGCGGCAAACGGCAGCCGCGGCATGCGCTGACGTACGACGACGCGGGCGCGCTGAAATATCTCTACCGAAAAAACAATTACGTTTACGAAACCCTGCCGCTGGACGTAGTGCTGGTGGTGCCCTCGCAGTTACTGCCCATGATCGCCATCCCTGTGTTCCCCGGCCCCACCGGCCGGCTTTTTCCGGACACGCTGGGCGGCAATCAAGGATTCATCCCGCGACGCAACACGGCTTTCATGCCCGCGCTGCCCATCACTTCGGTTCTGCCCGCGCAGGGGCCGCCGCCGTTTTATGATCTGGCCATGCGCGGCGGCGTGGACAAGATGCAATTGATCGAGCAGCCTTTCGATTCGCTCTTGGGCATCACCTTCACGGCCACCAATATCATCTGGGAGGACACCTTCATCACCACGAACGGCCAAACAGTGATCGGGCGCAACAGTACAATCCCCGGCTCCGAGTTGTACCTCGGTGTGCCCACGCTGCGTTTTGCCTCGCAGACTGTCGGCCGGCCGGTGTTTCAGCCGGACATCATTTTTGTCGCCGATGATCTGGGCCTCTCGCCCGACGGCGTGCCCATCGGTTGGAACCGCACGGACTCGTTGGGCTGGATTGATAATTTCACCAACAACCTCGGCCCCACCATTACCTTCGAAACCAACGTGGGGCCCGGCATCATCATCGGTCCCATCCAGTACACGTTCACCAAGATCCACGAAGACTTCGAGGTGCTGTGGTCGGGCCAGGCCAGCGTGGTGGGCAACACACAGTCCTACTCGTTGTGGGGCCACATCCAAGGCCCCGGCCCCAACGACATCGTGCTTTTCCCGCGCGACGTTCGCATGTCCATCATCGAGAACGCCATTGCGCCTGCCACCAGCGTGCCGACGATCACG
>SIAW01000001.1 GCA_009695465.1 Pedosphaera sp.
ACTTCTGGCCGTCCCCACGCCGACCGATCGGTTCTTGGCGGAGGACAACAAGGCACGCACCACAATAGTGGCAGCGTCGCTGGAGGATCTGGCTTTTCTGCGCCGCGTGACGGTGGACATCATCGGGCGTATTCCCACGGCGCAGGAGATTGAGAACTTCCAGAAATGGCCGGTGGCCGAGCGCCGCGCCAAGCTGGTGGAGAAGCTGCTGCAGGATCCGCGCTTTGCGGATCGGTGGACGGTGTTTTTGTCGGACGTGTTGCGGGTGCGCAGCGCGGCCACGGGCGGCAACGCGCTCTTGGCGCATCTGCACAAGGCGGTGGAGCAGAACCGGCCGTGGGATGAGCTAGCGCGGGAGATGATCTCCGCCAACGGCACGACGGGCAAAGTCCCGGCGGTGGGTTTTGTGTTGGGCGAAGATGCCGATCCGATGGCGCTGGCGGCGGCCACGGCGCAGATGTTGTTGGGCGTGCGCATGGGTTGCGCGCAGTGCCACAATCACCCCTTTGATTCGTGGAAGCAAAAGCAGTTCTACGAGCTGGCCACGTTCTTCGGCAAGACGCGCCGGGTGGAGAACCGGTTCTCCAAACAGATTTACACCACCGAAGGCGCGGAGACGACGGTGCTGTGGCCGCCGGAACGGTTGAAGCCGGCCACGCGCAACGCGGTCATGCCCAAGTTCCCCATCGAGCTGGAGCAATACGCGACGGAGCCTGACCACATCAAGCGGCACAACGCCAAGAAGCTGGCCGTACTGCAATTGATCGCCAAGAACGGCAAAGGCCAGTCGATCGAGAGTCTGCTCGACAACGCCGACATCAGCGCGGCGCTGAAGGATCCCAAAAACACGGCGGGCGGTTTTGACGTGGTCAAGGAAGCCCGGCAAGACACGCGGGCGTTGGATGTGGAGGGCGATCTTTACCGGCAGAGCGTGCAGCGCACGGAGTTGGCCAGACTGGTGACCAGCCCCAACAACCGGTATTTCGCGCGCAACATGGTGAACCGCCTTTGGGCCGATCTGATGGGCCGCGGCTTGTACGAGCCGGTGGACAATTATCAGGGCGACAACGTCACTCATCCCAAGACGCTGGAACATCTGGCCGATGAATTTATCGCGAGCAACTTCGACCTGCGCGAGGTCATCAAGCAGATCGTGCAGACTGATGCCTACGCCCGCGCACCGTTGGATACGCAAGTGCCGGCCAAGGAACAGCGCGCGGCCGTTGCGGCTTTCACCGCCGCCAGCCCGCGGCGCATGCTCAGCGAGGTGTTGTATGACAGCATCGTCATCGCCGGGCACCTGACGGAGCTCAAATGGCCCGCCGGCGCCAACGTGCGCACCTTCACCGACACGGTGCAGGTGCCCATCGGCCCGGCCAACAGCAAGCTCGGCAAAGCCGGCGCGACGCCCAACATGGTGCCGAGCATGATGGCCATGAAGGCCAGCTCGACGGGGTATGATTTGGAGCAGTCCATCTCCATTGATTTCAATCAGCTCTTAAAATCCGAGCTGCAGAAAGATTTGGAGGCCATGAAAAAGTTGACCGACGCAGAGTTGGCCAAGCAACAAGAGATGATGGAGATGGCCGATCCGGCGAACACCCCGCGCATGCGTTACAAGACCGTGACGGTGGAGCGCAAGGTGGACGACAATCCTAGGTTCACCAGCACGATGCAGATGGCCACCCCCGCGCCGCCCGCGCATTTCCTGCGGGTCTTTGGCCAGCCGGCGCGCGATAGCTTGGGCGATGCGCGCGAACACACGCCGTCCATGCGTCAGCAGTTGATGATCCTCAATGGCAAGGCCACGCACGAGGCCGCGCGAGTGGGCACGCTGGAGCCGATGCACCGTCTGCTCACCGGGCCGAAAGCCAATGTGGACAAGGCCATCGAGGTGGCTTATCTGGAGATTCTCACCCGTAAACCCGCCGCTGACGAACTGGAAACCGCGCGCGAAATCGTCGGCACCGGTGCCGTTGCGTTGGAAGGCATGGCCGACCTGCGCTGGGCGCTGCTCAACAGCAATGAATTCCGCTATCTACCCTAACCCCAACCCAATTTAGAAAACAACAAGAGGAAACATATCATGGCTACTGCTACTGGATGCTTGGATTATCAGATGACCCGCCGTCATCTGCTCTCGATGACCGGCGCGACGCTGTTGGGGATGCCCATCGCGCAAATACTGGCCCGCGCGGGCACCGCCACCACGCCGGCGAAGGCCGAGCACGTCATTCTGTTCTGGAACGGCGGCGGCATGAGCCATGTGGACACGTGGGATCCCAAGCCCGGCCGGCCGGTGCAGGGCGAGTTCGACGCCATCAAGACCAGCGCCGACGGCATCCAGCTCAGCAGCATCTTCCCCAAGCTGGCCAAACAGATGCACCACTGTTCGCTCATCCGCTCCATCGCAGGCACCAATGGCGATCACGGCCGCGCCTCCTATCAATTACAGACCAGCTACAATCAAACCCCGAACCTGCTGCATCCGGGCATCGGCTCCGTCGTGGTGCATGAAAAGGAAAAGCTGGGCGATCTGCCCTCCTTCATCACTATCAATGGGCAGTCCCATCGCGCGGGCTATTTGGGCCAGCGCTGCGAGGCGTACTACGTGGGCCGTCCGGGCGAGCGCGATCCGTATCTGGCGTTCCCGGCGGGCATCAGCCAGATCCGCGGCAACAAGCGCTTGGACATCCTCACGCGCATGAACCAAAAGCAGGGCCTCAAGCCAGGCTCAGCGGATTTCAAGTCTGTCGAGACGGCCACGAAGGAAGCGGTGAACCTGATGCGCAGCCCAACCTTGAAGGCCTTCGAGCTGGACAAGGAAGATCCCAAGACGCTGGAACGTTACGGCGACTCCGAGTTTGGCCGCGGAGCATTGCTCGCGCGCAAGCTGGTGGAGACGGGCGTGCGGTTTGTGCAGGTCAACCGCGGCGGGTTCGACACGCACACCAACAACTTCCCGGCGATGGAAGCGCACGGCGAAGTGATGGATCCGGCGCTGGCCTCGTTGATCGAGGACTTGGCGGCCAGCGGCATGTTGAAGAAGACGATGGTGATCATGCTCAGCGAATTCGGGCGCACTCCGGTGATCAACAATCAGGCCGGTCGCGACCACCATGCCAGTTGCTTCAGTTGCTTCATTGCCGGCGGCGGCGTCAAGGGCGGTCAGGTCATCGGCAAGTCGGACATCGACGCGATGCGCCCGGCCGAGCGTCCGGTCAAGCCCGAGGACATTCACGCCAGCGTCTGCCACGCGCTGGGTATCGACCACAAGAAAGAGGTCAACACCCCGCTGGAACGGCCGATGAAACTGGTCACGGATGGGGCAGAGCCGGTGAAAGAGCTTTTCGCCTAAATCCAAAACGCGTTTGCCCCCGCCTCTGCCCGCACACGCACGGCAAGCGGGGGTTTCGCTTTATTCACAACTTGTCCGCGTCGCCCACGCCACCGCAAGGTCGACATTGCCAGAAGATGGCGGCGCCGTATCATTACGCAGTTCCATTCTTTGATGATGCAGCCCAGTCGCAACGTCTGTAATACCATGTCACGCCATCTGCTCCTCCTGTTGTTCGTGGGTTTCGCCGGCATGATGCCCGGCGCCGATGCGCCCGCGCCGGCCACGCAAGGTTCGTTGGTGGAAGACCGCGCAGCGCGGCAACTCCTGCAAGCGGGCGACCTGCGCTACGACGCGGCGGAGTTCGAGAAGGCGGGGGAGATTTGGCTGTCGGTCATCGAGCGGTATCCGCGCAGCAAGGTCCGCTACGAGGCGCATCTGAAGTTGGGCAATTTTCATCTCAATAAAAAGCAGGCCTACGACAAGGCGCGCGCGCATTTCGAGGCCGTGACTAAAGAGGAGAACCGCGACGACGCCCAGCGCGCCGAAGCCACGCTGCAGATCGGCGTGTGTTTTTATGAGGCGCGCCATTACGGCCAGTGCTTCGAGATGATGCGCCGCGTCATCGAGCAGTTCCCCGTCTCCTCGCAGGTCAACTCAGCCTACTACTACATCGGCTTGGGCCACTTCAAACAGGGCCACTACGGCCGCGCCATTGATGCGCTGGAAAAAGTCGGCACCGCCGTGGGACAGGGCGATCAGAACTCCGAGAAGCTGGAGGCGGGCAAACGGTTCTACGTGAAGATCGAGGATGCCGATCTTGCCATCCTTGAAAAAGACGAGTCCGTGAAAGTCACCGTCACCACCAGCGAAGGCGACGAGGAAAAGATCGAGTGCGTCCCCGTGGGCCGCAACGTGCGCGTGGTGCTGGGGTCGTTGCCCTCCCGCTTGGGCCGGCCGCAGAAAGGCAACGGCATCATCGAGGTCACCGGCACCAGCAAAGTGCAGGTGTCTTACACCGACGCCCACACCGCCAATCGCAAATTCAACACGCCGCGCCAGCGGCAAGTGGTCGTCGTCGGCAACGCCATGGTGCAGGTGATGGACGGCGCTTTCTCCGAGGGACTGCAGGGCGTCGTGCTGGGCAAAGAGATCAACCTGCAAGTGAACGACGCCGACCGCGACGTGAGCGACAATCCCGATACCCTGCAAGCGCGCGTCGAGGTGTTGCGCCAGAAGACGGCTGAAGAGATCGAGCTGGAGCGCAACAAGCTGCTGCTCGAACGCAAGAACAGGCCGCTGACGCCGCAGCCCATCGCTCCCACCAAGCCCATCGTGCCGGGCATCGCCGGCGTCCGGCTGGAGGAGCCGGAGCCGGAAGTGGACCCCTACAAGGTGATTGACACCGTGGCGCTCACCTTCACCGAGGTGCGCCTGCCCAAGTTGGAGGAGATGATCATCAAGGCAGCCCCAGTATCCAATGCCACGCGTTCGGGTAACGCCACGGAACCGACAGCGCTGCCAACGACGGCAACTCCAACGCCGCCGCCTGTCCCGGTGCCTGCGCCTGTGGTTGTGGAAGACAAGACCATCCACACGGGTGTGTTCCGCGCGACCCTCGCCGCGGATCAAGCCGACGTCGTGATTGTCGGCAACGCCAAGCTGGAGGCCAAGCCCGGCGATTGGGTGCGCATCGTTTATCTGGATCAGAGCAACATTACGCCGCAACCCCGCGAGTCCTCCGTGATGGCGCGCTGCGTGGAAGGCAATCTGGGCGGCGTGCGCGTCACCCGCACAGAGATCGCGGATGAACAACTCGCGCTCAAGACCAAACTCAAAACCGCCAGCGCCCTCACCTTCATCGGTTCGCAGTACAAGGATTTCGGGCTGGAACAAAAGGCGCAGGGCAAATTCCGCGAAGCACTGGCCGTCTGCGAAGAGATCGCGGACGAGGCGCGCAAGCTGGGCGGCGCGATGTTGGAGGAGACGTATGTGCAACTCTGGCGCATCTACTTTGCGATGGATCAACTGAATCTGGCCGCGGCGATGAGCCTGCGCTTACAGCGCGAATTCCCGGAGAGCGCGTATCTGGATGAGGCCATCCTGCAACAGGCGCGCGTCGCGCAGAAACGGGGCGATCACGCCCGCGCCATCGCCCTGTTCTCCAATCTGACGCGGCTCACCAAAAGCCAGCTTCGCGGCGAAGGCCAGTACGGCATCGGCGAATGCTACGAGGAGATGGCCAAGGCGGCCAAGGGCAACAACGAACAGTTCTTCGAGCGCGCCTTCCAGTCGTACAAAGCGGTGTTTGACCAATTTCCCGAGAGCGGGCGCGTGGGCGATGCCGTGGCCAAGATGGCCAATTTCTATTATCAAAAACAGGACTTCGGCCGCGCAGTGGACGTGTTTGAAAAAGTGCTGGCCGATCATCCCGACGCCAACTTCCTCGATGTCATTCTCTTCAACTACGGCCGCTGCCTCTACCGCATGGACCGCAAAGCGGAGGCCAAAAAAAGGTTCGACCAGTTGATTGATGAATTTCCCGAAAGCCAACTTGCCCCCGAGGCCAAGCGCATCAGTCAGGCGCTGGCCAAGACCGGACTTTAACCCGAGCCTGCCATGATACAGCGACTTGCCCTGATACTCTGCGCCACCGCGTTGCTCCTGCCCGCCGCCGACGCGCCCGCGCCGCCCAACCCCACCGACCTCAAAGCCACCGCGCTGGAAGGTCAGCTCAACAAAGCCCTCGACACCTCCGCCGAAGGCGCGCGCGTGATGTTGGAGCTAGTGGACTTGTACCACCTGCACGGCCGCGTGTTCGGGTTGACGCGCGTGGCCGAACGCTTCGTCAAGGCGCAGGCCAGCCATCCGCGCCATCGCGATGTGATGGGAAAGATGCTCGATGGCATGGAGGCCACCGCGCGCAGCGAGGAGTTTATCACCTACGCGCGCCAATACCTCACCCGCTATCCGGACGCCGCGGACGCGCAGTCGGTGGCCCATCGTTTGGGTGATCTGCTCGTGGCTGCCAACAAGCATGTGGACGCCGCCGATGCCTACCGCACGTTATGGACGCATCGCCCCGGACCGGCCACGCGCGAGGCCGGCCAGCGCGCCAGCGAACTTTACATCCACAGTGGCAACCCGCGTGTGCGCGTGCGCGTGGCGCAGATCGCCGAGGAGATGCTCGATAAACTGCCCGCCACAGAATTTGCCACGCACGCCGGACTGCGCGCCTTGGGCGATTACCGCGCGCTGGGCCGCTGGAACGAGGCCAATGTCGTCGCGCAGAAGATGCTCAAGAAAGGGCTGCCCCTCTCGCGGCATTTGCAGAAGACGTTGCACACGCAGATCAGCGAGAATTTCATCAATCAAAACCAGTACACCAACGCGCTGGAAAGCCTGCGCCTGGCGCGCACCTTGGGCGACGATGCCGATCTGCACAGCCGGCAGATCTCGTGCATGTATTCGCTGGGACTCAAGCCCGCGCAGTTCGAGCCGGAGGTGCAGGCGTATCTGGCGCGCTATCCGCTGCGCCGCGATTGCTGGACGCAACTCTACTATCTGGCCCACGCCCACAATCGCGAGGGGGACGCCCTGCGCGGCGCGCGCACATTGGCGCCCGCACTGGCCAAGGCGGCGGCTGACGCGAACATGGCCGACTTGTATGTGGGGTTCATCCTGCAAAAGGCGACGGCCGATCGCTTGGCCGCGCAGACGGCGCTGGAGGTGACGCAGGCCGCCGTCGAGGCCGCGCGCAAAGACGAGACCGCCAAGCGCGACCTGCTGAACAAGGCCATCGAGGCCGCCGCCAAAAAGGCCGCGCAGGATGCGTTGGATGCGGCGGTGAAAGTGCGCGTGCTGGCAGAGCAAGCCGTGCCGCCGGCCATGGTGGTGTTGAACACCGCGCAGACGGTGCTCAACCAAGTGGCGACTGAGGCCGATCAAACGCTCAACGCGGCCATCGCCCAGAACACCAATCCGCTGGACAAACTGGCCTGCCGCTACGCGCTCAGCCGCGGGCTGTGGTTGACGATGAAGAACGAGGTCAACTCGCTGGCCCACGCTCGCGCGGCGGTGCTGGAATTCCGCGGGGAAGACGCCCGAGTGCAGACGCTCAGCCACGATCTGTTGTGGCGGCAGCCGATGGGCGCGCAATTCCAGCAGGACGCAGCGATGTTGCTGCGACTGCGGCAGGAACTGTTCACGACGACTGGGCATCTGAATTATCTGCCCAACTGGGTGGCGGAGGCCGCCGCCAACAAGGAGCATAAAGACAAGGCGCAGTTCGTGGGCGCGGAAGTGGCCAAGCAAAACAACACGCCGCTTTTCCAAGTCGTCATCCGGCATCCCGCCTACACCTCTGCGCCCAACGCCGCCATTCCCCTGCGCGAGACGGCGATGGCCGCCTTCAATGAACTCAGCAAAGAAACGCTGATGACGTTGGTGGGCGTGCAGCGCGATGCGTTGATCCACAGCTCGGCCAAGCCGGATCCCGCGCGCGCCTTGGCGTTGGCCACCAAGTTTTATCAGCGCTTCCCGCAGGAACACACGGGCGCGTACTGGCTGCTCGCGCAAAATCTGACCGACAAAACCAAGGTCGAAGCCAAGACGCACGCGCAGCTTCTCATGGCGTTGCCGCCCAAGCGCAATCAAGAATTCTATCGCAGCCTGATGTCGGCGGCTGAGCTTAATCAGGATCCGGTCTTGGCGGCGCAGGTTTATGATTGGGCGGTCAAAGGCGGCATCACCACGGTGTACAGCGATTACATCGGCGACGTGCTGTGGAAGCTCAATCTGAAACCGCAGGCGTTGGATTGGTGGAAGCGCGTCGTGGAGGCGCCCACGGAAGGTCAGGTCGCTTCCGAGCGCAACTGCGCGGAGCGGTACTACCGCAATACGCCGGCGGGGCCCGAGCCGTTCAATGAATTGGTGACGTACCGCTGGCCGGAACTGCGCGTGCGCCTGGCCGCGCTGCAGCTCACCGATGTGCTGCGTCTGCAAGGCAACGTGCCGGCCTTTACCGATGGGGTGTTGAAACTGGAACTGCAGGCGAAGGAGACGCCGTTTGCCAACCAGGACTGGCGCGAGATTGCCGGTGTGTGGTGGGATTTCTCCGTGCAGAACGCCGCTCATGTGGCGAACAACAAGGACTATAAAAAGCTGGAGCCACCCGCGCAGCAGAAGGTGTACGCGGCGATGCAGGATGTGATGTGCCGCGATTTTTCGTCCTACGCCACGTGCGAGGTGATGCTGGGGCACAACGCCACGGCCGCGCCGCTGGAGCCGCCGATGACCACGCTGCTGCGCCTCTCGCGCGCCACGCGCCAGACCTACAATGATCACAGCCGCTGGAATAGCCTGCGCAGTTACGCGCAGAGGGCGTTCGAGCAAAAGCGGTTTGTCGAGAGCGCCACGCTGCTCAGCGGCATGCTGGTGTATGTCAACAATGTGCCCAAGGAAGTGTCGGAGGAAGGTCGCAAGGCGGTGTTGCGCGCCCACACGCGGATGGGCGCGGTGGGATTGACGATTGATGAGAGCAGCCCGATGGCGCCGCTCTTGCAGGCGACGCTCTACTTGCGCTTGGGCGACCGCGTGCGTGCGCTCGAACAGTTTCAGGCCAACGCAGCGCTCTTTGAAAAACATCGCACCGATCTGCCGCCGGACTTCATCGAGTTCGCCTGCGAACATCTCATGGCCGGTGGCGGCGAAGAAAATCTGGCGCGCGTGGAGGACACGTTGCGCTCGTGGCTGGTGAAGTTTACCGACGCCGACAAACCTGAAAGCAAAGAGCAGACGGAGGACGCCAAGGCGCGCATCCAACTCATGCTCGCGCGCAGCTACATCCGCGGCCAGCGTTATGAGGTGGCCCGCGTGGAGTTCGCCACGGTGACCAATCGTTATGTGGGCACGCCGCACGTGATCGAGGCCAAGTTCGGCATCGGCGAGGCGTTCATGGCGCAGCGGATTTTCGATCAGGCAGCGCAGTCCTTCAAGGAGCTGGAAGAGAATCCGGATCTGAACATCTCCATCCGCGCGCAGTTCCTCATCGGTCTGCTCGCCTTTCGCCAGGAACAACGCGAAGAGGCGCGCGAGATTTTCCAGCGCATCTTGGAGCGCGTGCCCGATGTGGAACTGGCCAACCGCACGCTGTTCAGCCTGTCGGAGATTTACGGATTGGAGCAACGCTACTTGGAGCAGTTGAACCTGCTGCGCACCGTCGGCCGATTGGGCCAGCACAGCAAACGCCTGCACACGCCGGGGCGCGCGCTGTCCTTCGTGGTGCACGACCGCGACCTGGGCGTGAGCCGCGGGCAAAATCGCATCCCAGTGATTGTCACCACCAAACCCGGCGGCGACAAAGAGACGGTGTTTCTGCAGAGCGCGGCGGGCGCGGGCAAAGGTTTGTTCCGCGGCGAGGTCGTGACGGTGCTGGGCGCGCCGGTGCCGGGCGATGGGATTCTGCAACTCACCGGCAAGGACGTGATCGAGAGTGATTATCCAGCCGACTTCAAGGCGCAGTTCCGCACTGTGCCGCTTTCCGATGTGGAGATTCGCATCGCTGACGATGGCGAATTCGCCGTGGCCAGCAGCGAGATCACCGACGAGGAAAAGGAGACGCTGACCCAGCGCTTGCGTCGCGAGCAGAAGCCCGATGATGACACCGACAAGCGCCGTTCGCAGGGGCGTCCGCAAAATCAGGTGAAGCCGGGCAACCGCATTTTCCTGCGCGTCAAAGACGCGGACCGCGACTTGAGCGATGACCTCGACAAGGTGTTGGTCAAGATGCAGTCCTCCAGTGGCGATCAGGTTCAGTTGGAATTAAAAGAGACCGGCCCGCACACGGGCATGTTCCTCGCGACCATCCCCACGGCGGAATTGCCGGCAGGCGCGTCCTCCACCGATTCGGCCATTGATCACAGCCCGTTGATGGCGATCGATCACAGCCGCGACACGTTTTGGCAAAGCCAACCCGACGGCGCCACGCCGAAATTCCTGACGGTGGACATGAAACATCTGCACGACGTTTCGCGCGTGCGCATCTCCACGCCCAACCCCGCCGAGCACGCGCCCGTGCGCGGCACCTTGCAGGGCAGCCATGACGGCGTGTTTTGGTTCACACTGGCGGCGCAACCGGCGCAGCAAAGGGCGGAGTTGCCTGCCGCGCAGATCGGCGCGATGACCCAGCGCGTTTATACGGGCGATCATACCGCATATACAACGTGGGCGCAGATCGTGACGCTCGGCCGCACGGGCAAAGCGGTGAGCGAGAAAAACGCGACGGAGTTGGCGTGGCAAATCGAGCTGGGCCAGCCGGGGGCCAATCTGCCGCACGCTGTGTTGTGGCACGGCAAACTGGTGCAGCCGCAAGACGGCGCGATGCGATTGGAGATTGCGGGCGACAGAGTGGCGCTGGCGGTTGATGGAAAATTGGAACTGGCGCCGGCCGTCGGCCCCAAGTCGGCGGATGTGTGGTTGAAAGCGGGAGTGCACGACGTGGCCATCTTTGCGGCGTCCAAGACCGGACAGAAAGGCGGGAGCGCGTTGCGTGCGCGTTCCAATCTGAGCAACAGCCTGCCCAAGCCGGCGGCGTTCACGAAGGCGGACGTTGATCTGGTGGAGGCGGAGAAATTCTTTGCCACCGCCCCCGTGAAACCCGCACCCGCTGTAGTGGCGCCGGTCGTTGCCGATGTCCAAAAGCAACTGACCTTCACCAAGAAGACCGCCGCGTTTGGCCTCGTCGAGGGATCCAACGCAACGGTGAAGTGGGTGGGCAACTGGTCTGATTTGGAGGACGCGGTGCAATGGAAATTTGCCGCAGCGCAGCCCGGTGTCTATGAGGTGTGGCTCAATCTGGCGCACGCTGCGGGCGGTTCGCGGTTCCGTGCGCGCGTCGGCGATCAAGTGATTGAAGCGACGGCTCCCAGCACGGGCGCTTGGACGACTTTCCAAAGTCACAAGATTGGCGCGGTGCATGTGGAAGAGGCGGGCGAGAAAACGTTGGTGCTGTCGCCGGTGGATATGGCGGGCGGCCCGCTGATGGTTTTGGCGGGCATCGAACTGCGCCCGGCCATCGGCGCGACGGCGGTGCTGCGCGATCGCGCGTGGGAATTCTTTTTCGATCCGCTGACGCTGCGCTACGTGCGTTTGCAGGTGGACGAGTACGCGGGGGATTCGGTGGCCATCAATCATGTGGAAGTCCGCGGCCCGCTGTCGAGCGATGCGTTCATTCCCACCAAGGAAGATGTCAGCAAGCTGGCGAAGAACACTTCCTTGGAGATTGCGGGCGGCGACATCATCACCGCCAATTATACCGACGAGACGGCCGTGGCCACGCAAGGCGGCAGCCGCTTGCTGTCGGCGCAGCTCACCGCCACGTACAACAACGCGCAGGTGGTGCCGATCGGGTTTGATTTCAACCGCGACAACGCGGGCGCGGTGCAGCAGTCGCGCAAGGAATTGCTGCGCGTGGATCCGGGCGAGCGCGTGACCTTTGAGATCACGGATTACGATCTGGATCAGACCGATCAACGCGACACGGTGCCCGTCACCATCTGGCTCAACGGCCAGAAGTGGGCAGACTTGAACGCGACGGAGACGGAGGAATTCTCCGGGATATTCCGCACCGAGGTCGATACCAGTGCCACGCCTGCGGCGGGCAAGATGATCGTGAAACTCGGTGACCGTATTTTCTGCCGCTACAGCGATGCGCAGAACACTTTCCCCGGACACACGGTGGATCGCGAAGGCATCGTGCTGGTGAACGAACCGACGGCCGCACGCATCCGCATCGTCGAGACGCGACTGCAGGCGCTGCCGCTCGGCGTGAAAGGAACGATGCCGCCGGTCTATCTGCCCGAGCTGGAGACACCGCCTGCGGATCTGATCGCTGCGGTGAATTATTTCGTGCCGCTCACCATCGAGGTGATTGATCCCGACGCGGCCAAGGACAGCCGCAGCGTGGTGAAGGTGCGACTGAACGCCGGGACGACCAACGTCGTCGATGTGCTTTGCGAACTCTCCACGCAGTTTGGCAAATTGCCGGACGCCGAGCCGGGGCAAGTCAATCCGGCGCTGTTGGCGGGCCGGTTCATCGGGCAAGTGCGCATGCAATTGGGCGGTGCGGATAGTCCGGCCAAATTGCCGCGCGCGTTGGGCGACACGCAGGCGATGATCGGTCGTGCTCGGACGCTCGATGAAAAAGAGGAAGGCTCCGATGAGAATGATCGGCTGCTGCTCACGGTACTTAACTTGACCGGCACGGCAATCGTCAGCGCAAGTTACACGGACGTTCGCCGTCCCGATGCCGCCACGGCGCAATTGGGTGCGCGCGCGCGACTGGCCACCGGCGGCACGTTGGCAGTCACGGACGAAGGATACGACAAGGTCGTGGAGCTGCTGCATGTCGGCGAGAAGGTGTTTATTGTCGTCAACGATCCGGACCTCGACATCTCTGATGCGCGCGACAACGCGACGGTGGTGGTGCAGAGCGAGTCCGGCGAAAAGGAGACGGTGCAACTCGACGAAACGCTCAGTCACAGCGGCATGTTCACGGCGGCGCTCACGTTGCGCGTGAAGGAAAAGCCGACGCCCGGCAATTTCAACGCGACCGCGAAAGAGGTGGAATGTTTCTTTGGCGACAAGCTGCAGATCCGTTACACCGACGTGGCCAGCGACAAGCCCGGCACCGAATCCATGATGGAACTGCCCGTGGCCATCGGCACCGATGGCATCGTGGCGGCGTTCAGCAAGGTGTTCGGCAATTCGCAACTGGCGGCACAGACGCAGTTTTTCGTCGCGGAAAGTTACTTCGAGATCTTCAAGAACAACCTGCGCTTGGAGCGCAAGGAGGAGTCGGAGAAGGCGTTGCTGGCCGGACGCCGCATCTTGAAGGAGATCATGGTGGATTATCCCGATCCCAAACATCTGCCGCGCATCGCGTATCTCTCCGGGCAGTTCTCGCAGGAGTTGAAGGACTGGAACGAGGCCGCCAATCACTACGCGCTCATCGTGCGGCAATATCCCACGCACACGCTGGCGGCCGATTCGCAGTACAAGCTGGCGCAGTGTTACGAGGAGGCGGGCGATTTCGACCGTGCGCTGGAAGAGTACATCACGCTGGCGGCGACCTATCCCAAGAGTCCGCTGGTGCCCAACGTGATGATCCGCATCAACGAATATTTCTACAAGCGCAAGGAGTACACCATCGCCGCGAAGGTGGCGGAGAAATTCCTGGACCGTTTTGAGAGCCACGAACACGCGCCGCGCATGGCCTTCCGCTGGGGGCAATGCCACTACAAGGACGATCAGTTCGCCAAGGCGGCGGCGGTGTTTGATCTCTTCGCCAAGAAATTCCCCGATGACGCGCTGGCCTCGGAGTCGCTGTTCTGGGCGGGCGAAAGTTTCCGCATGTCCAACAACGTGCCGCTGGCCTTCCGCCGGTACAACCGTTGCCGCTGGGATTTCCCGGAGAGCGATGCCGCCAAGTATGCGCGTGGCCGTCTGGCCTTGCCGGAGTATATCGCGCAATTTGAGCGCGAAGCCGATTTGGAGAATAATAAATGATTTCCACCCGCCGCGTTGCAACCAAACTGACATCGAACAAACCCATTCATCTGATGCGACTCTGTCTGCCGCTGGCCTGTCTCATTCTTAGCGGGCCGTTCCTCACGGCAGCGGTACCTGCCACCAAAGAAGTTCCGCCCGCGCCAGTGCCCGCAGCGGTGGGCAATGCGACGGGCAATGGAACAGGCAGCGCCACGACGCCATCCCCCGCCTCGCCTGCGACAGAAAAACCTGCGGAGGAAAAGGCCGCAGCGAAGGAGGAGAAGACATCGTGGGTCGGCGAGCTGACCAATCGCGGGCTTCTGAAGTACATGTTTGACGGCGGCGAATTCATGTGGCCCATCCTCGTCTGCGGCATCCTCGCCATGGCGGTCATTCTCGAGCGCTGGCGCAGCCTGAAAATGTTGAACACCAACAACGACGCCCTGCGCCAGTCGGTGCTGGACGACCTGACGCACGACCGCTCGGAGCAGGCGCTGGAACGTTGCGACCGCGAGCGCGGGCCGGTCGCGGCCATCTTGGCCAATGGCCTGCGCAAGTACATCGTGCTGCGGCGGCTGGGTTACGATGCCGGGCGCATCGAGCAGCAGGTCGTGCAGAGCATGGAAAAATACGGCGTGCATGTGGTCGCCGCGATGGAACGGCACTTGCCGATCCTCGCCATCGTTTCCAGCGTGGCACCGATGATCGGGTTTCTGGGAACCGTCGCGGGCATGATTGTTTCCTTCGACGACATCGTGCGGCTGGATCAAAGCGGCGGCGGCACGAACATCGTGACGGCGGCGGCCGCCGGCATCAAGATCGCCCTCTTGACGACGTGCTTCGGGCTGATCGTCGGCATCCCCGCATTCTCGGCGTACAACTATTTCACCAGCGTCATCAATGGCTTTGTGCTGGAAGTGGAGGAGACCGCATCGGAACTGATGGAGGCGGTCACCCTGCAACTCACGCTGCAAAAAGCGGAGACCGAGCCCACTCCCTCGCGCGACCCATGAAGCTGCGCCGACAAACCAAGTTGCTGATCGAGCCGCCGGCGGTCGCCACCGGCGACATCGCCTTCAATCTCATCGTGTTCTTTCTGGTCTGCGCCTCGATGGAACCCGATCAAGGCCGGCCGATGACCATTCCGCGGGCGGAGAAGGAAAGTCGCCAGCAGCAGACCAAACACATCGAGGTGGATCTCACGCGCACGGCTGTGTTCATGAACGGCAATCCGTTGACTGTGCCGCAGTTTGAAAAGCAGATCCGCACATCGCTCAGCGACAAGACGCGCGAGGAAGACCGCATCGTCGGTGTCAAATGCAAGCCCGACGTGGCGTATGCGCACTGGATGAACGTCAGCGCCGCCATCGAACAGGCCGGCGGCATCGTCACCCTCGTGCGCGAGGAACGCATCAACGTGCAATAAACATGGCGCTCCCCCGACGCAAACACATCGCCGAAGTGCCCTCCGTGGCGATGGGCGACATCGCGTTTCTCCTGCTGATCTTCTTCGTGATCCTGGCCCGTGCCCGCGACGACAGCCATATCCAGTGGGTGCCCGCGACTGGGGCCGACCTTTCCAAGCCCGCCACCATGCGCGTCAGCGTGTCGATTGACCGCGACAACGTCACCTATCTCAACGGGCAAAAGATTTCGCACGAACAACTCGGGCCAGCCCTCTGGAATCCTGAAGGGCTGAAGGACAAGGGGCTTCTCTACAACGTGCCGGCGGGCAAACGCACCGTGCTGCTGAAAATCCACAAGGATGCCACCGCGCTATTCTTCGAGCCGGTCATCGAAGCCGTCAGCGGCGCGGGCGGCGAACTCCATCACGTGTTGGAAGACACGAAGAAATGACCGGCCACAACCCATCCCATCCCATGCAACTCTACGTTCTGAAAAATGGCGAAACACTAGGCCCGCTCGAGATGGAGGAAGCGCGCCAACTGCTGGCCACCGGCAAGCTCCTGCCCACCGACTCCGCCTGCCATGAAGGCGCCAATGAATGGGTGCCCCTATCCAGCCTCGCGGGCATTGCATCGTCACCAAAGAGCAAGCCGACCCTCACCCCGAAATTGAAGGACCCAGCGCCCGAAGTTGCGGGCATGCCATCACTCATGAATTTCTCACGCGACATCAAACAGGTCAAAGGCAACACCGCCGTCACCGCCGCGCAGTTGCGGGAATTCCTGCGCGAGCTGCGCGGGCGGTCGCCGCGCGAAATGCTCGGCGCCATTGCGCAGAGCACGTTGGTCCATGGCACGCTGGTCTCCACCGCCTTTTTCGTCGTGGTCTTCGCGGTGTCGGCAGCGTTGACCAGCCCCACAGCGGCGCCCAAAAAAAAGGCCAAGCCCGCCGTTGAAAGCGCGACCACCGGCGCCGTGACACCGCCAGCGACGACGACACAGGCACTGAAGAAAAAGGACATCACCGACGTGCTGGGTGTGGGCGATCAAAAAGCGGGCAAGCCCAAAGAGATCAACCCATTCGAGAGCAAGGAAGATTTGCTCAAGGGCACTCCCTAGTATGCAGCAACGCCTCGGCCAATTTTTAGACTTCGGCTTGCGGCATTTCTATTGGGGTTGGGGAGCAGTGGTGCTGGCGTTCTGGGCGTGGCTTGCCGCCGATGCGTTGGGCAAAAAGCATCTGCCGGTTTGGCTGTCACAATGGCTGGGAGCCGCGTTGCTCGCGGCGCAGATCCTCCTCCTCGTGACGCTGCGCAGCAAAGTTTCTGCGCGCGGAGGATTCGCCGCCTTGCCCGTGCGCGCGCGCAACACATGGCTGGCACTGGCAGCGATGCCATTCATTATGGCGTGCGGTGTCGCGTGGAGTTTCCTTTGGTACGCCAAGCAGACCAGTGGCGGCGATATTCCACCGCACATCTATTGGGGCAGTTTTATTTTTGGAGCGATCACGCCGCTCGCACTGTTGCTGGGCATTCGCTGGCTGCGCGATGAACTGCACTGGCCGCAGTGGTCGTCGTGGGCGCTGGCATCGGTGGCGCTACTGCCGCTGTGGCAACTGCTGCTTCATGCGATGGAAGGGGGCGGGCCAAGTCCATTGCGCGCCACCGTGGGTTGGGGCGGCGGGCTGGTAATTTTTCTGGTGGGCATGCTGTGGACGATCTGGATTGTGGACATGCGAACGCGGTTGCGCGAGGAGCAGCAGCGCGGCATCGTCGCTGCACTGGGCGACGCGCCATCTTCGCGAAGCTTTGCGGTGACATTTACGTTGGCGCTGTGCCTGGGTTTCGCCGGTGCGGATCGCTTCTATGTGAGGCGATGGATTTTGGCGGCGCTCAAATGCCTCGCCGGCGTGGGCTCGGTGTTTGCGGCGCGGGAAATTCCAGCGCCGTGGGGCGGGGTGCTCATCGGCATCGGTGTCAGTTGGTGGCTGGCCGATCTCTTCCTGTTGACCGCTGGAAAATACGTCGGCGAAAATGGACGGCGCGTGCTGAGCCAATCTTGGAAACGGGAGCAGCGGTCGGCTATCAGCCCGTTGGCGGCGATGGATCATTCATCCATCCCAGCGGATAAACACGCGGCCAGCCCGTTTGATTTGAACGCGTGGTACTACGGCGCCCACAATCAGAAGCTCAAACAATCGTTCGGCGCGCTCTCCACCTACAGCCTGCTTTTCTTGGGCATCCTGATGGCGCTCTCCAATCTGACGGGATGCCAGCAGATCTATGAATTGCCGGCCGGCGGCGGGAAGGCGCAGATGCCGCAGAAGGTGCAGGTGATCAAGCAGATCATCCGCAAAAAATTTGTCGTCAATCCGTTCAGCTCAATCCTGTTCAATCCGCCGCCCATCGAGCAGGTGAAATTGCGGTTGGAACAGTTGACGCAGCATGTTTACAAGGCCGGCCAAGGCGAGGGACAGAACGCGGGTTTTGCCGGCGGCACGGGCCAGGGGATGGTGCGGTTCATCCGCCTGCGCTATGCCGATGGCGATTGGGACCAGGACTTGGAGCTGAACTCCGATCTCAACATGCTCATCTGGTACGCGGCCAACACCGGGCACAAGACCGCGCCGAAACCGGAGGTCATGAGCATCGCGCAGTTGCGCAGCTTCCCGGTCGGCAAAAGTCCGCCGCTGGTGTATATCACCGGGCAGCGCAATCTCCCGTTGACCCCGCTGGAGATCGAGACGTTGCGCGACTATCTGCTGGAGAAACGCGGCATGCTCTTCGCCGACAACGGCGGCAGCAGCGGTTGGCACAGCCAATTCTTCAGCATGATGCACCAAGTGTTGCAGCGCGTGGAGCCGCGGCCGGTGCCGTTGGATCATCCCATCCACGCGGGGCTGGGTTCCATCCCCATTGTCGCGCCGCACGGCGGCAGCACCGCCTATGGATGGATGGTTGATGGCCGGCTGGTGGCGTATTATCATCCTGGCGATATCGGAGACGCTTGGGCCGATGGCCATGCGGGAGTGAATCTGGGAATTTGGGAAGCAAGCTACCGGCTCGGCGGCAACGTGATGCTTTACGCGCACGCCGAGTATAGCAAGTGGCTGCAGGCACAAAGGAAAAAATGAAACGCACTGGACTGGCGATCATCTTGGCGGCGGCAGGGACAGCGATGGCTGCGCCGCTGACTTATCTGGAGCAGATCCCTGTCGAGACCTTTGCCAAGATGCGCGAGGCCGAGCGCTACCAGTTGAAGGTCGCCGAGAAGTTTTTCATCACCGGCGAATACAAGGCTGCTGCCTCGGAGTACGAAAAGTTCATGACCTTGTACGACCGCAGCGTCGGCGCGCCCAACGCGCAGTTGATGTGGAGCCATTGCATGGTGCATCAACGCAAGGTGTACGGCGCCGTCAAAGACGGGTTCCAGTCCGTCATTGATTACTGGCCCGGCTCGCACGAGGCCATGCTCGCGTCCTATCTCATCGGCAAATCCTACAACGACATTGGCGAGACGCAGAACGCGGAGAAGGCTTATGCGCGCGTCATCGCCGCGCATCCCACCCATCACGTGGCGGTGTTGGCCAAATGGGATTTGGCGGACATCTACCGCGTGCGCGCCGACGCGGCCAATCGCGCGAAGATGTGGGAGGACATCGCCTTCAACGCCAAGCGCGACACGCTCAATAATCATTACACCCTCTACTCCAGCCGCTACTTGGCCGAGCATCATTTTATGGCGGGCAATTTTGCCGACGGATTGAAATCGCTGCAGACCACTTACAAGGACTTTGGGCTGGTCAACGCCGCGCACGAAATCGCAATCAGCCCCATCTACACGCTCTCGGGCAACAAGGAGAAAGCCGCGCTGGGATTGAAAGTAGCCGATGACGCCAATCAATTTATCCGCTCGCAGGTGCCCGCCGCTACGGATGACGCCGCCATGCAACGCATCCGCGTCTGCTATTATCACATCGCCAGTCTGCACAGCCATGCGCGCCGCGATAAGGAGGGCTTGGACACCTACGAACAGTTGAGCAAGCTCATCGGCTTGGACGACGGCATCCGCAGCAAGATCGGTCTGTGGCATCAAGCCCGCGCCCGCTACGAGGAAGCGCGCAAGGTCTATGCCCAATTCAAGGATCCCATCGCCGGACTGCAGGCCACCGCCCTCTCCTTCCGCGAGGAACAGAAATACGATCAAGCCGTTGCGGTGTATAACCAGCTCGTCGGCTCGGCAAAAGATCGCGAGGGCGAATGGCACGTGCAGATCGTCACCACATGGCGGCAGGCGCACAAATGGGACAACGCCGTCGTGGCCTATCAGGCGCTGCTGAAGTCCGTCCCGGAACGTTTCGGCGATTGGTACTGGGGCATGGCCGAATGCTACGAGGCCGCCGGCAAGCAGAACGAAGCCATCCAGACTTTCCGCCAGTCCGATAAATATCCCGGCGCGTACTTCCGCATGGCCCAGTGTCATCGCCGGCTTAAACAGCACAGCGAGGCGCTCGTGCTCTACAACCAGGCGCGCACCGAACCCAGCACCGCGCCCGATGCCTCGTTGCAGATCGGCTACACTTACGAAGAGGCTGGCCAGATGGAAAACGCCATCAAATGGTTTCAGCAGACCTGCAAGTTGCACCCCAAATCCAATCAGGCCAGCACGGCCCACGCCCATCTGCAGACCAAGTACAAGATCAGCGTCACGCTCGGCGGCGCCGCTGATAAATAACGCAGCCGCGCTGTAGTGCCGCCCCGCCTGCGGCGCACACGGATTCATTCGCATGGAAATTCTGGTCAGCGGATCGCGCGGATTAGTGGGCGCAGCACTCGTGCCCGCACTGGAATCGGGCGGGCACCGCGTGCGGCGGCTCGTGCGAGAAGGCGGCGAGGGCAACGATTGCATTGTGTGGCAGCCGGAGGCCGGCCGCATCGAGCGCGAGAAACTCGCAGGCATTGATGCCGTCATCCATCTCGCGGGCGAACCCATCACCGGCCGCTGGACCGCCGCCAAAAAACAGCGCATCCGGCAAAGCCGCATCGCGGGCACGCGTTTGCTTGCGGAGACTCTCGCGCAGCTTTCGCCCCGGCCGCGTGTGTTCCTCTGCGCTTCTGCGATCGGCTACTACGGCGACCGCGCCGACACGTGGCTGGATGAGGACAGCGCGCTGGGCACAGGCTTTCTCGCCGAGGTCTGCCGCGACTGGGAAGCGGCGGCCGATCCGGCGCGCGTCGCTGGGATCCGCGTGGCAACGATGCGCTTGGGCGTCGTCCTCAGTCGCCACGGTGGTGCGTTGGGCGCGATGCTGTTGCCCTTTCGGCTGGGGTTTGGCGGACGTGTCGGCACTGGCCAGCAGTGGTGGAGTTGGATTTCCATCGAGGATGTTGTCGGGGGAATCCAGCATGCGCTCACTGCGGAAACTTTGAGCGGGCCAGTGAATCTCGTCGCGCCGCAGCCGGTGACAAACACCGAATTCACGCACGCGCTGGGACGTGTACTGCGCCGCCCCGCGATCCTGCCAGCACCGGCGGCGTTGCTGCGGTTGGCGCTCGGGGAAATGGCCGATGGACTTCTGCTATCGAGCGCGCGAGTGCGACCGGCGCGGCTGCTGGCATCGGGCTACCAATTCCGCCAGTCCGAACTGACACCGGCACTGCGCGTGCTGCTGGAGATTCAGGATTGATGGCGCAGCTCGCCGTCCAGCCAAACACCGCGTACACGGAACTGGTCATCGAACCAGACCAGATCGGCGCGCTTGCCGGCGGTGATGGAACCAAATTCGCCGTCGCGCCCGAGTTGGCGCGCGGGGTTGTACGAAGCCATGCGCACGGCGTCCACCAATGTTTGCCCACCCTGCTGCACAGCCGTCTGCACCGCGCGCATCATCGTGAGCGTGCTCCCGGCCAGTCCCGATCCGTCCACCAACTCAGCCGTGTGCGCAGTGGAGCGCGCGCGCATGCCGAAGAGTTCAAACTCCGTGCCCGGCTTCAGGCCCGCGCCTTTGGTGGCGTCGGTGATGAGGCAGACGCCGTCGCGGCCCTTCGCGTTGAAGAGCATCTTCATGATGATGGGCGGCACGTGTTTTCCGTCCGCGATGAGCTCGCAAAGAATTTCGTCGTGCGCCAATGAAAACTCGATCATCCCCGCCCAGCGATACGGCCCGCGCTTGGTGATGGTGCTCATCTGATTAAACGTGTGCGTGGCGTGATTCAGCCCGGCGCGCATCGCGGGGATGAGCTGCTCGTGATTGGCGTCCGTGTGTCCGCCGCTGGCGATGCTGCCGTTGCGCCGCAGCGCGCGGATGAGCGCCATCGCGCCCTTCTCCTCCGGCGCGAGCGTCATCTGCGTCACCAACTTGCCGTAACGCAGCAACTCCCGCCATTCCGCGGGCTGACTGGGCGGGCGCACGTACTGCGGGTTCTGCGCGCCGACGCGCAACGGCGAGATGTACGGCCCCTCCACATGCACGCCGACGATGCGCGAGCCGCCCAGCGATTGATTGTGCAGCGGCTTTAACGCGGCCAGCACTCGCAGGATGTCCGCGTGCGGCGCGGTGAGCGTCGTGAGCGTCAACGAAGTCGTGCCGCCGCGCAGATGGAAATCGGTGATGGTGCGGAACGCCTCCGTCGTGGCTTCCATCATGTCGTGGCCCAGCGCGCCGTGGATGTGCAGATCCACAAAACCCGGTGCCAGAAATCCACCGCGCAGATCGAGCGCACCGGCAGATTTCTTTGCGCGACCAGCGGTGTGGGTGACGCGATGGATGCGACCGTCACGAATGGAAAGGCTGCCGCGCCGGATTTCGTCGGGCAGGATGAGCTGCGCGTTGAGAATGTCCACGGCGCGATGATGCGAGGCGCGGCGGCGACAGGCAAACGGAATCAGCCGCGGGCGAAGACTTCGCGCACGGCGCGGCCTTTGCCGTCTTCGGTGGCGTAGAAGGGCCGGCGCTCAACATCGAACGCCGTCTTCGGGCTGATGCCCATCGCGGTGAAAATGGTCGCGTGCAGATCGGCCACGCTCACGGGATTTTTCACGGCCACGAGCGGGCGCTCGTCCGCGGTGGCGCCGTACACAAAGCCGCGCTTCATTCCGCCGCCGAACATCACAACACTCGTGCCGCCGGTCCAATGCCGGTGCAGGCCGTAGTGTTTGGCTTCCTGCAACGTCTCGCTCGGCGCAGTGGCTTGATCGCGGGCGTTGGAGCCGGGGATGCCTTCAATCATCGCGTCACGGCTGAACTCGCTGGCGATGATGACGAGCGTGCGATCGAGCAACCCGCGCGCTTCGAGGTCGAGCACGAGTTGCGCGATGGGCGCGTCCATCTGTTTGTGCATGCCCGCGACGGTGTCGTGGCCGCTGGCGTGCGTGTCCCAGTGCAGGAACGGCACGTACTCGGTGGTGACCTCCACAAACCGCGCGCCGTTCTCCACCAATCGCCGCGCGAGCAAACAGCCTTGCCCAAAGCGCCCCGTGTTATACTTGTCAAAACTTTCTTTCGGCTCCAGCGCGAGGTCGAACGCCGTGCGTTCCTTCGAGCTGATCAGCCGATGCGCATTCTCCATCGAGCGCAGCAACGATTCCTGCTGGTGATCGCTCATGAATTCGCGATGCGGATTTTTGTCCACGAGCGCACGGAAAAGTTTCTGGCGATTGGCAAAACGGCCCGGCTCCATCCCTTTGGGCGGGCGCACCGACTGCGCCGCGTCCTCCGGATACGGCAGGTTCATCGGGCCGAATTCATTCCCAAAAAATCCAGCCGTGGTGAACGCCTTCAACTCCTCCTGCTCGCCCACGCCTTCCAGCCGCTGGCCGACGTTGATGAACGCGGGCATCACCGCGTTGCGCGGCCCGAGCACGCGCGACATCCACGCGCCCAAGTGCGGCGCGGCCACCGTCTGCGGCGGCACGTAGCCCGTGTGCCAATGATATTGGTGGCGCGAATGAAGGATGTTCCCGAGATCCGGCTGCACCGCGCTGCGGATGAGCGTCGCGCGATCCATCACCTTGGCGATGCGCTCGAGCCCCTGACAAATCTTCACGCCATCCACCGCCGTCGGGATCGCCGGGAATGTGCTGAGAATATTTTTCACCAGCGCGCCCTTTTCGAAAGGCTGATACCGCTTCGGATCGAACGTCTCCGGCGCCGCCATGCCGCCGCCCATCCACAGCAGGATGCACGCGTCCGCCGTGGGTTTGGGTTGGACGAACTTTTCGTCGGCGAAAAGTCGCGGCGCGCTCATCGACATCGTGGCCGTCGTGGCGGCGGCGAGCTGCTGCAAGAATTCGCGCCGGGTGTTTTGAGGATCGAGGGGCGACATGTTCATCATATTATCTGACGAGTTGAAACTCCGGTTGCATCATCACCGCCCAGAGCAGGTCTTGTAGTCCTTGGCTCGTGGGTTGTTCGCCGAGGATTTCGCGCGCGAGCGACATCTCTGCGGCGGTGGGGGTGCGGGACAAGGCAAAGTGATAAAGCCACGTCGCCAACGCATCGCTGCTCGGCCATTGCTTCGCGAGAATCCGCGCCGCCCCCTGCTCCAATCGCGTGGCGAGAATCTGGCCGTTGTTCAAATCAATCGCCTCCAGCGTGGTCAACTCACTGGGACGGACGCTGACGATTTGCTCGCGGTGCGGACGCCCCAATGCGCGCATGAAGAAATCATTTTTCATCAGCGCCGCGCGGACCATCGGCTGCGTGGCCGTGGCCGCCTGCGCCAGTTGCATGGCCAGTTGTTTGCCCACGCGCGCATTCCACAATGCCGAGTTGGGCACCTCCACGGCTGCTTGCCAGTCGGCCGGCTCCACCTTGAACTTGCCCTTCGCGTCGGGCTGCGACTGCGTGGATTGCCACGAGGCATCCGTCGCAATCGTGACGACCGTGCCGTCGGCCAGTTGGATGCGCGCCTCGAAAATGACACCGGCGGGATTCGGGCCAGCGCCGCCATTTTTGGCCACGAGCACAATCTCGTTCGCGCCCGCTTTAAGCCGCGATTCCAGCGGGATGGCCTCTGGGTTTTCCCAGTTGTCGCCCGCCGCCGCGCGCGTGCCGTTGATGTAGAGGATAAAACTATTGTCCGCCGCGGCCACGGCTCCGGCGCGGACGGGCGCCGAGGCGAGCGTGAACTTTTTCTGCGCAACCAACGTCTCGCCGGCCTTTGCGTTGCCCGCATCGGCATGCGACCAGATCCAGCGCGCCGCGAGTTTCATTTCGCTCACGGTTTGGGTGCTGACCTTGCCGCGCACGACTTGCGCATCAAACCGCGTCGGCGCAGTGCCCGTGACTTGCCACACCGCATCCACGAATTGCTCGGCGGTCAACCGCTTGGCGCGCGGCCCGGCGTAAAAGTAGCCGCGCTCGTCCGCGTCGCGGCCCAGCACCTGCGCGCGCGATTGATACGCCGCAGAGGTGGCGATGAGTTCCAATGTTTTCTTCAGGTCAAATTGATTGTCCGCCAAATGCACGGCGAGATAGTCCAGCAAGTCGTGGCTCCACGGCTCGGTCTGCATCGCGTCGGTGGGATGCACAATGCCGCGGCCCATGAGCCGATGCCAAAATCGGTTGACGATCGTGCGCGTGAACCGCCCATTCTCCGGATGCGTCATCAGCGCGGCGAGCTGCTTGAGCCGCTCCGGCTGCGGCGCAGTCGCGTTCACCTCGCCCAATTCCGGGAAAAGCCAGCCCGCCTTTGCGGTCTTGCCGAGCGGCTTGTCGCAACGGTGCAGCTCCAACTTGCCCGTCGCATAAATCGCCGCCAACCCGAACGATTCCTCGAGCTTCCAACGGTCAATGAAACTGTCGTGGCACGAGGCGCACTTGAGGTTGATGCCCAGAAAACTCTGCCCCACCGACTGTGCGAATTGAATCTCCGGCGTCGCGCCCGCGCTCACATCGCCGCGCCAGCGGATGCCCGCCGCGAAACCCTCGCTCTCCGGCGTGTACGCGATCAACTCGCGCGCGAACTGGTCGTAGGTTTTGTTTTCCACCAACGCGCGGTAAAGCCAGCCGGTGATCTGCTTGCGACCACCCGTGATGAAGCCCGTGCCGGAATAATCGTTTCGCAACAGGTCATTCCAGAACGTCAGCCAATGCTCCGCGTAGGCCGTGTTGTTGGCGAGCAGCTCGCGCACGAGGCGCGCGCGTTTGTCGGCGGATTTGTCAGCGAGGAATTTCTCCAGCGCCACCGGCTCCGGCAACAGGCCGACGAGATCCAAGTGCGCGCGGCGCGCGAACGTCCCGTCGTCAATCGGCGCGGGCCGCGGTGATTTGTGCTGCGCGAGATGCGCGTCGAGAATGCGATCCACGGCGTTCGTGCGCCCCGCGACTGCGGGCGGCAACACTGGGCGGCGCGGCCGCAGCGGCGGCTCGTATCCCGCTTTTTTGAACGCGAACCCCTCGTCCCACGGCAGGCCCGCATCAATCCACCCGCGCAGCAACGCCACCTTTTCCGGCGAAAGCCGCGCGCCCTTCGGCGGCATCTGCTTCTCTGCATCCTTCGAAGTAATGGCCGCGATGAGCTTGGATTTCGCGCTATCGCCGGCGATGACCACCTTGCCGTTCTCGCCACCCGCGAGCAGATCGGCGCGCGTGTTCATCGAAAGCCCACCCTTCTTTTTGTCCCCCGTGTGACACTCCGCGCAATGCTCGCGCAGCACGGGCACGATCTGATGCGCAAAATCCAACGGCGCCGCTCCAGCGTGGATTGCGCCGAGCGTGAGGAGTAATGCAAACGCCAATCGAAAGCAGTTGGCCATGCGCGCAGGATGACTTGGGCGCGGGATGCAGACCAGCACTCTTTGACAGACGTGCGCCGGCGCCGGCGGGGTTTGACAGGATGCGGGCGAGGGCGGCACTGTGATGGGGATGACAGCCACGATATACATTTTGCGGACGGCGTGTGTCGTCGCAGTTTGCCTTGCACAGATTTCCCGCGCAGCAGAATTGGACGTGTGCGTTTATGGCGGCACCTCCGGCGGCGTGGCAGCAGCGGTGCAAGCCCGGCGGATGGGCCGCACGGTCGTGCTGATCGAACCGACGAAGCGCTTGGGTGGATTGACCACTGGCGGACTCGGGCAGACGGACATCGGCAACAAGGCGGCCATCGGCGGCATCGCGCGCGAATTTTATCAGCGCATCCACGCGCATTATCAGAAGGGCACCGCGTGGAAGTGGCAGGCGCGCGAGACGTACCGCGATGGGGGTCAGACGCAGACCGGCACGGGCGAAGACACGATGTGGACCTTCGAGCCGAGTGCGGCGTTGAAGGTGATGAACGACCTCGTGCGCGAAGCCGGCGTGGAGGTCGTGTACGGCGAGCGGCTCAATCGCAAGGATGGCGTGAAGAAAGACGGCGCGCGCATCGTGTCCATCGCGATGGAATCGGGCCGCGTGTTCGAGGCGAAGATGTTCATCGATGCCACGTACGAAGGCGACCTGCTGGCGGCGACGGGCGCCAGCTACACGGTCGGGCGCGAGGCGAATAGTCAGTACAACGAGACGCTCAACGGCGTGCAGACGAAGAACGCGCGGCATCATCAGTTTGTCACGGGCGTGGATCCGCATGTGAAGAAGGGCGATGCGGCGAGCGGCCTGCTGCCGTTCATCGAATCTAAAAGTCCCGACGCGGACGGCGCGGGTGATCGGCGTGTGCAGGCGTACAATTTCCGCATGTGCCTCACCGATCATCCGGAGAATCGCATCCCGTTCGCCAAGCCCGATGGCTACGACGAGCAGTGGTACGAGCTGCTCTTCCGCAATTACGAGGCCGGCTACACGGGGATTCCGTGGAACAACGCCGCGATGCCCAATCGCAAGACTGACGTGAACAACAACCACGGTTTCTCCACCGACTTCATCGGGCAGAACTACGCCTACCCCGAGGCCAGCGACGCCGAGCGCGAGAAGATTGTCGCGCGCCATCGGTTCTATCAGATCGGGCTGATGTGGACGCTCGGCAACCATCCGCGCGTGCCGGTGGCCGTGCGCAAGGAGGTGTCGCGCTGGGGCAAATGCAAAGATGAGTTCGCCGACACGGATCATTGGCAGGAACAAATCTATGTGCGCGAGGCGCGGCGCATGGTCGGCGAGCAGGTGATGACGCAGCACCATTGTCAGGGCCGTGTCGTGGCGGAAGATGCCGTGGGCATGGCCGCGTACACGATGGACTCGCACAACATCCAGCGCCATGTGGATGCCCGCGGCCACGTCCGCAACGAGGGCGACGTGCAGGTCGGCGGCTTCCCGCCGTATCCCATCAGTTATCGCTCGCTCGTGCCCAAGTCTGCGGAATGCCCCAACCTGCTCGTGCCCGTTTGCCTTTCAGCCACGCACATCGCCTACGGTTCCATCCGCATGGAGCCGGTCTTCATGGTGCTGGGCCAGTCTGCGGCGACGGCGGCGCTGCATGCGATTGACGAGAAGGTCGCTGTGCAGAAGGTGGATTACACCAAGCTGCGCGCGCGGTTGCTGGCGGACAAACAGGCGCTCGAATGGAAAGGCCCGAAGGCCGGGCCGCCGCCGGTGAGGCTGGATGTGAAGCTCGACGGCATCGTGATGGATGAGGCCGATGCGAAAGGCGCGGGGGATTGGACCGGCTCCAATTCGCAGCCGTGGAAAGTGGGCGCGGGTTACGTGCACGATGGCAACAGTCGCAAAGGCGAGATGTCGCTCGCCTTCACGCCGCAGATCAAGGAGGCCGGTGAATACGAGATCATCCTGCTGTGGCCGCCATTTGCCAACCGCGCCACCAACGTGCCCGTGACGGTTGCGCTCGCGGGCGCTGCGCCGCGCACGGTGAAAGTGAATCAGCGCGACACACGCAGCGGCGGCGTGTTGTCGCTCGGCAAATATCCGCTCGCTGCTGGCATGCCGGTGACGGTCACGGTGTCCAACAAAGACACCGACGCCCACGTGGTCTGCGACGCGGTGCAGTTCCGCAAAGCGAAGTAGGCGTGGCTTCAGTCTGCCTTGCGACAGAGCAGCGGTTTCAGCAACAGCAGCAGCACGATGGTGACGGCGGAGGCGAGTGCGGCGGCTCGATTTTCGCGCACGGAAGAAATCACCATCCACAACGAGAGCGCGCCGAAGAGCAGCGGCGGCAGCGGATAGAGCGGCACGCGGAATGGTCGCACGCGGCTGGGATCGCGTCGGCGCAGGATGATGACACCCAATACTGCTGCGCCCATCACCACCGTCAGCGGCATGCCGATGTACTGCAGGAGCGTGTCGGCGTTGCGGAAATCCCGCGCCACCGCGATGAACAACAGCGTCACTGCGCCCTGCACCAGCAACGCGCGGGCTGGGACAGCGCGCGTGTTGAGCTGCGTCAAACCCGCCGGCAGTTGCCCGGCCTGCGACATAGCCAAGAGCACGCGCGCGCCCACCATGGTCACCGTGCTGATGGTGGAGAGCAGCACGACGAGAATCATCACGTTGAACCACGTGCTGACATCGCCCGTGAAGAGTCGCTGCGCCGCGCGCAGGCCCACGTCGTAGATGCCCGTCTGGACGCCCTCGACGGTGCGCGACATCTCCTGCGGAGCCAGCGCGCGCAGGTACACAAAATTGATCAGCAGATACGTGGCCGTCACGATGAGCGTGCCCGCCAGCAACGACAGCGGCACATTGCGTTCGGGCCGGCGCACCTCGCTGCTGATGAACGTCGTGGTCTCCCAGCCCATGTAGGCAAAACTGGCGGAGACCATCGCTGCCGCAAAGGTCGATGAGAACACGCCCGGCCAGCCCGCTGCGGGCGCAACAATCGGCGCGGCTGCAGGCGTCGCACACAGTCCCGCGATGATGAAGGCCACGAGCACGCCAAGCTTGAAGATCGTGAAGGTGTTATTCACCCGCGTGCCCCACGCGAGGCCCATGCAGTGGATGAGGCTGAATGTGGCTATCGCCACCGCTGCTGTCGCCGCCGGCGGAATCTCCGGCGCGAACACCGCGACGTGATGCCCGAGCAACAGCGCGATGAATGCCAGTGCTCCCACGAATGCCAGCAGCATGCTCAACACGCCGCTGAGATAGCCCGCCGTGCGCCCGTAGATTTCGCGGTTGAAAACGTAACACCCACCGGCTTGCGGCATCATGCCGGCCAGTTCACCCAGTGAGAGCGCGCCCGCCAACGCCAGTCCGCCGCAGAAAAACCACACCAGCAACACATCGGTGCCGCTGCCGAGCTTGTAGGCAAAACCGCCCGTGGCCCCGAACACGCCCGCGCCAATCATGGAGGCGATGACCGTGGCCGTCGCGGAACCAAAGCCGATCTGGCGCGGGGTTGGTGGAATGCTGCTCACAGTTGGAATGCGTGCGGCCCATTAAAGGCAGTGCTTATCGAGCAGGCAATCCAATTGCCCGCGCGGCCCGCGCATTTATTGGTTCGCCCGCGCGGCGGCATTAGCCTATCCTGTGCCGGCGATGAACCTGTGGGCCAACCGGTTTTTTCTGGCGCTGATGCGTTGTGTCTTGCGGGTGCTCTTCCGTTGGAGCTCGTTCAACGCGCAGGCCACGCGCGCGCCTGGGCCGCTCTTGCTGGTGCCCAACCATCTGTCATGGATTGATTGGCTGTTCGTCGGGTTGTGTCTGGAACCGGACTGGAAATTTGTCGCCGCCAGCGTGAACACGCGCGTGAGCCGACTGCACGCGTGGATCCTTTCCAACCCGCGCCTCATTCTCATCGACAACGAATCGCCCTACGCGGCCAAGCACATGGCCGAGCATCTGGAGGCGGGCGGCAAGCTCGTCCTCTTCGCTGAGGGGCGCATGTCGCGCACGGGCACATTGCAGAGGCTCTTTGAGGGCACCGGATTTCTGCTGCACAAAACCCAGGCCAAAGTGATCTTTTGTCACCTGCGCGGCGCGCAGCGCGTGCATAAATCACCGCACCCGGGTTGGACGCAGTGGTTCCCCAAAGTCACGACGCACTTCAGCGAACCCATCGCGCCGCCGCAATTTCCCGATGCGGACTCTGGCGAAGCCCGCAGGCGACTGACCCAGTGGGTGCGCGACCAAATGGTGCGTCAACAATTCGATGTGGCGATGGAGCAAGGCCCGACCACGGTGCTGACAGCCGTGGCCGAAATTGCCCGGCACATTCCCCATCACGTCGTGCTGGACGACGCCGCCGGGCAAGCGTTGAGCTACCGTCGGCTGCTCATCGGCACCGACTTGCTTGCCGCGCACTGGAGGGATTTGCCTGGCGAGAGCGGTGAGAGCGGCGCGCGCGTGGGCGTGTTGCTGCCCAATGTCACCGGCCACGTCGTGACGCTGTGCAGTCTGTGGGCCGCTGGCAAAGTGCCCGCGCTTCTGAATTATTCCGCAGGCCCGGCGACCATGGTGCGATGCGCCAAGCTCGCGCAGTTGCGGCACATCATCACCTCGCGTGCGTTCATCGAGAAGGCGCGATTGGATGTCGCGCCCTTGCAACAGGCCGGGCTGGAGTTGGTGTATTTAGAGGATGTGCGGGCCAAGATTTCCGGCGCCGCCAAATTGGCGTGTGCGTTGAATCATCGCTTCAGTCCGTGGGCGGGGCAGTATTCGCCGTTCGCCGACACGGCGGTGGTGCTTTTCACCAGTGGCTCCGAAGGACATCCCAAGGCGGTGGAACTGACGCATCGCAATCTCTTGGCCAACGTCCGCCAATGCGCGGCGGTGATTGATTTGCAGGACACCGATCGGGTGTTCAACTGCCTGCCGCTCTTCCATTCCTTCGGGCTGACGGTGGGCTTGCTGCTGCCGTTGGTGCGCGGCATGTTCGTCTATCTGTTCCCGTCGCCGCTGTTGTACCGCGTGATTCCCGCCACGTTCTACGAGCGCGACTGCACGGTGATGCTGGGCACGAACACCTTCATCAACGGCTACGCGCGCGCGGCGCAGGCGGCGGATTTCGCCAAGCTGCGCTACCTCATCTGCGGCGCGGAAAAAGTGCAGGAGGCCACGCGCGAGCAATGGGCGCGCGACTTCGGCGTGCGCCTCTACGAAGGCTACGGCGCCACCGAGACCAGTCCCGTGGCGAGCGTCAACACGGTGTTTGAATCCCGCAAAGGCGCGGTGGGCCGGCTTTTCCCCGCGATGGATTACAAGATCGAACCGGTGGACGGCGTGGCGGAGGGCGGGCGGCTTTTTCTGCGCGGGCCTAACATCATGAAGGGCTATCTCAACGGCGACGCCAACGCCGCGTTCCAAGCGCACGGCGGTTGGTACGACACGGGCGACATCGTGCGCGTGGATGAAGATCGCTACATCTACATCCAAGGCCGCGCGAAACGTTTCGCAAAGATCGGCGGCGAGATGGTCAGCCTGACCGCCGTGGAAGATGCGTTGGCGGGCGCGTTCCCGCAGCATGGCGAAGCGTTTCAAGTGGCCGTCATTGCTCGTGCCGATGCGGAAAAGGGCGAGGCGCTGATCGCCGTCACCAACGCTGCCAAGCTCGATGTGGATGAACTGCGCCGCGTGCTGCAAACCAAGGGGCTGCCCAACTACGCCATCCCGCGCGAGATTCGTGTGGTGGATGAGATGCCCATGCTCGGTTCCGGCAAGGTGGATTATCGCAAGCTCGCCGAGACGGCGTGATGCAGCAGCGGGGCGCTAACTCGACTCCAACTTCTCAAAGCTCTCTTCGATGAAGGAAGTATTTTGGATGCGCGCGAGCTTGGCGTACAGCCCGCCGGTCTCCAGCAATTCCTCGTGCGTGCCGCGCTCCACAATCTGCCCGTGGTGCAGCACAAGAATCTGGTCGGCCTTGCGAATCGTGGAGAGCCGGTGCGCGATGACAAACGCGGTGCGCCCGGTCATCAACCGTTCCAGCGCTTCTTGGATGAGCCGTTCGGTGCCGGTGTCCACACTGGCCGTGGCCTCGTCGAGGATCAGGATGGGAGCGTTGCGCAGCAGGGCGCGCGCGATGCTGACGCGTTGCTTTTCGCCGACGCTCAATTTGACACCGCGCTCGCCGACACGGCTGTCGTAGGTTTCGGGCAACCGCATGATGAACTCGTGGCAGTTGGCCGCGCGACAAGCCTGCATCATCTCCGCCTCGGTGGCGTCGAGGCGGCCGTACAAAATGTTTTCGCGCAGCGTGCCGTTGAACAGAAACGGCTCCTGACTGACGACCGCGATGGCGCCGCGCAGCGAGGCCAGCGACATCGTGCGCGTGTCACAGCCGTCAATCGTGATCCGCCCCTCGCTGGCTTCGTACAACGCCGGCAGCAGATTGAGCAGCGTGGACTTGCCCGCGCCGGTGGGCCCCACCAACGCGATCGTCTCGCCGGGACGCGCGTGCAGCGTGATGTCCTGCAGGACGCGCCGGCCCGATTCATACGCAAAAGACACGCGCTCGTAGTGCACTTCGCCCCGTAGCGGCGACGGCAGAATTTCGGTGCGGCCGCTCTCGCGTTCGGGATCGTGGTCGAGGATGTCAAAGACGCGTTCGCCCGCCGCGCGCGCCGCTTGCAAAATCTGGTTGAGCGAATGCAGGCGGGCCAACGGCTCGTAAAACAGCGCGAGATAAAACAGGAAGCCGACCAGCTCGCCGATGGTCATTGTGCCGGCCAGCACGTGCCGACCACCCACCCACAGCACCAACACCGAACCCAGTGCGGCAATGAGGCTCATGGCCGGATTGTAATTCGCCCACGCGCGCATGATGCCCAGTGTGCCTTGCCGCAACTCCTCGGCATGCGCGGCGAATCGCGCGTCCTCATGCGGCTGCCGTGCGAATGCTTTGATCTGCCGGATGCCTTGCAGGCAGTCCATCAAGTGCGCGTTGAGCGCGCTGGCGGCTTCGCGCTGGCGGCGATAACGGCGGTGCGCCGTGAGGGTGTACCACAACGCGCCCCCCGCCAGCAGTGGCAGCGGCGCGATGGCCACGGCGGCCAAGATCGGGTTGGAATAAAACAAGATGAAGGTGACGCCCACGATTCCCAGCACGGCCACCACGCCTTGCTCGGCGCCGTCAATCAAGACGCGCTCGACACTGTTGACGTCTTCGGTCACGCGCGTCATGAGATCGCCCGAGGCGCGCTGATCAAAATAACTGGCGGGCAACCGCTGCAGGCGCGCGAAGAGATCGCGGCGCATGTCGAAGATGACGTGCTGTTCCAGATGGTTGTTGAGCCGGATGCGCAGGCTGTTGAAGAGATCGCGCAGCACGAACGCCACAGCCAACGCCAGCGCGGCTTTGCCCAGCCATTCCACGCGCTGCCCCTTGACGATCTCATCAATGATCATCTGTGTGAGCTTCGGGAAAGCGAAGGACGCCGCGAGCGAGAGCACCGCGCAACCCACCGTGGCCAGCGCCAGCCACGGGTACGGGCGCAGATAAATCCACACGCGCTGGACAATCTCCAGCGTGGAACGTTTGCGCGCGGTGAACGTGGGATCGGCTGCTGCGGTGTGTCCGTGATGCGACATGAAAAGCGAGCGAGCTTAACGGCGCGGACGCGGGCTGTCCAATTCCCAAAATCACGGCCCACAACGCGCGCCGGCGACAAAGGCTTTGCGGGCGCTGCGCTGCGCGTTACCGTGGCGGCGCGATGGCGCGTGATTATGTGCTCCAGTCTGTGCGGCCCGCCGTGGATCTGCGCATTGACTACGCGGCGGAACTGAACCCCGCGCAGCTTGCGGCCGTCACGGCGCCGCCCGGTCCGGCGTTGGTGATTGCGGGCGCTGGCTCCGGCAAGACGCGCACGTTGACCTATCGCGTGGCGTACTTGCTGGAACAGGGCGTCGCGGCCGATCGCATCTTGCTACTCACCTTCACCAACAAGGCCGCCGGCGAAATGATGCGTCGTGTTGCCGAGTTGTTGGGGCACGACACCGGAGCACTGTGGGGAGGCACGTTCCATTCGATCGGGTGCCGAACTTTGCGGCAGCACGCGTCGGTGCTGGGTCTGCCATCGGGGTTCACCATCCAAGATCGGGATGACGCCAAGGAATTGATCAAGGCCTGCGTGGCCGATGCGGGCGTGGACACGAAGGCGGGCAAGTTTCCCAAGCCGGAGGTACTGGGAGAGATCTTTTCTTTGGCAGCCAACAAATGCGTGCCGGTGCGCGAGGTGATTGACACCCAATACCCGTGGCTCTTGGAACTGGCCGATACCGTGGCGGCCATCCAAGAGCGGTACACCGCGCGCAAGCGCACCAACGGCATGACGGATTTCGACGATCTCCTCGTGCTGTGGCTGCGGTTGCTGCGCGAACAGGAGGACGTCTGCGAGCTGTACCAGCGGCGGTTCCAGTTCGTGCTCGTGGACGAATATCAGGACACGAACCCGCTGCAGGCGCAGATCATTGACCTGTTGGGCGCGCGGCATCGCAACGTGATGGTGGTGGGCGATGATTCGCAGAGCATCTACTCGTGGCGCGGCGCGGACTTCCGGAACATCCTCGACTTCGGGCGGCGTTATCCGGGCGCGCAGATTTACAAGGTCGAGACCAACTACCGCAGCACGCCGGAGATTCTCGCGCTGGCCAACGCGGCAATCGCCGCCAACACGCAGCAGTTGCCCAAGGCGCTGATCCCCGCACGCGGCTCGGGTGATAAACCGGTGCTGGTGACTTGCGCCGCCGCTGATGAACAGTCGGCCTTCGTGGCGCAGCGCGCGCTGGAGTTGCGGGAGGAGGGCGTGCCACTGCGCGAGATGGCGGTACTGTACCGCTCGCATTTCCACGCGCTGGAACTGCAACTGGAACTGACGCGGCGCAACATTCCCTTCAGCATCACCAGCGGCATCCGTTTTTTTGAGCAGGCGCATGTGAAGGACGTGACGGCGTACCTGCGTTGGGTGGGCAACCCGCGCGATGAACTGGCGTTCAAGCGGCTGGCGTTGATGCTCCCGGGCATTGGCCCCAAAGGCGCGCACGCATTATGGGGCGCGATGGTAAGCAGCGCAGTTGCGGGACAGTCGCTGGAGGCAGCGTTGATGCGGTGTGCTAGAATTCCCAAACGAGCGCAGGCGGCATGGGCGCAATTGGCCGCGACGATTTCCCAACTGGAAGCCGAGCCGGTGCGGCACGACGCGGGGCAGATGATCCAGATCATCATCGAGGCGGGCTACGAGGAGTATGTCGCCGCGAATTACGATCGCCCGCAGATGCGGCTGGATGATCTGGAACAACTGGCGGTGTTCGCGCGCAAGTACGATAGCTTGGAGCTGTTCCTCGCGGAGCTGGCGCTGCTGACGAATATCGAGACGGAGGAAGCGCGGCCCGCCAACGATGAAGATGATCGGCTGCGGCTCTCCACGATCCATCAAGCCAAGGGACTGGAGTTCAAGGTGGTGTTTGTCATCATGCTGTGTGACGGACTTTTTCCATCGAGCCGCTCGCTCAACTCGGTCGAGGGCGAGGAAGAGGAGCGCCGGCTTTTTTATGTCGCCGTCACGCGCGCGAAAGATTGGCTGCACCTGAGCTATCCGCTGATGCGAACGGTGGCTGCAGCCTCGGCTGGAGACGCGATGCAAACGCCCTCGCGGTTCCTGCGCGAATTGCCCGAGGAACTGCTCGACCAATGGGCACTGCGCTCTTCGCTGCCTTACGGTTGAGGCGGGCCGCTCTTGTCGCCCTTGGGATTGGGAATGGGATTGGCGAAAGGCCCGATGGTCTGCACGCGAAACGCGACTCCCAATTCCACGATGAATTGGTGGAACGATGTCGGTTCCGTTCCCGAGATGTGCGTGATGCGGAAGACATCGGGCGCGTTGTCTCCAGTGATGTCCTCAGCCGTGGCGTTCTGGAAACGGTGCCCGCGCGCGGCGAAAAGGCGCGCGCCATCCTTGAGGACTTCCATGGAAGCGGGCACGGCGGGCTTGGCCTCCAAGTTGCCATCGTACACGCGCAGCACATAGCCGACGGGGGCTTTCAATTCCTTCGCCAGTGCGCCGGACGGCACAAACTTTTCCAACTGCGCCGCCTGTGTGGAGAAAATGCCGCGAGCAAAAGGCCGCGCTGGTGATTTCGCATCCACGGCATTGGTCACCCACGCGGGAATGGGCGGCACGGCTTTGGGCGCGATTGCAGGCGCAGGCGCGGGCACTTTGGGAGGTTCAGCAAATGCCAGCGACAACAGCAGCAGGCAAACAAGGGAGGCAAGGATGGCAAGGCGAGGTGTCATAAACCTACGGAGTTGATGTTCCATTTCTGGTGCTGGATGGACGCGGCCAGTGCGCGGATATTCGGACGCGCTGCGCACAGTCGAGGCAGCGCCACCGGGCCATCCACCAACAGCGCGGTGGAAAAGGCGTCGCTCTCCGTGGCGTCGGGCAACCACACCGCCGCTAGTTGCGCCGCCTGCGTCGGGCGGCCCGTGCGCGGATCAATGACATGACCCTGCGTCCGCCCTTCGATGTCGATGAAAGATTTTCCCTTCACGCCGGAGACAGAGAGCGAGCCGTCCAGCAGATCCACGACGGACAGCGGGGGCAAGGGCACCGCCGCCGTGGAATCCGGATGTTCGATGGCGATGCGCCACGGACGGCCGTCGGGTTGCACGCCGAATGCGCAGGCGGTGCTGGTGCCGCCGTGGATGAGCGCGTGCGACATGCCCAGTTCGCGCAGGCGCTGGGCGGCGATTTCCAGCGCGTAGCCTTTGCCGATCGCGCCGAGGTCAAGCTGCACGCCGCTCCGCCGGAAGCGCACGGTGCTGGCGGCTTCGTCCAGTTCAACATGCCGCCAGCCGGTGCAGTCCAGTGCGGCAGCGATGTCCGCGTCGGTGGGTGTGGCCCCAGTTGCGCCGATAAATTTCCAGCAGCGCAGCAACGGCGCGAGGGTGATGTCAAAGGCGCCGCCGGTTTCCGCAGTGAGTTGGCCGCAGCGTTGCAGCAGTGCAAACACCTCAGCAGAGACCGGCACAGGCGCGCGGGCGGCGCGGGCGTTGACTTGCGCGATCTGACTGGAGGGCAGATGAAAACTCAGCGCGGCATCCAGCCGGTCAATCTCATCAAGCGCCTCTTCGGCAGCAGCGCGCAGGCGCACGGGATTGTCGCCGTGCAGGACCACCTCGAAGCGGGTGGCCATTGCGTTGCGGGCGACGGCGAGCGGTTGCATGCACAAAAAACCGGGGCTTCGCAGTCGCGAAACCCCGGTTTGTAAAACAGTGCGGCGACCTACGAGAGGTCGGTGCTGCCGTAGGTGATGGGCTTAATCTCGCGGCCGGTGCCGTCGGTGACTTTGCGCGTCTTCGGGTCGAAGAGGCACATCACGCTCAAGCGCTCGCTCATCTCCGCCAGCGAGATCACGGTCTGAACCTTCAAGGCCAGGTCAATGCCGGCGTTGGGTTCTTTGCCGTTGCGGATGCAATCAAACCAGTTGCGCTCGTGCACCTGGACGCTTTCGCCGGGCAGGAGGTTTTCCCACACCTGCGGGTCGATCTCCTCGGCGAAGGGCCGCTCGGGCTTGAGCTCCACGCGGTTGCCGGCGAAGTAGAGCGTGCCTTTGTGGCCGCGGATCATGTCGGGCAATCCCTGCTCGTTCACCGTGGCGCTGGCCACCATGAGGTTCAGGCCACTGGGGAATTCAGCAATGAGCTGCACGGTCTCCGGCACGTCGCGCTCGTAGGAGCTGGGCGTGTTTTTGTCCGTGCGGATTTTCTTGCTGCCCAGCGACACCACGCGCGTGGGGAACTCCGGGTTGCCCGTGGCGAGCATCAGCGGGTGCAGGCGGTGCGGGAAGAGGTCGCCCAACAGACCCGCGCAGTACGGGTAATATTTCCGCCAGCGGAAATAATGATCAGCGTTGAAGTCCACCTGCTTCTTCACCGGACCCAGCCACGATTTCCAACTGATGTCCGTAGCGCTGGCCCACGGCTGGATGGTGTAATTCCATTCGCCCTTGGGACTGTTGCGCATGTAGGAACCCTGGCCCAACACCATCGCGCCGATGGCCCCGGACTTGATGATCTCGGCGGTCTTGTGCCACTTGGCATCGGAGCAGCCCTGCGCACCGACCTGCAGTTTCTTGCCGGTCTTCTTGACGGCGTCCGCGATCTCGAACGCCTCACCGAGGTAGCGCGTCATCGGCTTCTCCACATAGACGTGCTTGCCGGCGTTGAGGGCGTCCACAGCAATCTTCGTGTGCCAGTGATCCACCGTGGTGACAAACACCGCGTCAATGTCGCTGCGATCGAGCACCTTTTTGTAATCGTCGTAGCCCTGCACCTTCGCGCTGGCGTTGTCTTTCTCGATGAACGCCTTGGCCTCCGCAGTACGATGCTTGGAGACATCGCACGTGGCGGCCTGCACAATGTTCGCGTCCGCGGCCTGGCCTTTGGCGGTGCGCACGTGGGCCATGCCTTGGCCGCCCACACCGATGTGGCCGACAACGATTTTGTTGTTTGCGCCGATCACATTGGCGCTGGGCGCCTTGTTCTGGCCGTACACAGGCGTCTTGAAAAGATTGACCGTGGCGACGACAGCCGTGGCCGTGGCCGCGTGTTTGATGAAGTCCCGGCGAGTCGGGGTAGGTTGATGTTGGCTCATAAACGCTCGTTGGTTATTGGTGTTTGTGTAATGAGGCGGCAACACTAGCCCGCCCGTCGGCACGGTCAATGCCGAACATTGCGCGGGTGTGCATGCAAAGCGGTTGTCACCCCGCGGGCTTTGCCGTTCAATCGCGCGCATGACGCCCGCAGTCATCTTGGCCTGCGTGGGCGCGTACTTCGCGCTGCTGTTGGCCATCGCGTGGCGCACGGGGCGAGGCGCGGACACGGCCGGCTACTATCTCGGCAACAAAGCATCGCCGTGGTACATCGTCGCCTTCGGGATGATCAGCGACACGCTCTCGGGCGTCACCTTCATCTCCGTGCCCGGCTCGGTGGGCGCCAACCAGTTCTCCTACTTGCAAATGGTCTTCGGCTATGTGCTGGGCTACGTCGCCATCGCGCTGGTGTTGTTGCCGCTGTATTACCGGCTGGAACTCACTTCCATCTACGGTTACCTCGGCCAACGCTTTGGTCCGCGCGCGCAAAAAACCGGCGCGGCGTTCTTCCTGATTTCCCGCACGCTCGGCGCAGCGGCGCGACTGTACTTGGCGGCGGGCGTATTCCAGACCTTCGTGTTTGATCAATGGCACGTGCCTTTCGCGCTCACCGTCGCAGTGATGATCCTGCTGATGCTCGCCTACACCTATCGCGGCGGCATCAAGACGTTGGTGTGGACGGACACGCTGCAGTCGGCGTTCCTGCTGCTGGGCGTGGGGCTTTCGCTGGTCGCGCTGTGGCGCGGGCTGGGACTGGACTGGGACGGGCTGGTCTCGACTTTGCAGGACAGCCCGCACGCGCAGATCTTTTTCTGGGACTGGAAAGATCCCAAATTCTTTTGGAAACAATTCCTCTCCGGCGCCTTCATCGCCGTGGTGATGACCGGGCTGGACCAGAACTCGATGCAGAAAAGCCTCTCGTGCCGCACGCTGGGCGAGGCGCAGAAAAACATCTTCTGGTTCAGCGGCGTGATCGTGCTGGTGAACTTCCTCTTCCTCGCGCTGGGCGCGCTGCTCTACGCCTACGCGCAGTCCCAAGGCGTCGCCGTGCCGGAGAAAACCGACCAGTTCTTTCCGCTACTCGCCTTTCAACACCTCGGCACCTTCGCCGCCGTCGTCTTCGTGCTCGGCCTCACCGCTGCCACATTTTCCAGCGCGGACTCCGTGCTCACCACACTCACCACCAGTTTCTGCCTCGACATCGCGCACGACAATCGCCGCAGCGAAGCCGAGCGGACGCGCTTGCGCCATCGCGCGCACATCGGGTTTGCCGTGTTGTTGCTGCTGGTGATTTTGGTTTTCCAAGCGGTGAGCAGCCGCGCCGTCATTGATCTGGTGCTCAAGCTCGCCACCTTCACCTACGGCCCGTTGCTGGGCCTCTTCGCGCTGGGCCTTTTCACGCGATGCCCGGTGAATGACCGGCTGGCGCCGCTAGCCTGTGTGTTGGCGCCGGTGATCTGCTGGGTGGTGGAACGCAACGCCGCTGCGTGGTTTGGCGGCTACAAATTTGGCTACGAGTTGCTGCTGGTGAACGGCGCGCTCACCGCCGCGCTCCTTTACGGATTCACACGGTTGACCGGCACAGCATCAGAGACTGAGATGGCCCAGCGCCAGTAAGCCGTAGTACGTGTATTCCGCGTCCACATGCTCATCGGCCCAGTGACCGTGAAAGCCCCCTTCATTGGTCCAGAGCGTGTCGATGAAATCCAGGCAGCGTTCGTGGATCACGTTGGGCAAACGCCGTTCCATCGCAGCGAGTGCATGCAGCGTCGTCGCGGTGGAAAGCAGATCGGGCATGGGCGCGCCGGGCACGGCGACAAATCCACCCTGCTCATGCGACTGCGCCAGCAGCCAGTCCCCCACGGCGTTGTTCACGGGAAAACCAAGATGGCGGATGAGCGTCACCGCGCCGGCGGTGGCATTGGTCGCGCCGATGGGCGTGCCGGGGAAATTGCTCCACGCATGATCCGGGGTTTCAAGGCGCTTGAGGCTTTGGATCAACTTCAGCGGCGAGGGCGGATTGCGATCCAGATCTTGGTAAGCGCCCAGCGCCACGAACGCCCCGTAGGCCGTGCCGTGCGCCAACTTTGTATCGCCCTCGTAACCGCTATCGGGTTTGCGGAAAGATTCGATGCGCGCGAGCAGTGCGTCGGCCAGTCCAGCGGGCATGCGCTTGGTGCCGATGGCGGCCCAACAACGGGCCAGCGCGGAGAGGTGTACAAAGTCCAGCGCTGCGCCATCGCCATGCGAGCGCAGGTACGCCTCCACTTTGTCGGCCGGCACCTCGGCGTCCAACGCCTGCAGGCCCGCGAGCGCGAAGATGGTGTAATACAGATCGGGGCGGCCCGCGCGATCCAGTCCCGCGCCGTCCGCGTTGAGTCGGCTGCGAAAGAAATCGCGCACCAATCCGGCGGAGTCGCCCAAGAGGCGCGGTGAAAGCCGGGCCACCTGCAGCAGTTGAAGGCGCAGGCTCATCGAGACGCGCGCGGTGCCGTCAGGCGACGACCGGCTGGCGGGCCTCGTGGGTTTCGTGAACCTTGTGGGCCTTGTGCAACTCCGACTCCTGCACTTCGCTGCACCAGCCCTTGATTTCAGCCTCGTTGAAAATCTTGCCAATGACGCGGCGCAGCAGCCCTTTGAGATTTGGATTCTCCAGCTCGCGCAACGCGTGCACGGCCTCTTCCTTGTACGTGGCCAGCAACGTCTCCGCGCGCTCATCGGCCTTGAGCTTGCGATAAAGCGCCTCCACTTGTCCGGCGCCGCATCCGGCCGGGGGCTGACGACGCCACAGCGCGCCGAGCAATTCGCGCTCGCTGTCTTTCGCGCGTTCATGCGCCACGGCCAGCAGCAAGCTCGGGCGCAGGCCGGCGATGTCGTTGGTCTCGCCCGTGTCGCCCAGATCGCTGAGGTCGTCGCGGATCTGATACGCAATGCCCAGCGCCTCGCTGTATTTGCCCAACACCCCGGAGACAGCGGCGTGCTCGGCCACGCCCGCATGGAGCGCGCCCAATTGCAGGGCGACCTCGAAGGCCGGCGCAGTTTTTTTGCGGAAGATGTCGAGCACTTGCAGCGTGGAGAGCGGCTGCGGACGTTGTTGCCAGCACAGCTCCGCGCCTTGGCCGCGGCACAGTTCGCGCTGTCCAGCGGCGGCCACGTTCAACATCGCCGCGCGTTGTTCAGCGCTGATGTTGCACTTGCCGATGAGCCGGTAGCCTTCGCCGATGAGCAGGTCGCCCACGTTGAGCGCCACCGCCACGCCGTGTTCTTCGTGCAACGTTTTCTCGCCGTACCGTTGGGCGTCGTTGTCCTCGATGTCGTCGTGGATGAGCGATGCTTTGTGGAAGCACTCCACCGCCACGGCGATGTTTTTCAAATCTTCGGGCAACGACCCTTCGGGATGTTCGCGCAGTGCCTGACAAGCAGCAGCGGCGAGGAACGGACGCCAGCGTTTGCCCGCGCGCGCCAGCCATTCGTGGGCGATGACTTCCGTTTCGCCGTCAGGCTGACCCAGCAGCGCGGAGAGCGAGGCGGGCGTGAACCACGTGGCCACTTCATCGCGCAGCCGGCCCAAGTCCAGTCGCCGCGTGCGGTCATCGCTGGTGAGATGGATGTAATCCCAGACCCATTCCTCGTCCACGGTGGTGTTGATGCAATCATCCTGCAACAACGGGATGGCCACACCGGGCACGGCTGCGGCTTCCATGTACGGGAACGCGCGCTCCAAAACCGAGAGGCAACTCACGCCGACGATGGCCTCGATCTTGCCGGTCTGGATGAGCGACATGACGATGGCGCTGCCTTCGGCGACGAGCACCGCGTAGCCGAGACGCTCGGCCTCCGCTTGCAAATCTTGGATGGTGCAGAGGCCGCATTGTTTGCACAGCAGACCAAACTCGTCGAAGGGCGCCGGGCAACGGCTTTCCACGCGCAGACATTTGGGCAGCAGCAGCAGGCGCCGCTCGAACGGCACGGAGGCCAGTTGTTCGCGCCAGCTTTCGTTGTTGATCAGCACGCCCACGTAATCGCGGTAGATCGCCGGCCATCGCAGATTCGCCAGCACGCGATCGGCGTGGATCTTCAAATCCTCCACCGGCAGCGGCGGCACGGGGTTGAACTCCGCCACGTAGGCGCGCACGGCGGCCAAGGCGCGTTCGCGCTCGGGGCGCGTCTGCGGCACGTTGTCTTTCGGTTTGCGCGACAGAGGACGCGGAACCGGGCGCGGGATGACGAGTGAGGCGGTAGTGGACATGTAGCTATGGCTTTTCAACGGCCAACATGCGGCCGATGTTTGCTGTCTGTGTAACGGCCGCAGATTGTGCGGTGGCCGAACCGGAGTGTCGAACCCAAAAGCGGGCCAGCCTCATCGCGGGTTCACCACGAATTATTGTGGCGCAACCAATGCTCGGCCCCCGTGTCAATTTTCCGGATGACATCCGCTATCTGACGCAGGTTGCAGGAGCAGCCTTCGAAAATGAACTGCATGGATTCCGGATCGAGGTTGCGATGGAAGTTGTCAGAGGCAAATCCAACCAGCGGCCCCACGGGCATCAGGTTCATCGGCTGCGCCGAGTGGTGGGCCTCGTTGCCGTACCAAGCGATGAGGTGCGCGTCGAACTGATCCAGCGTCGCGCCAAGCGCCGCCCAATCTGCCGGGGCACGTTCGGGCGCCGCCGTCGCCTCGCACAACATCTTGCCGCGTTCCGCCGCGGTGGGATTGGCCGGCCAGAGCACCTTGCCCAGATCCGCCGCGTGGCGCACGAAGGCGTGCGTATAGAAAAAGACGTTCTCGGGAACGTTCAATTGCAGGTGCCCGTGGATCTGCCCGTAGGCGTACAGCGCGAAACGGCACTGGCAGCGCACCTCTTCCAACAAGCGGAATCGGAAAGCGTTGTTGTTCATGATTGAGTTTGATGATTCATCGCCAGCGCGGCGGCGGCCTTGGCTTTCGCCTCCCCTGCGCGACGCAAAATCTCATCGGGCGCGGGCAGGCTCATCAGCACCTCCACAGGAATGTCGCCCGCCGTGGCGAGTTTGGTCAGACATTTCTGCCGTTCAGCCAGCGCCTTCTTATCATCCCGCTCTTTGCTGAAGCGCACCTTGGCGTCATCACTGCGCTGCCGCAACGAGGCGTACACATCGCCGCCCAACAGCGCGGAGATGTCCACCTTCATCCGTTCCCGCCCAAGATCGGCGGCCGTGACGGCGTCGCCATTGATCGGACCAGCTTTGTATTTGGGGAACATGATGGCCGCCTCGGGACAGACACGACTGCAGGCCGGGCAATTGGTTTTGCAATTGTCGTTGGTCTGCACCTCGATGCGCCCAGTCGCATCCGCGCCGTACACGCCGAAGAGACAGAAGGAAAGGCACTGCATGCAGTTGGTGCAACGGTCGTAGTCAATGACCGGGAACCACGGCTTCCACTCGCCGTGCCGCGCGGCGCCGCGCTGTTCGCGGTGCCACTCCACGCGCCCGGCGATGGCCGCGGTGTCCTGTCCGGAGATGTCCTCAAAATGCACGGCGACCTGCCCCTCCGCATCTTCCGCCTGCGGCACGCGACCTTCATCGAAGCGTCCCAAAACAAGCAGCGTACTGCGATCGGCCGGCGCCACAGTGCCCGTGCCGGTGCGGGTGACGGTGTAGCCGCGCTCCAGCAATTCGGTGAGCGCCGCAAACCGATCCGCAGCGCCCAGCGGCTGCGCGCCCGCGCCCTCGTAAAGAACGACGCGCAGTGTGGTTTGGTCTTTGATGGCCATAAATCAGTTCACGTTTTCCGCGCCGCCGCCGCCGCGGCGGCCGCCTCGGTCTTGCCTTGCGGCAGATTGAGATTCATGTCCGCGCTGGCGAGTGCGGCGCTGACTTCTTCCGCGCTTTGCGTGCGCATGTTAATCACCTCGGTGCGCTCGGCGGCAAGATCAGCACCCGCCTGATGGAACAAGCCTTTCACCGCGCGCGGGAAACAGGCGGCAATCTTCACCGCGCCACCTTCGGCCAGCCGTTTCAACGCAGGATCGCGCCGCGCCGCCATCTCGCACAGATCCGCCACGGCATCGAAGGCCGCGCCACTCTCGCACAGCCGACGCAGCACGGCAGCCTTCACGTCCGGCGGCACCACCTGCGCGTAGGCGCAGTGGCAATACAGGATGCGCGGGGCGTCAGGCATGCGCGGGAAGTCTAGCGTGAGGATGCACGGGACGGCAACTGCGGTTTCAGAGTGACTCAATGCTCTCGACGCGGTGAGTGGGCACCGGTTTGCCGGGGCGGAAATATTCGAGATGCTCCAGCGCGGCCGTCAATCCGGTGAACCGCGGCGGCACCGTGGCAAGCGCGGCGCGCACGGCATCGGCCAGTGTCTGCGGCGCGGCCTCGGCGCGAAGGTTCATGATGAGTTGGCCGCTCGTCACAGGATCTTCGAGGCTCTGAGAAAGTTCGGGCACAAAGTCGCTGCGCACCAGATTGATCACCGCCACCGCGCCGCCAAACGTGTTGTCGGGATTCAAGGTCATCTTGAAATGCGCCACTTCGGCTCCCGCCGCGCGCAGTCGGGACTGCACGTCGGCAGCAAGCGCAGCGAGCACCGCATCGGAGTCAAAACCTGCGGGCGCGGCCAGCAATGCTGTGGCGTTGAGCCAGCCCAAGAGCGCCTCGCCCTCGGCGTACGTCTGATAATCCACGGTCATCACGGCGCGCGCGGTTTGTTCCGAATCGTTGACGCGCGCAAACCACGGAGCCAATCCCTCACCCGTGCGCGCGGAGATTTCCAGCAACTCCGCCTTCGGAAATTCCCGCGCCAACGCAGCGCGCAACGCAGTTCTGCGCCCGGCATCCAACGTGTCGCATTTGTTGATGACGATGAGGTCGGCCTCCTCGAGTTGCTTGAGATAAATGTAGCGAACCTTCTCGGAGAATTGGCCGCCCGTTTCCAAGCCGAGCACGCGCGCCGCGCGGACGGGATCCACCAGCACGCTCAAGGGTGCGATGGCAAAGCGATCGCCGTACATGCGGCGCAGCGGATAGGTCACTGTCGCGACGAGATCGGTGCAACTGCCCACCGGTTCGGCGATGAATACCTCCGGGCGCGCGCCTTGCGCGAGCTTGTCCGCCGCCTCGACGAGTGAATTGAAGCGGCAACAGAAACAGCCGCCGGCGATTTCCTCTGTGGCAAATCCGTGCGACCGCAGCATCGCCGTGTCCACCAACTCGCTGCCCTGATCATTGGTGATCAGCCCCACGCGCAGTCCTTGATCAGTGAGATGCCGCGCCAGTCGCGCGACGGCGGTAGTCTTTCCCGCGCCGAGAAATCCGCCCACCATGATGTAGCGCGCCTTCGATGTCGGCGCGGGATGCTGGGTTTGAGCGGCGGTCACGAAGGGAGTCTGAATCTGTTCGCGGCCAAAATCAATTGGCAAGGGCAACGCAGCAAAACAAGGCCGCCGCGCTCACTGGATCTCCGTCCCCTTTTGCTGCTCCAAAATCTTGTCGATGGTTTTGTCCAACAACGCGCGATAGGCCGGCATGTCCAGACACTGCGGGCCGGGCTCGCCACGCACCGCATATAACCAACCCGCGCCGTGACAATCTTTGTTGATGAGGGAAATCTTCTCGCGCAGCGCTGGGTTGACGCCGGCGAAACTGCCGCGCGCGATGCAGTACACGTCCGAGATGGCCTTGAAGCCTTCCACCCAGCCGAGGGTTTGGCCCGGCTCCACCGGCGCATCGGGCGCGGGGTCGAGACCCAAGTCCACCATCTCACCCAGCATGCGACTGGCGAATTTCGTGAGGCCCACGCGCCAGAGGCCGGGCTTATCCGGCACGGGCGCAATCCAGAAATGCGAAGGGCTGAAGAGATAATTCACCGGCAGATGCGTCACAAAATGTGAACGCCTGTAAAGCTGTGTGGCGGGTTTGCCGGTATCCATCTCGGGCCACCAGCAAATCACACCCAAGCAAAGCGGGAAAGCGGGATGTGTGCGTTGCGGCTGCCTTCTGCAACAGTCAGGTTGCTCAGCAAGTCTTTGTCCGGCTCAATTTCCCGTCTGAAAAATGGCGGGTGTCGTGCAACGTGCCATCCGCGCGATCACGTTTCCAGAGTCCCGCCTGCTTGCCATCCTTGAACCCGCCGGTCTGCTGCAGTTCGCCCTGTTCGCGGAACCATTTCCACGGGCCGATAAGCTCGTCCCCCGCATACTTGCCGCTGGCCCGCAGTGGCCCGCTGCGGAAATAATATTTCCAGGCGCCCACTTTCTTGCCGTTCATGTACCGGCCCGTGGCGGATAGTTTTCCGTCGGTAAAGGTCTCCCTGCAGGCACCGTGCTTCGGGGTTTTATCACTGCGGCTTGGGTTCATGATTCGCGGATAGTGAGCTGCAATTACTCTATCAGCATGATGGCTGAGAAGATGGCGCGGGCCAATCTTGTTTCTCCACGCGGCGTGCGCTAGAAACGGGCGTGCGTTATTTCGACCACAACGCCACGGCGCCACTGCATCCCGCGGCGCGAGTGGCGTGGCTGGAGGCGGCGGAACAATTCCCCGGCAATCCTTCCAGTCCGCATCGCGTGGGGCAGCGTGCCGATGCGGCGCTGGCTCAAGCGCGACAGCAATTGGCGACCGCGCTTGGCTGTGACGCACTGGACATCGTGTGGACTAGCGGCGCCACTGAATCGGCTAACGCCGTCTTTCATCACACGGCGCGCACGGCTGCGTCGGGCGCGCAGGTGTGGCTTTCCGCTGTCGAACATCCGTGTGTCATCGAAGCAGCGCGGCGTTATTTTTCCGGCGCGCACCGCTTCATCCCTGTCTCTCACGCCGGCGTGGCGGACTTGAATTGGCTGGAGCAGGAGTTGAAGAAAGGCTCACCAGCATTGGTCGCGTTGATGGCTGCGAACAACGAGACGGGCGTGTTGCAACCGTGGCGCGAGGCGCAGGCGCTGTGCCGCACGGCGGGCACGCCGTTCTTTTGCGATGCGGTGCAATGGCTGGGCCGGTTGCCGGCGGCGGGACTGGGCGCGTGCGATTTTGTGAGCGGCAGCGCGCACAAATTTGGCGGGCCACGCGGGATGGGTTTGCTGAAAGTGCCGGCGCAGGGACGTTTTGAACCGCTGCTGGCGGGCGGCGCGCAAGAGGAAGGTCGGCGCGCGGGGACGGAAAATGTTGCAGGTGCGTTGGCGCTGGTGGCGGCGTTGGTAGCACGTGAACGCGAGATGGACAGTGGAGAGCGCGAGCAGTGGCGCGCGGAATTTGAGACGTGCTTGGTTGCTGAATTGCCCGGCGCAGCGATTGTCGGCGCGGACACGGCGCGACTTTGGAACACCGTGAGCGCGCTGATGCCGGAGGCGGATTGTCGGCAGCGTTGGGTGGTGAAGTTGGACAAGGCGGGATTCGCTGTTTCCACCGGCAGCGCCTGTGCCAGCGGCAAGGAAACTCCCAGTCACGTGCTCACGGCGATGGGCTACAGCGCAGCCGATGCCGGGCGGGCGCTGCGTTTTAGCAGCGGACCGGCGACCACGCGCGCAGATTGGGCGGCGTTGCTGGAGGCGTTAAAACAAGTGGCTGCGCAGGCGGAGAACTCCGCGACAGCCGCGCGCGATTAAGGCGCGAGCTTGCCGGGCGGCAAATCCGGCGTGCCCGGCAGCAGTGCGCCCGGCAGTGCTGGCATCTCTGGCGGCGCTTTTGAGGGAGGCGGTTTTCGCGCCTGGCCAATCCACAGAAAAACAATGGGCACCAACATGCCCAGCACCAGTGCCGCCCACACGGGCCAGCGCGGTTGGACGGAGCGGAAGGCCAGCACCACGCCCAGTCCCATGGTGGCCAGTGCGCCGATGGCCATCGCCAGCGCGAGGTATTTGAAGAGGGTGCGATCGTACGCGGCGCGATCGCGCGAGGGCAACTGTGGGTTCAGATGAAAGCTCACTGCGCCGGTGTGATTGAGATCCAACGCGGCGCGGCCCGACTTGGCGTCGGCCTCGGTGAGGTGCAGCGTGAGGCTGCGCTCGCCCGTTGGTCGCGCGAAACAATCCAGATTGGATTCCAGTCCGCCGGGCAGATCGTTGCCGATGACGCGCACGGGCAACCCGACAGGGAAGCGATGAGGCTGGGTGGTGGTGAGCGTGTCGGTGTCGGCGGCGGATTGGATGGCCTCGGAAATTTCAGGCGCGACGGCGTGGGCGGGATAGAACTGCGCGGTGTGAACCCAATAGAGTTTCTGAAGCAGGGAGCGCGCCTCGTCGGGCGTCTTCTGCCGCTCCTCATCGCGCGTGAGAAAGAAGCCCGAGAAGAGATAGAGCGCCAATACCGGCGTAAAAAAACAGCCGAGGTATAGGTGCGCGCGACGCAGCTTTTTCATCGGCCGCGGTGCAGGTCAGTCATTGGAGTCGTGCAGCGGGATGAAAATCATCTGCCCCACGAGAACGCGTTCGGGCTTCAAGTTGGGGTTGGCATCGAGCACCTGCTGCATGGTGATCGCCTTTTTGCCCTGCTTCTTGAACTCCGTGTTGTACGCAACGATGATGGTGGAGAGGAATTCGCCTTTGGCCACGCGGTGTTCAACACCTTTGCCGCCGGGCGCGGGCTTGGTGGTGTGCTGGGGCGGGGGCAGCGCTGCGGCCGCCGTGATCTTCTGCATCATCTTGCTGAACTCAGCCAAGATCAGCTCGCGGTCGGCCAGCCGTTTGCGGTCCAGCTCCAGCAGTTTTTCGGTGAGCATCTTGATGTCCTCCTGCGAGGCGTAGGTTTGCGAGGCGCGCGCGGATGTCTTGCGGTTGTCTTCGCGCAACGCCTTGATCTCGGAGGTCAGGTCGCTGGTCTTTTGCAGTTGCAAGGCGTAGGCGGACTTCAAATCCTCCATCTCGCCGCGCACTTGCTGGAAGCGTTCCTCCATGTACTGCGCGCGCGCGTCCTCGGGCGTGGGCTTGCTGGGCGCGGGCTTGTCGCCAGCAGGCTTGTCGGTGGTAGGTTTATCACCCGCCGGTTTGTCGCCGATTGGTACAGTGGGTTTGGAGGGATCGGGTTTGGACGGTTCTGTCTTCGCCGGTTCCGTTTTTGCAGGATCTGTTTTTGTGGGAGCAGGCTCAGTGGTCTTGGGTTTTTCCGGATCGGTTGTCTTGGCCGGCTCCGTCTTAGGCGCGGGCTTGGGCGGCGTCGTGGGATCGGGAATATCAGGCAGGCCGGGGACAGGCTTGGCGGGCGCGGTTTTCTCCACGGGCTTATCGGCGGGTTTTGTTTCCGCAGGCGCCTGTGGAGCGACAGGCTTGTCCTTTTCTTGTGCGAAGATAAACGGGGCAGCGGCCAAAAGCACCGCGACGAATCCGGATGGAAAACACACTCTCCTCATGCCGCAGAGAATAGTCGGGAGCGCAGCCCTGTTCAAGTTTCAATGTGAGCGGAATTTGGTTTGAGCCGCAGCAACGGGCCACCAAGCTGCAGGCGCATGACCGTGCGCGAAGCCATCCAGCGCCACACCGCCCGACTCGAACGGGTGGGCGTGCCCTCGGCGCGGCTGGATGCGGAGTGGCTGCTCGCGCATGTGCTGGATGTGCCGCGGCTGGAAATGGGGTTGACGCCGCAGCGACCGTTGACGGCGCAGCAAGCCAAGCGATTCCACGCACTGGCCGCGCGCCGCGCCCGGCGTGTGCCTTTGCAGCATCTCGTGGGCACCGTTTCTTTTTGCGGGATTGAGTTGGCGGTGAACCGGCGAGTGCTCATCCCACGGCCGGAGACGGAACTGCTGGCGGAGTTGGCCACCAAATTCCTGCAACAACAAACTGGCTCGCTGCGAGCATTGGATTTTGGCACGGGCAGCGGTTGTCTGGCGATTGCACTGGCGTTGACCGTGCCCGCCACCCGCGTGGATGCGCTGGATATTTCGGCCGCTGCGTTGCGCGTGGCGCGCGCCAACGCCCGCCGGCATGGAGTGGCTTCGCGCATCCGGTTTTGTTTGGGAGACGGCCGGCGTGGTCTGCCCGGGCGCGCGGACTATCATCTCATCGTGTCGAACCCTCCATATATCTCCTCTGCGGAAATCGCCGCGTTACAGCCGGAGGTGCGCGACCATGATCCGCGCCGCGCATTGGATGGCGGCAACGATGGGCTGGATTTTTATCGCGCGCTGGCCACGCACGCGCATCGGCGGATGTACTCGCAGGGTTGTCTGATGCTGGAGATTGGTGATGGCCAAGCCGCAGCGGTGCGAGATCTTTTCTCCGGCAACGGCTGGCGAGTGCGTGCAGTGCATCCGGATTTGAATGGCACGGACAGAATCGTGGTTGCCACCCGCGACGATTCATGAACAATCAGCGGCGGCCAAGGGAGGTGCGGATTTCATGGACAGCTTATTGATCAAAGGCGGCAAGCCACTTCACGGCGTTGTGGACATCAGCGGCGCCAAAAACGCGGTGCTGCCCATCATGGCGGCGACGTTGCTGACGCCGGAGCGTTGCGTGATTCGTAATGTGCCCGACCTGGCCGACGTGGGCATGATGGAGCGCATCCTCACTTCGATGGGCGCCTCCGTACAGCGCGACGGCGGCACGTTGACAGTGCAGGCCAGCCGCATCTCCGACAAGGCCGACTACGATTTGGTGCGCAAGATGCGCGGCTCCATCTGCGTGCTAGGCCCGCTGTTGGGGCGGCTGCATCGCGCGACGGTGTCGATGCCCGGCGGTTGCGTGATTGGCGTGCGGCCCATCGATCTTCATTTGAAAGGCATGCGCGCACTGGGCGCGGAGGTGAAGACGATGGCCGGTTATGTGCGCGTCAAAAGCCGCAGACTCGTCGGCGCGCCGGTGTTTCTGGGTGGCCGCGCAGGCCCCACGGTGTTGGGCACGGCTAATGTGATGATGGCTGCGGTGTTGGCGGAGGGGCAGACGATTATCGAAAGCGCGGCGTGCGAACCGGAGGTGACAGACCTCGCCAAATTTCTTAACGCCATGGGCGCAAAAATCGCCGGGGCGGGCGGCCCGACCATCACCATCACGGGTGTCAAACAGTTGCACGGCGCGGAGCACGAGGTGATCCCCGACCGCATCGAAGCCGCGACTTACGCCATCGCCGGCGTGGCCACGCGCGGCGAGGTGACGCTGCGCGGCGCGCGGATAGAGCATCTGACGGCCGTCATCGACAAGCTGCGCGACATGGGCGTGAAGGTGGAGGGCCACGCGGGCGGGATCACTTTCAAGCGCGGGCGCAGCCTGCGGCCGGTGGACATCACCACGCTGCCGTATCCGGGTTTCCCCACCGATGTGCAGGCGCAGATGATGACGCTGCTGACGTTGATCCCCGGCATCAGCATCATCACCGAGCGCATTTTCGAGGCGCGGTTCTCGCACGCGGCGGAGCTGTTGCGGTTGGGCGCGGATTTGGCCATCGAAGGCCCCAGCGCCATCATCAAGGGCGGCAGTCCGCTCAGCGGCGCGCCGGTGATGGCCAGCGACCTGCGCGCATCGGCGGCGTTGGTGATCGCGGGGTTGGTGGCCAAGGGCATCACGCAGGTCAACCGTATTTATCACTTGGATCGCGGGTACGAAAAAATTGATGCGAAGCTCCACGGGCTGGGGGCCAGTGTCAGTCGCGTCGCTGGGAGTTAAGCCATTTTGGGCTGGATTCCCGGGCGCATCCCGCCTTTCATGAGGTCGCCAATCCACCCCGATGAAATGCGCCAATGCCAGGATTGAGGAAGGTCAGGTCGCCTTTGACTGCGCCCAATGCGGTGCCAGCGTGAGTGCCGATGCGGCGCAGGTGCAGCAGATCTGGGAAGCCTATGAGGGGAGTTGGCCGTGCGGCGTCTGCAGCCAGCCGGTCATCGTGCCCACGATGGAGGAATTGGCGGCGCTGGGGTTGATGCCGACACTGGTCGCGGAGGAGACCGTCGCGGAATTACCACCGGACTTGCCTCCCGACGAACGGGTGACCGAAGAGTTTGCCGCCCCCGCAGCTATCGTTACCGCTGTGGCCAAGCCTCCGCCCGTTGCCAGTGCGCGCCCCGGTGCGGCACCGGCACCGCGCCCTCAGCCGGTGGATCCCGATGCGGCTGTCTTGAAGACCGGCGCGCAAGAGGGCGACATCAAGCTGGGATTTGGCGGGCGCAAGTTGGTGACGCTGGAGCAGGAACAGCGCGGCGAAAAACAGATCACGCTCAAGACCATTCGCCACGGCGATTGTGTGAAGGACGGGAAGGACAAGTTCGATGAGGCCGTGACCCATTTTCTGCGGGAGCAAGGCAACGAGAACATCATCAGCGTCACCCCCGTGCAGTGTCGCGCTGATGACAAGGGCGGCTTGGATTACGGGGTCGTCATTCTGTACAAAGCCTGAGCCGCAGGCTGAGGGGCTCAACCGAAGAGATCCAGTTGCGGTGGTGGTGGCAGTGTTTGCAGTTTGCGCCGTTCGGCACGCGCGGTGCGAGCAGGCCCGGCACCACCGGCAGGCGTGAGTGCGGTCTCCTCCAAGTTCCCCAAAATTTCCCGGGCGCGCTCCAGCACCGGCGCAGGGACGCCCGCCAGCCGCGCGACTTGGATGCCGTAACTCTGATCGGCAGCGCCATCGGCGATGGTGCGCAGGAACACGATCTGGTCGTTCCACTCGCGCACCACGGCATTGAGGTTAAACACCCGAGGCAGGCGCGTGGCCAGTTCTGAAAGCTCGTGGTAGTGGGTGGCAAACAACGTGCGCGCGCCCACCTGATTGTGCAGATGCTCCACGATGGCCCACGCCAAACTCAGGCCGTCGAAGGTGCTGGTGCCCCGGCCGATCTCGTCGAGGATCACCAAGCTGCGGCGCGTGGCGTGGTGCAGCAGGTTGGCCGTCTCGCTCATCTCCACCATGAAAGTGGACTGCCCGCGCGCGAGATCGTCACTGGCGCCGATGCGCGTGAAGATGCGGTCGGTCAAATCAATCCGCGCCGAGGCGGCCGGCACGAACGATCCGGTGTGCGCGAGCAACACGAGCAACGCCACCTGCCGGATGTACGTGCTTTTGCCGGCCATGTTGGGACCGGTGATGAGGGCGATCTGGCGCGTGTCGCCGTCGAGCAGCGCGTCGTTGGGCACGAAGCGTTCGGTGCGCAACGCCTGTTCCAACACCGGATGGCGACCACCTTTGATGTCGAGCCGGCCTTCATCGCGCACATCGGGGCGGCAGTACCGGCCCGCGCGCGCCGTCTCCGAGAAGGAGCAGAGGACATCCACCGCCGCCAGCGCCGACGCGGTGCGCTGGATGGCCGCCAAGTTTGACACCACACCTTCGCGCAGGCGCAGAAAGAGATCGTACTCCAACTTCACGCAGCGTTCCTCGGCGCCCAGCACTTTGCCTTCCATCTCCTTGAGTTCGGCGGTGGTGTAGCGTTCGCCGTTGGAGACCGTCTGCTTGCGGTGATAATCCTGCGGCACCTTGTCGAGGTGCGATTTGGTGATCTCGATGTAGTAACCAAAGACGTTGTTGAAGCGCACCTTCAACGAGGGGATCCCCGTGCGCTCACTTTCGCGCTGTTGCAACTGTACGATCCACGCCTTGCCATCGCGTGCGCCGGTGCGCAGCTCATCCAGTTGCGCATCGAACCCGTCGCGGATCAGTCCGCCTTCTTTCACCGGGATGGGCGGTTCCTCCACGATGCCGCGCTGCAACAGATCCACCAACTCCGGCAACGGAACCAATTCCGATTCGAGCTGTGAAAGCAGATTGCCGGAGCGGCCGGAAGGTTCTTCGGACAGCACCCCGTCGTGTGCAGCCTCGGCGAGCAATTCCTTCAGCGCCGGCAGACAAGCGAGCGCTAGTTGCAATTGCCGCAAGTCGCGTGCATTGCCGCCGCCAGCGCAGAGGCGCGAGGCAGTGCGCTCCACGTCGCGCACCTGCCGCAGTTGGCCGCGAAGGGACGCGTGCAGGCTGGGGTTGTCGAGCAGCGCCTGCACAGCGCGTTGCCGCCGGGCGATGTTGCGCGTGTTGGCCAGCGGCCGCGCCAACCATTCGCGCAGCAATCGTGCGCCCATCGGCGTGGAGGTTTGGTTGAGAATGCCAAAGAGCGAAGTCTCGCGCGGCGCCGTGTGTTGCAGCGGCTCCAGGATTTCCAGATGGCGCAGCGCGGCGGCGTCCAGTTGCAGGAAACTGTCCTGAGTGTAGAACTGCAACCGGCGCAGATGCGACACGTTGCGCCGCAGATGCTGGTTCAGGTAATGCAGCGCCGCGCCCGCCGCACCGATGGCGGCGGGACGATCTTTCAGACCAAAGCCATCGAGTGTCTGCACTCCAAAATGTGCGCACAACGTGTGCGTCGCGGTCTCGGGCGCGAACACCCAGTCCTCGAAGTCACTCCACACGCCCGCGCCTTGTTGGAAAGACTGCCGCAGACTCACTGCCTTGACGGGGTGAATGACTTCCGCCGGGCACAATCGCTCCAACTCCGTGCGCAGCGCGTCGACGTCGGCCAGTTCGGTGGTTTTGAATTCGCCGGTGGTGAGATCCACTACCGCCACGCCGATGGCGCGCGCGCTGGGACAGATCGCTGCCAGATAATTGTTGCGCTCAGCGGGCAGAATCTTTTCATCCAGATGCGTGCCGGGACTGAGGATCTGCGTGACCTCGCGCTCCACCAATTTTCCCGGGCGCGGCTCGCTGATCTGTTCGCAGAGAGCGACTTTGCGCCCGGCCTGCAGCAGTTTTCCGATATACGCTTCGGCGGCATGATGCGGGATGCCGCACATGGGCTGACCGGCGCGATGCGTCAACGCGATGTCCAACAACGGAGCGCCAACCTTGGCGTCGTCAAAAAACATTTCGTAGAAATCGCCCAGCCGGAAGAGCAGCAACGCGTCGGGAGGCAGCCCGCTTTTAATGCGCTGGTACTGTGCCATCATGGGCGTGAGCGGCGCGTCGGCGGACATCGTGGGTGACGCTAATGCGGTTTGTCGGAACGGTCGAAATGAAAAGCGCGGTGGAAAACTTTTTTGCTCGGCGATGAAGAAAAGCCTATGCACGCACTGGGTTGTCGAGTAGAAACTCCCTAGCGCTATTCAGAGCGCGTCAGCTTGTAAATTGGAAGGGGGTGAATTCTACCATGTCCACAAAGAAGAAAGCGGCTCCTAAAGCAGCTCCTAAGAAGAAGGCAGCTAAGAAGCACTAGATTGCTTCATAGCCCGATTTAAATCAGATGGCAGGATTTATCCCCTGCCATCTTTTTTCTTTTCACCCCGCGAGCATCTGACACGTTGAGCGCATGGCCTGTTTGGTTTTTGACATCGAGACTTCCGCGTTGCCCGCGAGCCAGTTTGATGAGGCGCAGTTGGAGTACCTCTTTCGCCCCGCAGAAAAGCTGGCCGACGCGGATGCCAAAGTTGCGCGCCGCGCCGAGATCCAGCGGCAGTTCAGTCTCTGGCCGTTCACGGCGCAGGTGTTGTGCATCGCGATGCTCAATGCCGACACCGCGCGCGGGCAGGTGCTGTATGTCGCCGAGGATTTTGAGGAGCACCCCGAAGGCCCCGTGCAGTTTGTGCCGTGCATGGATGAGGCGGAGATGCTCACCAGCTTTTGGGAAATCGCCAAACGCTACGACAAGATTGTCACCTTCAACGGGCGCGGCTTCGATGTGCCGTTCCTGTACCTGCGCTCGGCGCTGCTCAACATTCCCGTCACGCGCAAGGATTGGTTGGGCTATCGTTACCAGACCGAGCCGCACTGTGATCTGGCCGATCAACTCACATTTTACGGCGTGAGCGGTCACGAAGGAGCGTCGCGCCGTTTCAATCTGGATTTTTACTGCAAGGCTTTTGGCATTGAATCGCCCAAAGGCCACGGCGTGACGGGCGCGGATATGAACGAGCTTGTGGCCGCCGGGCGGTTCCGTGAAATTGCCGAGTACTGCGTGCGCGATGTGTGCGCAACGGTGCTGCTGTACAAAATCTGGCGCGAACGCTTGGCCGGCCTCAAGTAGCAAGCTGCCGGGCAGTTGCTCCTTGCGACACTCGGCGTTCCGTGGTACCCGTGAATGCACACCGGATGTTTTACTCGTGGTGACCTGCGCCAATCCGATTGCGGCAATGATGTGACAACCCGGCAACATCGCTGACATGTCCAACCGCCATTCCACTCTCACCAGCGCAGCAGCCAGCCAGCCGGGCGTGCTGGGCTTTGTGTCGCGCCTGCAGCCGATGCCGCACGAGATTGTGTTTGGCGTGTTCCTTTCCGTGTGCTGGCTGAGGCTGGTCTTCGTGTCGGGCGTGCTGCATCCGATGAGCCTCTTGTACCTCGGCATGATGATGGTGGGATTGGGTGTGATGCTGTGGGAACGCCGCCAGCCCACGCCGCTGCGCGCACGACTGCGCGTCCTTTTTTGCGCGGGGATCTCCGCGATCTCCTACATGTCGGTGAAGACCGCGATCCCGGCGATGAACGCCCGCGGTTTTCAGCCGAAGGACGGCCTGCTCGAATCACTGGATCGCGCTCTCATTGGCGACGCAGTGGCGTGGTTGCAACAGGCCGGCACTCCGCTGCTCACCGAGGTCATGATGGCGTGCTACCTCTTCTTCTTTTATTACCTCATCGTCGGCCCCGGCTATTATTACTTCACCGACCACCACCGGTTCATAGCTGGCGGCGTCGGCTTTTTCACCGTGTACGGGCTGGGTTACATCGGCTACATGCTGGTGCCTGCGGCCGGCCCATGCGAGGCGATGGGACTGCGCACCGCCGGGATCATCAGCGAGATCGGCGGCGGCTTCGTGGGCAATCACACCAACGGCTTTGACGCCTTCCCCAGCATCCATTTTGCCGCGACGTTCTTTTTGCTGGGCTTCGATTGGTGTCATCATCGCCGCCGTTTCTGGCAACTGCTCTTGCCCGTGTTGGGCCTGTGGGTTTCCACAATCTATCTGCGCTACCATTACTTGGTGGACTTGATTGCCGGACTGGTAGTCGCGCTGTTCGCGTTGTGGATTGCCGATCGCTTCGCTCGCGCCAGCCAATCCGAAGCGGCGGACAATGCGTCGCTGGAAGCCGAGCAAGCGCACGTTCCCGCCGGCACCGCCCGTTGATGCCGTCGCGCCCCGTGTTGCATGCGGGCTGGTTCCGCATTACAACCTCGCCATGATCATCGGCATTCCGCGGGAGATTAAAACCGACGAACACCGCGTGGGGCTGCTGCCTTCCGGCGCGTATCAATTGCGCCAGCGCGGCCACGAAGTATTGGTGCAGCACGGCGCGGGCGCGGGCGCAGGTTTTCCGGATGCGGACTACGCGACAGCCGGCGCGACGTTGGTGGACAATGCCGCTGCGATATTCGCGCGCGCCGATCTCATCGTGAAAGTGAAGGAGCCGCAGCCCGCCGAATATCCGCTGCTGCGCCCCGCGCAAATCCTTTTCACCTATCTGCACCTGGCGCCCAATCGCGCGTTGACCGACGCGTTAATCACCTCCGGCGTCACCGCCATCGCCTACGAGACCATCAGCGAGAACGGCCGCCTGCCGTTGCTGGAGCCGATGAGCGAGATTGCCGGGCGCATGTCCGTCATTGTCGGCGGCCATTATCTGGCCAAACACAATGGCGGCAGCGGCACGTTGCTGGGCGGTGTGCCCGGCGTGTTGCCGGGGCGCGTCGTGGTGTTGGGCGGCGGCGTGGCCGGCATCAACGCCGCGCGCATGGCCACCGGGTTGGGTGCCGATGTCACCATTCTGGAAGTGGATGTCGAGCGCATGCGTTTTCTGGACATCACCCTGCACACCGCGCACACACTTTATTCCAGCCCCGCGCATCTGCTGGAGCTGTTGCCCAATGTGGATCTGCTCATCGGCGCGGTGTTGGTGCCCGGCGCCAAGGCGCCCAAACTCATCTCGCGCCAAATGCTGCGCCGCATGCGGCCGGGCAGTGTGTTGGTGGACATCGCCATTGATCAAGGCGGCTGCGCGGAGACGGCGCGCCCCACCACCCACCGCGATCCGGTGTATGAAGAGGAAGGCGTCGTGCATTATTGCGTGGCCAACATGCCCGGCGCTTACGCGCGCACCGCCACGCAGGCGCTGGTGAACGTGACGCATCCCTTTGTGGAGTTGATCGCCGATCGCGGACTGGCCGGTGCCTGCGCCGCGCGCGCCTCATTGCGCGGGGGCATCAACGTCCACGCCGGCAAGATTGCTTGTCCTGCGGTGGCCGCCGCGCATGGGTTGGACTGCGCGGCGTTCACTGGGTGATGGGAGCAACGCTAGTTTGGGGATTGAACCCTCGCCTTGTTTTGCCTAATTTCACCGCACGATGCTGTGCGCCGCCACTGGGTGCGCCAGCGACTGCACATGATCTCATCCCCCTCCAAATTATTTCGCGCTACGCCCGCCGCGTGCTGCCTGTTGCTGGGCGTGTCCGCACTGCTGCTTTCCTGCAAGCCCGCGCCGGGCGGTGCTGCGGGCGACATCATCAAGATCGGCGAGTACGCCTCGCTCACGGGCAAGGAAGCCACCTTCGGCATCTCCTCGCATGAAGGCACGCTGCTGGCCATCGAGGAGGCCAATGCTGCGGGCGGTGTGCTCGGCAAAAAACTGGAGCTGCTCACCGAGGACACGCAGTCCAAACCCGGCGAGCCAGCCACCGTGACGACCAAGCTCATCGCGCGCGAAAATGTCGTGGCGGTGCTGGGCGAAGTGGCCAGCAGCCGTTCGCTGGAAGCCGCGCCCATCTGTCAGCAGAACAAAATCCCGATGGTCTCGCCCGCCTCCACCAACCCGAAGGTCACGCAGGCTGGCGACTACATCTTCCGCGTCTGCTTCATTGATCCCTTTCAAGGCACGGTGATGGCCGACTTCGCCAGCCGCACACTCAAGATCAAAAAAGTGGCCGTGTTCACCGATGTGAAGAGTGATTACAGCAAGGGACTGGCGAAATATTTCAAGGAACGCTTTCTCGCCAGCGGCGGCACCATTGTCGCCGAGCTGGACTACAACGGCGGCGACAAGGATTTCAAGGCGCAGCTCACCACCATCAAAGGCGCCGAGCCGGATGGAATTTTCGTGCCGGGCTATTACACCGACGCCGCGTTGATCTGCATCCAAGCCAAGCAACTGGGGCTGACCGTCCCGCTCTTTGGCGGCGACGGTTGGGAATCGGAGAAGCTCACCGAGATCGGCAAGGACGCGGTGGAGGGCCATTACTTTTCCACGCACTATCATCCCGATGTGGGCACCGACATCAGCCGCCGTTTTGTCGCGAGCTACAAGAAGCGGTTCAACGGCAAGATGCCCGACGCGCTGGCCGCCTGCGGTTATGATTCCGCGCTGGTGTTGCTCGACGCCATCAAACGCGCCGGCTCCACCGACGGCGCGAAGATCCGCGACGCCCTCGCCGCCACGAAGGACATGGAGGCGGTCACAGGCCGCATCACCATCAACGCGCAGCGCGACGCCATCAAGTCCGCCGTCATCCTGCAGGTCAAGGATGGGAAGTTCAAATTCCTGGAGACCGTCCAGCCCTGAGGCATGACCGAGTTCGCGCAGCAGCTTCTCAACGGCTTGGCGCTCGGCTCCATCTACGCTCTCATCGCGCTGGGGTACACGATGGTGTACGGCGTGTTGCGCTTTATTAATTTCGCGCACAGCGACGTGCTGATGCTCGGCGCGTTCGCCGCATTTTATCTGGCAGCGATCGCGCAGCCCTTGATGGCAGTCGCGCCATTGGCCGGGGCCGTGCTCATCGTCATTTGCGCCGCGCTGATCTGCGCGGTCATCGGCGTGCTCATTGAACGGCTGGCCTACCGCCCGTTGCGCGACCGGCCCAAGCTCACCGTGCTCATCACCGCCATCGGCGTCTCGTTGTTCATCGAATACACCTGCCAACACAAAGCCGTGTTCGGCGCCGCGACACGCGCCTTCCCGCAACTCCTCCCGCAGCACGACCTCCACCTCGGCGGACTGGCCATCAACAGCAACGACCTCGTCATACTGGCGCTCACCGGCCTCTTGCTGCTGGGGCTGTGGTTCGTGGTGCAGAAAACAAAGATGGGCACGGCGATGCGCGCCGTGGCTTTTAACCAACAGGCGGCGGCGTTGATGGGCGTGAATGTCGGGCGCGTGATCAGCTTCACCTTCGCGCTCGGCTCGGCACTGGCGGCCGTGGCGGGCATCGCCTACGCACTGCGCGCGCCGGGCATTGAACCGCTCATGGGCGTGCAGCCGGGGATCAAGGCGTTCATCGCTGCGGTGCTCGGCGGCATCGGCAATCTGCCCGGTGCCGTGCTCGGCGGATTGCTCCTCGGGCTGATCGAGACATTTGCCGGTGGACTCAAACACCTCTCCAATTACCGCGACGGCATCGCCTTCGCCCTGCTCATCCTCATCCTGATTGTCCGCCCCGCTGGCCTGCTCGGTCGCGAGCAGCCCGAGAAAGTATGAACAGCACCGGCGCCAAACGCTGGCTGCTGGTCGCGCTGGCCGCAGCGGTGGCGCTGCATTTGTGCGCGGTGCATTTTGGATTTAATCGTTACTACCTCGGCGTGGCGGTGGATGTCGGCATCAGCATCATCCTCGCCGTCAGCTTGAATCTCATCAACGGTCACACGGGCCAGTTCAGCCTCGGCCACGCGGGCTTCATGGCCGTGGGCGGTTACACGGCCGCCAAGCTCACGCTGGTGTTTGGCACCGGCTGCCCGACGTGGGCGCAACCGCTGCTCTTCATCGGCGCACTCACTGCGGGCGGCGCGCTGGCCGCGCTGACGGGACTGGCCGTCGGTCTGCCCACGCTGCGGTTGCGCGGGGATTATCTAGCCATCGTCACGCTAGGCTTTGGCGAGATCATCCGTGTCATCTTTCAGAACAGCGAATTCTTCGGCGCGGCCACCGGGCTGACGGGCATCGCCAACTGGACGCAGCTCGCGTGGGCGTTTGGCATCGCGGCCGTGTCGGTGTACGCCGTCGCGGCACTCGTCAATTCCACTTACGGCCGCGGCTTCATTGCCGTACACGATGACGAGGTGGCCGCCGCCGCTTCGGGGATCAACCCGGTGCGGTACAAGGTGACGGCGTTTGTGGTGGGCGCATTTTTTGCCGGCGTGGCGGGCGGGCTGTACGCGCATCACAAGCAGGTGCTCAATCCCGCCGGCTTTGATTTTCTCAAGAGCATCGACATCGTGGTGATGGTGATCTTGGGCGGGATGGGCCGCACGGCGGGCGTGGTCGCTGCGGCAGTCGTGCTGACGGTGCTGCCGGAATTGCTGCGCGGCATCGCGGAGTACCGCATGATTCTCTACGCCCTGCTCATCATCGTGCTGATGATGGTTCGTCCGCAGGGACTGTTTGCCGGCAAAGGGGCCGCCGCCAAGTCATGAGCGCCCCCTTGCTCCAGTTGAATCGCGTGAGCATCCGCTTCGGCGGACTGCTGGCCGTTGCGGAATTGGATTTGCGCGTGGGCGAACGCGAGCTGCTGGGACTGATCGGCCCCAATGGCGCGGGAAAGACGACCGCCTTCAATCTGGTCACGGGTGTTTATCAGGCGACGGAGGGCACCATCCGTTTTGCCGGCCAGCCCACCGCCGGACTCAAGGTGCATGAACTGACGCGGCTGGGCATCGCGCGCACATTCCAGAACATCCGCCTCTTCGGCAGCCTGAGTGTGCTGGACAATGTGCGCGCCGCGTTGCAGTCGCATCAGCGCGGCGGCTTCTGGCAGGCGCTGTGGCGCGGCCGTGCTTTTCATGCCGGTGAGCGCGCGGTGGAGGCGGAGGCGATGGAGTTGCTCGGCATCTTCAAGCTCGATCGGCATCGCGATGCGCCCGCCAAGAGTTTGCCTTACGGCGATCAGCGGCGTCTGGAAATTGTCCGTGCGCTGGCAACGAAACCCAAGTTGCTGTTGCTCGACGAACCCGCTGCGGGAATGAACCCGACGGAGAAGGTGGAGCTGGCGGCGCTGATCCGTTTCGTGCGCGACAAATTCCAGATCTCCATTCTGCTTGTCGAACATGACATGCGCGTCGTGATGGAATTGTGCGAGCGCATCGTGGTGCTCGATTACGGAATCAAGATCGCCGAGGGCACGCCTGCCGAGGTGCGCGCGCATCCGAAGGTCATCGAGGCTTATCTGGGCGAGGCCCCTGCGCATGCTTGAGATTCACAATCTCACCGTCCGCTACGGCGCCATCACGGCGCTGCACGGTGTTTCGTTGCGCGTGAACGCCGGCGAGATCGTCACGCTCATCGGCGCCAATGGCGCGGGCAAGACCACGACGCTCAAGACCCTCTCCGCGCTGCATCCCGCTGCAGAAGGGAAGATTGTTTTCGAGGGTCACGACATCACACGCCTGCCGCCGCACGAGATTGTCCGGCTGGGCCTCTCGCAGGTTCCCGAGGGCCGGATGATTTTTGCCAATCTCACCGTGCATGAAAATCTGCAGATGGGCGCCTATCTCCAGCGCGATGCGGCGGTCATCGAGCAGCAACGCGAATTTGTCTTCGCCACATTTCCGCGATTGAAAGAGCGGTTGAAACAAGTGGCCGGCACGCTCTCGGGCGGTGAGCAGCAGATGCTGGCCATTGGCCGTGCGCTGATGGGGCGGCCGAAATTCCTGATGCTCGACGAACCGTCGTTGGGCATCGCGCCGCTGTTGGTGCGGACCATCTTTGAGAAGATCGTGGAGATCAATCGCGTCCACGGCATCACCATCTTGCTCGTGGAACAGAACGCCAATCTCGCGCTGGAAATTGCGCATCGCGGCTACGTGCTGGAGACCGGCCGCGTGATCTTGACCGATGATGCAAAAGCGCTGCGCGCCAATCCGCAGGTGAAGACCGCCTATCTCGGCGGCTGACGTTCACGTCCAGATCTGGCGGTCGAGAGAGCGGTATTGAACAGCCTCCGCCACGTGCTCGGCGGTGAGGTTGGGCGCGTCGGCCAGATCAGCAATGGTGCGCGCGACTTTGAGGATGCGATCGTGTGCGCGCGCGCTGAGATTCAACTCCGTCATGGCCGCGCCCAATAATTCGTGCGCGATGTCATCGAGTTTGCACCAAGTCTTCAACTCGCGCGGGCCCATGTGCGCGTTGCACTGGACGGTGGGCGAGTCATGGAACCGCGCCAGTTGCCGTGTGCGCGCGGCGACGACACGCTGGCGGATGACCTCCGAGGTTTCGCCGGGCAACCCCTCGGAGAGGTCGCGGAATTTCACCGGCGCCATTTCCAAGTGCAGATCAATGCGGTCCAGCAACGGGCCAGAAATGCGGCCGAGATAATTCTGGATTTCGCGCGGCGAACTGGAGGACTCGGCGGGCATCTTCCCGTCGGGCGTGGGGTTCATGGCGGCCACGAGCATGAAGCGCGCGGGGAACGTCATCGTGCCCGCCGCGCGCGAGATGGTGACGCGCCCGTCCTCCAACGGTTGGCGCAACGTCTCGAGCACGCTGCGCCGGAACTCCGGCAACTCGTCCAGAAAAAGCACGCCGTTGTGTGCCAGCGAGATTTCGCCGGGCGACGGCTGCGCGTTGCCGCCCAGCAAACCCGCATCGCTGGAGGTGTGATGGGGCGAGCGGAACGGGCGACGCGTGACCAGTGCCTCGCCGGGTTCCAAATGGCCGGCGACGCTGTGGATTTTGGTGGTCTCCAACGCTTCGGCCAACGTCAAGGGCGGCAGGATGGCCGGCAGCCGTTTTGCCAACATGGATTTGCCCGTGCCCGGTGGGCCGATGAGCAAAAGATTGTGTCCCCCCGCCGCGGCGATCTCGATGGCGCGCTTGGCCGATTCCTGTCCCTTGACCTCAGCCATGTCGGGCGCGCCGCTGTGGTCGTGCTCGAAGAGGCTGTGCGTGTCCACGTGATGCGGCGCGATCTGGATTTTGCCGGACAGAAAATCCACCGCCTCCCGCAGATTGCTCACGGGATAAACGCTGACATCGCGCACCACGGCGGCCTCGGCGGCGTTGCCGATGGGGACGATGAGGCCGCGCCGGTGGTTGGCCGCCGCCTGCAGCGCGACTGCCAGCACGCCGCGCACCGGACGCAGCGCGCCGTTGAGGGCCAGTTCGCCCACGAGCACAAAATCCTGCAGCGATGTTGACGCGAGCTGGTTGCTCGCCGAGAGCAAGCCGATGGCGATGGGCAGATCGAAACTCGGACCTTCCTTCTTGATGTCGGCGGGCGCGAGGTTGACGGTGGTGTGGCCCATCGAAGTTTGAAAACCGGAATTGGCCAGCGCCGCGCGCACGCGATCCTGCGATTCGCGCACCGCGGCGTCGGGCAGACCCACGATGACAAAGCGCAGGTCGCCGTTGCCGATGTGGACCTCCACTTCCACCGGATGGGCTTCAATGCCATGCAAAGCCGCGGAATGGACTTTGGCGAGCATGCCCGCTTATCGCCTGCGCCGCGGAGACACGCAAACTGAAATTAAAACGGGGAGGGGAACGCGCGCGAGGCAATTGGCGGAGAGGGAGGGATTCGAACCCCCGGTAGGTTTTAGCCTACCCACGCTTTCCAAGCGCGTGCCTTAAACCACTCAGCCACCTCTCCGTTGCGGAAAGTCTGGCGCAGCACCGCGATGGGGGCAACGATTTTCGCGCGACAGTTGGGCCTTGAAACTGGTGCAGGGCTGAGGTTGATTGCTTCAGACACGCGTGCGCTGATGAATGACAATCTGGAAATGAAGGGAGCTTGTGGCCACTGCGGTGGGCACATTGTTTTCCCGGCGGAGATGCAAGGCCAGATGGCCGGCTGCCCGCATTGTGAGCGCGCAACGATGCTCAAACCGATGCGGGCGCGCCCAGCACAGCCGGTGTCAAAAAAAGCGGCGGCCGCTTCGGTGTCGTGCCCGCAATGCCGCAAGCCGATGGGCGTTGAGGATGTGATTTGTGTCGCGTGCGGCTTCCGCATGCCTAGTCCGATTCCGTGGCTGCGTGTGGCGGTCGTGGCGGTGATGGTGTTGGAGTTGGGCTACCTTGCGCTGCGCTGGACTGGATTGGATTCGACCACGCGCGCGGCCTTGGCGGGGAAGTTGGGCATCCGCACGGCGGCGGTTGTCAGCACGGGCGGGCCGACGGTGGTTGTTCCAAAAGATTCCAACCAGACCGTCAATGCCGCTCCGCCGCAGCCAGTGGAGCCAGCCGGACCGGATCAAGGCACGCTGACGCTCGCCGGCACTCCTGCGTTGAAAGAGGACGGCGACTTTCACTACATACAAGGCACGGTAAAAAACAACTCCAAGCGCGATGTCTTCTATGAGGTGAAAGTGAAATTCCGCCTGATGGACAAGAACGGCGCGGCGCTGGGCGAGGTGCAGGATTATGCGCCGTTCATCGAGCCGGGCAAATCGTGGGATTTCCGCGTGCTGGTGGTGGACATCGACGCGACGAAGTACGAATTCATCGAGCCCATCGGCGGGCGTCGGTGAAAGGCTGGTGGAGCCATGGGGATTCGAACCCCAGACCTTCTCATTGCGAACGAGACGCTCTACCAACTGAGCTATGACCCCAACGCGAGGCCCTGTCTTACGGCCAGCCTGTGACCGTGGCAAGGGCAAACAAATGGTGCGCCTAAGAGGACTCGAACCTCTACCTCTTTCGAGACTACCACCTCAAGGTAGCGCGTCTACCAATTCCGCCATAGGCGCACGAAAAGGCGCGGGGACGATAACAAAACGCCGCTCCACCGCAAGCTCCGGCTTGCGCGAACGCGAATGAGGCTACTTGGCCGGGCGTTTGAAGCGGTAAAGTTTGCCCTCGCGATTGTGATAGATCAGCTCGAAACGCTGGTCGTCGTGCAGTCCCATCAAGAGCATCTGCGCGATGTTGGAGTGGAAGATGTCGCGGTGCATCAGATACGCCACGCCCAGATCGTGGGCGATGACCAGATTCAAATCCGACGCGGCACTGCCGGGTGTTAAACCAGTCTGCCGTTGGCGCACCAACTCGCCTTCCACCGTGGCTCCCGAGGGCAGCTTGGCGGGTGTCGGCCCCTGCGACACGATGAAGAGCTGGTTGAGCCAACTGCTCGGCCGATAGATTGTTTGGATTGCACGCCACGGGATTTCCACCGGCACGGCGGCGCGCGTGAATTCGTTGGGCTTGTTGGGTACCGGCGTGGCTTTTTCGCCCACGAGAACAAGGTGATCCAGCGTCACCTCCTGCACCGCGCCGATGACCACGCGCCCGTCGTGCAGCAGCGCGCCGTGGCGTTTGTCGGTGCCATCAAACCAATGTGTCATCGCTTGCCGCGCGAAGTCCTCCAGCACCGCCGGCTCGCGCCGATCCAGTGGCGCTTGAATGACCTGCGGCGTGATGTTCACGGCAGGATGAATCATCCGCATCGCGGCGGCGACTTGTTGTCCCAACGCCTCGTTGTTGACGTTCCGGCCTGGCCCGGCCAATCCCTGCGCCACGCTTCGGATTATCGCGATGCCTTCGGCGGCGCGGGCAGGTTCCAGCCCGGGCATGCCTCCCTGCCCTCGCGTGGTTTCATAGAGGCGCAGGTCGGCGCGATCGACCAGAAAACGGTCGCCCATGAAAATCGCCTCGGTCTGCGCGGGCAACGCCAGCGTCAGGCGAATGGGCGTCGGATAAAATGTGGGGATGGAATACTCCGCGTCGCGCGGGATAAACTGCTCGGCATCGGCGCGCAGTGCCCGCGCCAGTTCGATGGGCAGGAATTGGTAGATCTGTTCGCGCAACGCCTCGGCCATCTTTTGGATCTTCGCCGGATCTTGCGCCGCAAATTCATCGCCCGCCTTGCCCGACGTTGGCCGCGTGAACGCCGACGGCGACGCAATGGCCGCGCGGCACGCCCAGCGATAAGCGTTCTCGATGTCCTGTCCCTGCCCGCGCTGCTTTTGGCTCTCGTGAATCTTGGCCAGTTGCTCGCGTCCTGCGGCCCCTTTCTTGAGGGCCTCATTGACGGCGGCAACCAGCGGCGGCGGCAACGACTTCACGTATTCATCGCGCAACAATCCCGCCAGCCGGAACTGCGCCTCGGCATGGCCCTTCTCCGCTGCCACACCAAACCAGTCGATGGCGATGCGCGGATCGGGTTTGCTGTCGGGCACACTCGCGCCAGTTTGGTGATTCAAGCCCATCTGGAATTCGCGCTCCACCGGCCAGAGATCGCGCTCACTGAACTGGCGCATCACCTGCAGGATGGGCAGCAGTTTTTTGGGCAGATAAAAATAGATGTCGCGCGTGGGCGCGGGCGGTTGGTACTGCGCGCTGCCCAGCTCGCGCGCAATGCCGCGCGGGCCGATTTGGCCAACGGTCGGCAAGCCCGTCCAGTCATCGCGTCCGTCGCGATTGAAATCATCCTTCTCACCCAACTCGCTCTTCATCACATGATGCACCGCCAGCGGGCCTTTCTGTGAGTACGCCTCCACTGCGAGTCGGCCGAGATTTGACACCTCCACCTTGTTGGTGGCGCTGAAAAGGCGCGCAAGAATGTAGATGTCCTCGGTCTGATTGCCGGGGTGACAGATCACGTTGCAGCCGGCGTGATACCACGTGGCGCCGCCGTAATCCCACCACGTCAACACGTAGTCGCCGGGCTTGGCATGGGCGCGCAGGGCGTCGAGGATTTCCACCGACGGCGTTTCCAGCACCGGCGGGATGCCACGGCTTTGGTCGCGCGCATGCAGCAGGTTGGGTGTCAAAAACAACACCGTCCCCGCCGTGCCCAGCGCGAAGGCGATGCGTGTCTGCCGCGTGCCCTGTTGCAATAATCCGGGCAACACACCCGCTGTCAACGCGGCCACGGCCGCCATGAGCGCCAGTGCCAGTGGCGCGTGCTTGGGCGGAACGGCCGCGTCTTCGCCGGCGAACAGGGTGGCTGTCGTGGCGTCGAGGTATTGGCCCAATACATACACGCCCACGGCCAACCCGATTAGCGCCGTCACGGCGGCGGTGATGGCGCGCGGCCAGCCCGAGGTGGCCTCTGCGCCAGATGGCGCACGAGCGACCCATGCCACGGCGAGACCCGTCACGAGGCCGATGGCCCACGGGCCGAAGGTCAACGGCTCCGGCAACGGTCTGAAGTTGAGTGGATCATACGGCAACGGCTCGTGCAGGGCGCGTGCCAGACAAGCCCACGCGACGCCCATCACCACGGCGACGCCCAGTCCCACCAGTGCGGGCAGAGCCGGGCGCACGTGCGAAAAGAAATCGGGCTGCGAAACTGGGATGGCTGCCGGTGATGGTTGCGGACGAGCGTTTCCTCGCATGGCGAAATACACCGCGCCTCCGGCGATGAGAACCAGCAACAGGACGCTGCCGACTTTTATCGACTGCAGAACGATAGGTAGTTCATCCCAGCCCACTCCGGTGAGGTGGTCGGGGGCCAGTCCGCGCAGCACCAACAGCGACCAGACACCCAAAGCGATGGCGCCCGAACCCAGTAAAACGCGCAGGGCCAAAAGCACCGGCGGGGTGGCTTTGCCGCGAGTGACAACGGCGGTGATGGCCGCCGTGGCCGCAGCGAGCAGGGCCGCGCCGGACAGAGGCTGCTGGAACAGCGCCGTGAAGCGGTCGCCCCAAATCCCGCCGTGCCGTGTCTCGAATTCCGAGCGCAGCAAACAACCCAGCAGCACCATCGCTAGTCCGGTGAAAGCGGCGATGAACGTGGGCCATTGCGCGTCGTCTTCATCGGCGGATCGCGCGAGGGTCCATCCCGCCAGCGCCGCCAGCGGCAGGAACGCCCACGGCAGAGGCGCGCCCGTGATGTTCACCAGCCAACTCCACGTCATGCCGCCCACCGCGGCCACCAACACGGCACGCACGCAGGTGCGCGCGACGGCGTGTGCGCTTTGCCAAACAAAAAGGTAAGTGAAGGACAGCCCCGCAATTGCAGCGGCGTGGATGGTGAATCGCAGCCCGCCCCACAGTGTGAACACACCGATGCCGACCAAGGGTGCCGCGATTAAAAATTCCGGATGGCGCCCCGACAGGAGCGCGTAGCCAAACAGCGCCATGATACAGCCCACCACCGTGCCGCCGATGCGCGAGCCAACATCGCGTCCGGGAATTTCGCGCGCCTCCTGAATGGTGCTGATGACGTTCTTGAACTGTAAATCCTGTCCAGCGGCCACGACGGAGGTGCGCTCGGAGGACGGCAGGTATTGTTTGATTTTGAACGCGACCAACGAGAAGGGCGATGAGAAGAGGACCATGCCCAAAAGCGCGATCGCGCAGGCCCAGCGCAGGGAAACCAGTGGCGATGCCGGTGTGGCCTGCGGCGCGGTGGCAGCGAACAGGCGCGGGATGTATTGCACCAACACGGCGGATCCGGCCACGGCTAGAATCTTCAACAAACATATCAGCGCTGGAATCGTGCGCGAGCCTGTCGCGTCCATGACAGGAAACATGGCGTCAACAAACAGGATGCCCAAGGCCACCGGCACGATGGATTGCCACGCGGATGGTTGGCGGAAGCGGAACACGACTTGGTGCGCAATGAAGGCCAACCCCAGCGCGGCGGCGATGGACATGCCGGAACGATAACAGAATGGATACATCATGATGACCCACGCGCCAGCGACGGCAGACCACAGGCAGTCGCGGCGGACGGCGCGCAGCAGGCAGTACACGATAGCCATCGGGATGGGGACGGAGAGCATGTCCGTGTCGAAATAGCCGGCCATGCTGCGGTTGTAATAGCTGTTGGCCGTCACCGCCATGAGGGCCGCGAGGAATCCCCAATACGTGAGGCCGTACAGGCGGCCGATGAAAATCAGCGGCACCACCAAGAGGCTGCCGATGAATGCGGGCGAATAGGCCATGATTTCCTCGACCGAAATCAGGGAACCTTTGCTGGCCTTGACGGCGGTTTTTTCTGCGAGCACCAGCGCGTCGGTGACAGCGGCGTTGTTCGTTGGAATTTGCTGTGCGACTTGGCGCGCGGTCTCTGCGGCTTGTTCTGCGGTTTTGCGCAACATCTTGGGAACCAGAAACGGGCCCGCCAACGATTGTCGCGCTGCGTGGATGGCTAGGGCGGCTGCGGTTGTGGCAGTGGCGTTGTCGGCAGGCGCGGATTCTAACGCCTGGCCCGCAGCCAAAAGATGGGCGCGCGCCAAGCGCAGGTCGCGATGAACCGGGGCATTGTAAATGTCCAGCAGCTTGCTGGGGAGCAGCGTGACAGGCCCGTACTTGTAGGCGTCAGGGATTTCCGCATTGTGCTGGTGCAGCCCCAAGTGCGCCTTTTGCACGATGGCCCCGAAGAAATAGCTGTCGTGCGTGTTGGGCAATAGCTCGCCCTGCCAGTGATAGTCGGCGCGTTTCTCGGGCAGGTTGGCCTCCTCAATCCAGTACAGTCGGATGAAGGATCCCAAGCTCCACGCGATGAGGATGAGCGCCCACACGCCCCAGATGGACGGTTCGGAATGGCCAGCGGCGGGTTCGGCTGGTGGTGATGTTGGCGATGCCGATGATTTGGCCTGCGCGGCGAGCCGGTTTCCAGCCGGTGATTTCTCAATCCCGCTGGGCGCTTTCGCAGATTGCGACCGGCTGTGTTGTGCGGCCATGACTTAGTGAATCGAATGCGGGATGGGCCTCATTGTTCTCAATGTAACTCGACGGGCAGTCTGGAGGGGGCAACGCCGGATTTGGAAGCAAAAGAAATTCACTGGCAACGCGCCGTCCCGCCGTGTGCCGTGGCGAAACTTCCCTGTTGCCAATGGTTCGTATATTCCACACAGTCTCATACAGACACAGGAGATGATAACTATGCGAGACCTCAAACGTGCAAGCCGGGTGTTGTCGCGGGATGTCGCCCGCAGCATCGAGGCGTGGCTGATGGAGTTGGGCAAAATCATGGTGGCCCATGCCGCCCCTGATTCGCCACGGAAACGCAGGCTGGTGCGCACAGGGCAGCCGCGCGTCTCCAATGTGGAGCGCATCCAGCAGGCCATCGGCAAGCAGGGCGCCCGCATCAAGGATATCGCCACGCGCACGGGCATCGCCGCGCCCAACGTGAGCAATTATGTCTCGCAGAATCCCAAGGTGTTTGCCCGGCCGGCGGTTCGCGGCGGCTTGGTTCAACTGAAGGCATAACTCGGGATGTCGGGCGACACGAGCAGCGGCCCGGTGTGGTTCGCAGCGCACACGCGCCCGCGCTGCGAAAAGAAGCTCGCCCAGTATTGCGCCCGGCACGCGGTGGAATGCGATCTGCCCTGCTATAAGTCGGTCAAGAAATACCGCGGCAAGACGCTCACATTTCTCAAGCCGCTCTTTCCCGGCTACCTGTTTGTCCGCACCGCGCCCATCCACCGGCGGTTGCTGTGTCAGAGCGACTACATCGCCAATCTGCTGGAAGTGGGCGACCAGCAACTCTTCGTCCGGCAATTGGCGGACATCAACACCGCATTGGAGACCGATTACGAAATCCGGCTGGTCCCCATTATCACCGAAGGTGTTCGTATCCGGGTCAAAAGCGGTCCACTGCGCGGCATCGAAGGCTGGGTGGAGGCACGCAAAGGCATGTCCAACGTCATGCTCAGGCTCGATTTCATTTCAAAAGCCGCTTCAGTTCAGATAGATGCGTCTGAATTGGAGCTGATTTGATCTGGCGCCATCAACCCCAAAAAACGGCTTGAAATCGCACTGGACGTTTAGTAAAGTCCGTTCAGTTAAGACTGAACGTTTCAATCGTTCGGTTGGCTGATAGATTCGCAAGCTGCGAATTGACCGGCACGGAGTGCCTCTGCGGCTAATTTAGCTTTGTTTGGCCAGCGACCTCCGCTTTGGAGCATCGGCCAGTTTTCAAAGAACGATTCGGCAACAGGCATAGTTTCCTCCTCGTGAGCACGCCCGATACAGGCTCAGATTCTCCACCAACAATACCGGCTGCGAGCCTGCCCGCCTCGCGCTTGGACATGGTGGAGGCTTGCGGGCGGCTTGCGCAGTCGCTGGGCATGGCGCGGTCGGTGGGCGAAATCTACGGGCTGCTCTATCTGTCGCCGCAGCCCATGACGCTCGATGACATCGTCCAGTCGCTGGGCATCAGCAAGGCCAGCGTCAGCACGGGCGCGCGGCAATTGTTGTCGCTGGGCGCCGCGCGAAAAGTCTGGGTGCGCGCCGAGCGCAAGGATTGCTACGAGGCCGTGCTGGACTTGGGCGAACTCGCGCGACGCACCTACGAAAATATTTTCAAGACGCGCCTGAAGAATTCCGAGATCCACTTGACCGAGTTGATGGCCAAGCTCGACGCGGAGAAGGGCAGTCACTCCGTGCAGGATCACGCCGTCATGGCGGAGCGATTGGAACGGCTGCGCACGATCCAGTCGCGCATCAAAACACTGCTGCCGTTCGTGGAGCGGATCTTCCTGTAAACAAAAACATGACTGCCGCAATTCCCCGCACGAAAATCTGTGTGATCGGTTTGGGCTACGTGGGCCTGCCGTTGGCGATTCAGTTCGCCAAGGCCGGCGTCCATGTGGTCGGGCTGGACATTGACGCCACCAAGGTGGAAGCCATCAACACAAGCGCCAGTTATCTGCGCCACATTCCCGCCGCTGCCGTCGCTGAACAACGGCGGGCTGGATTGCTGGAGGCCAGCACAGATTTCCAGCGCGTCGCCGAGGCCGAGGCCAGCATCATCTGCGTGCCCACGCCGCTCACGAAGCAACGCGATCCGGATTTGTCTTTTGTGTTGAACACCGCGCGGGCCATCGCGCCGCATCTGCGCAAAGGCGCGTTGGTCGTGTTGGAATCCACCACCTATCCGGGCACGACCGAGGAGGAGTTGCGGCCGGTTTTGGAGGCGGGATCCGGGCTGGTCGCCGGCGTAGATTTTCATCTCGCCTTCTCGCCCGAGCGCGAAGACCCCGGCAATCCGCAGAGCCGCATCGGGGACATCCCCAAGATTGTGGGTGGCCTTACCTCCGCCTGCCGCGATCGCGCAGTCGCCCTCTATTCCCTCGCTGTTGGCCGCGTGGTGCCGGTGTCTTCCTGTCGCGTAGCCGAGGCAGCGAAGCTGCTCGAGAACATTTTCCGCGGCGTCAACATCGCGTTGGTCAACGAGCTCAAGGTGATTTACGAGCGCATGGGCATTGATATCTGGGAAGTCGTCGAGGCCGCCAAGACCAAGCCCTTCGGCTTCATGCCATTTTATCCCGGGCCGGGACTCGGCGGGCATTGCATCCCCATCGATCCATTTTATCTGACATGGAAAGCCCGCGCGCACGGTTTGAACACCCGCTTCATCGAGCTCGCCGGCGAGATCAATACCGCCATGCCGCTGCGCGTGGTGGACCGCGCCGCCGAAGCGTTGAACGATGCGGGCCGCCCGCTCAAAGGCAGTCGCGTGCTGATTGTCGGCTTGGCTTACAAAGGCAATGTGGATGACTGCCGCGAGTCGCCCAGTTTTGTGATCATGGAAACACTGCGCGACCGCGGCGCTCACGTGGCCTATCACGACCCGCACATCCCCAAAATCCCCGTCACACGCGAACATGCGGCTTGGGCCGGACAGGAGTCGGTTGCGTGGAGCCAGACCGTGCTCTCCAGTTTTGACATCGCCATCATTGTCACCGCCCACAACGCGGTGGATCACCAGTTGCTCGGGCAATGCGCGCCGATGATTGTGGACACGCGCAATGTCATGGCGGCCCTCGGCCCGTGCCGCGCGAAAATCTGGAAGGCATGAGCAGCAGCAAGACAACACCACGCGTCGCGCTCTTGGGCTGCGGGTATTGGGGGCGCAATCTGGCGCGCAATTTCCATCAACTGGGCGCGTTGCAATTGATCTGCGATCCCGCACTGCAAGCCGCCGAGGCAGCTCGCGCCGTGGCGCCCGGCGTGGAATTGCAGGCGAGTTTTTTACCGGCGTTCCAGCGTGGCGACATTGACGCGGTAGCCATCGCGACGCCCGCCGAGACGCATTTTGATTTGGCGCGCCAAGCCATCGAGGCGGGCAAAGATGTGTTTGTCGAAAAGCCGCTGGCACTGAAGACCGCCGATGGCCGACAGTTGCTGCAACTCGCCGCCACGCACGGTCGCGTGGTAATGGTCGGGCATCTGCTGGAATATCACCCGGCGGTTTTGCGCCTGCGCGAGATGGTGCGCGAAGGGCAGTTGGGCCGCGTCAATTACATCTATTCCCACCGGCTCAACTTCGGCAAGATTCGCACGGAAGAAAACGCGCTGTGGAGTTTTGCGCCGCACGACGTGGCGGTGATCCTGCGCCTCGCCGGTGAGATGCCGCAGGAAGTCACGTGCGTGGGCGGCAGTTACGTCACGCCCCATCTCGCCGATGTCACCGTGTCCACGCTGCGTTTTCGCTCCGGACTGCGCGCTCATATTTTCGTGAGCTGGCTCAATCCATTCAAGGAACAGCGGCTCGTGGTCGTGGGAGAAAACCGGATGGCGGTGTTTGACGACGTGGCTCCGGCGGACAAGTTGGTGCTGTACGATCAGCGCGTGGAGTTCGACGGCCGCATGCCCGTGCTGCAGAAGAACGGCTGCAAGCCCGTTGCGCTTTCCAACGACGAACCGTTGCGCATGGAGTGCGAACATTTTCTGGCGCGCGTGCGCGACCGGCAAACGCCGTTGACCGACGCCGCCGCCGGCCTGCGCGTGCTGCAAGTGCTGGAGGCTTGCCAGACTTCGCTGCAACTCAACGGGCAGCCAGTCATGATTGAATGAGCACGCCCACTCCATTCAGCGCGCATCCCACAGCGGTGATTGATCAGCCCTGCCGCATCGGCGACGGCACAAAGATCTGGCACTTCGCGCACATTAGTGCCGGTGCGCAGATCGGCGCGCAATGCAGTCTCGGACAAAACACTTACGTCGCGCCCAATGCCGTTTTGGGCGACCGCGTGAAGGTGCAAAACAACGTCGCCATCTACGAAGGATTGGTCATCGAGGACGATGTGTTTCTCGGTCCCTCCTGCGTGTTGACCAACGTCAGCAACCCGCGCTCGCAAGTGGTGCGCCGCGCGCTTTACGAAAAGACGCTCATTCGTTGCGGCGCGACCATCGGCGCCAACGCGACCATCGTGTGCGGCGTGACAGTGGGGCGCTACGCGTTCATCGCGGCGGGCGCGGTGGTGACGCGCGACGTGCCTGATTACGCGTTCATGGTTGGCGTGCCCGCGCGGCAGCGCGGCTGGATGAGTCGCCACGGCCATCCGCTGCGCGCGGATACCCACGGCATCATGACCTGCCCGGAATCGAAACTGCGCTATCAAGAAACGCAGCCGGGAGTGGTGCGCTGTCTGGACTTGGCCGAAGACGCGCCGCTGCCGGCCGCGCTGTCCATCGGGGCCGTCAGCTATTCGGAATTGAAACAAGCCCGTACCTGAAATGGAATTCATCGATCTGAAAACCCGGCAGGCCCGAGTGCGAGATCGCATCAATGCGCGCATCGCGGCGGTGCTGGATCACGGGCAGTACATTCTGGGGCCGGAAGTCGCCGAGTTGGAGTCCGCGCTGGCGGCCTACGTGGGTGTCAAACATTGCGTGGGCGTGGCCAGCGGCACCGACTCGCTGCTCATCGCGCTCATGGCGCTGGGCGTAAAGCCCGGCGACGAGGTGGTCACGGTGCCGTACACATGGATTTCCACTGCGGAGGTCATCGCCCTCTTGGGAGCCAAGCCGGTCTTTGTGGATATTGATCCTGCCACATGGAACATGGATCCCAGCCAACTGGAGAGGGCCATCACGTCACGGACGCGGGCTATCATGCCTGTGGGCATCTACGGTCAGACGGCCGACATGGACGTCATTAACGCCATCGCCGCTCGGCATGGGCTGACGGTGATCGAGGATGCCGCGCAGTGTTTCGGCGCCACCTACAAAGGCCGCCCGTCCTGCGCGCTGTCCGCCATTGGCAGCACATCTTTTTTCCCCACCAAACCGCTGGGCGGTTTTGGCGATGGCGGCGCGCTGTTCACCAGCGACGATCGGTTGGCTGAAAAGTTCCGCCAGATCCGCGTCCACGGGCAGGCGCGCAAACATCATCACCCGCTCTTGGGGATCAACGGCCGGCTGGACACGTTGCAGGCGGCGATGTTGCTGGCGGTCTTTGAAAAATTCCCAGAGGAGGTCGCTTTGCGCCAAGCCATCGCCGAGCGGTATAACACCCAGCTCGCGCAAGCCGGGTTGGCGGACATCGCGCTGCCGCACATCGCCGCTGGCTCCACTTCCGTTTACGCCCAGTACACGATTTTGTCGCCGCAGCGCGATGCCCTGCAAGCGCGGCTCCAAGCGGCGGGCATCCCTGCGGTGGCCTACTACGCGGTGCCGCTGCATCTGCAG
>SIAW01000038.1 GCA_009695465.1 Pedosphaera sp.
CAACCAAGGCGGCACACTGAACCGGCTGGGTGGAACGGGCCGTGCATCAGGCGGCGGTTATACACTCGGACAAGGCAGCGGGGGCAGGCAATCAGGTGGAATGGGCGGCGCGAGCAACAACCGCATCAGCGGCATGGGCGGGCGTGGCGTGATGCCCAGCAGAGGTGCGACCTCGGGAACGGCCAATCGCATTCGGAGCAGATAAATTTCAATCAGTACCATGCCAGCACAGGCCCTGCGCCGCCCAGCGCAGGGCCTCTTTGTTTTCACACGTGGTTTCGTGCGGGAGGGAAAAGGTCGCTGCATCGGATGGCCCGTGGCATAGTGGGCGCGGGGCATGATTTTCCGCGCACGCGATTGGCTGTTTGAATTCCCGCGGCCGGCATTGGTGATGGGCATCGTCAATGTCACGCCCGATTCGTTTTCCGATGGCGGACGTTTTCTGGATCCGGCGGCAGCGGTGGAACACGCGTTGCAGTTGGAGGCGGAGGGCGCGGCCATTCTGGACATCGGCGGCGAATCCACCCGGCCCGGTGCTGCGCCGGTCGCCGAGGAGGAAGAATTGCGGCGCGTGCTGCCAGTGATTCGCCAACTTGCGGGGCGCATCAAAATCCCAATCTCGGTGGACACACAAAAACCGGCGGTGGCGCAGGCGGCGCTGGATTCCGGCGCGGCCATCGTCAACGACATTGCCGCGAACCGCGTTGACGACGCGATGTGGCGGCTCGTCGCGCGCGCGCGCGCAGGCTACATTGCCATGCACATGCAGGGCACACCGCAGACGATGCAGTCCCATCCGGAATACGACAATGTCGTGGCGGCGGTGCGCGCGTTCTTTGTCGAACGGCTGGAGCGACTGGCGGGCGCAGGGGTGGCACCGGAGCAGGTGGCGCTGGATTGCGGGCTGGGCTTCGGGAAAACTGTCGCGCACAATTTAACGTTGCTCGCACAGCAAGGCCAATTTACAAGCCTGCGACGGCCGCTGGTCGTGGGGGCCTCGCGCAAATCTTTCATCGGCCACGCTAGTGGAGAGCGCGCAGATCAACGATGGGCGGGCGGGTTGGCCTGCGCCTGCTGGGCGGTGGCGGCGGGCGCGCGCATCATCCGCACGCATGACGTGCGCCAGACCGTAGAAGCGCTTCGCATGACAGAAAACATCCAAGCCGCGACATGATCGCCGATGCTGCCATTGCCAGCGAGTTGCCCGCTTGGATTTTCGAACTGCGGGCGTGGGTCGTCCGCGATTGGGATTGGATCCTGCGCGCGGTCATCGAGATTCTCCTCCTCGCCGTCGGGATTTACTACGCCTTCACCTATCTGCAACGCACGCGCGGCTGGCCGGTGGTGGTGGGCTTCCTCTCGCTGCTGGCCATCACGCTCGTCACGGAGCTGCTGCACTTGAAAGTCATCAACTGGCTATTGCAGGCGGTGTTCGCCTTTTCCGTGCTGGCCATCCTCATCCTGTTCCAGCCGGAACTGCGCCGCTTACTGGCGCGTCTGGGCAATCTGCCGGTGTTTAGCACCCCGTTGGAGGAGCGGCAGTGCAGACAGTGCATTGACGCCGTGGTGACGGCGGCCGGCAATCTCTCGGCCAAGCGCGTGGGTGCGCTGATCCTCATCGAGGGCAACGTGGACGTTCATCACGATCTGCCTGATGCGGTGTCCATTGATTGTCTGGCCACAGCGGAAATGTTGGAGACGATTTTTTTCCCCAACAACCCGGTGCACGATGGTGGGGTCATCATTCGCGGCGATCGCATCACGCGGGCCGCTTGTATTTTTCCGCTGACAGAGCGGCAGGATTTGCAGGCCACACTGGGCACGCGGCATCGTGCCGCAATGGGAGTGACAGAGGAAAGCGACGCCATCGCCGTGGTCATCTCGGAGGAGACCGGTGACATTTCCTACTGCCACAAAGGCACGCTGCAACGCCCGGTGACAGCCGCGCAGTTGCGGGAATTTCTGATGGCGCAGCAAATGACGCAGCAGCCGGGCGAGGCAACGATGGGCGGGACATTTGGCAATCCGCCGCGAGCCTGAAATTTCATGGAGCAGCCCACCCCCGCAATTCGAGACAGTTGGATGAAGCTGATCGCGCTGTTGTTGGCGGTCATGCTGTGGTTCATCATCAAGCTGAGCGCGGAGTTGCGATACTCCAATACTGAACCGGTACAGAACCCAACGCAGCCATTCCGGCCGCAGCCGCGGCCCGACGTGAATGCCACGCAGCCCGCGCCTTCCCCACAACCCGATGAGCAAGAACCATAAAATCTTTGGCACCGACGGGGTGCGCGGTCGCGCCAATCAAGAGCCGGTGACGGCGGAGACGGCGTTAAAGCTGGGCCGTGCTGCGGCGCACGTCTTCAAGGATCTCAATCCTGAATCACGCAGCCGCGAAAAGCATCGCATCGTCATCGGCAAAGACACGCGACTCTCGGGCTACATGCTGGAGAACGCGCTGTCCAGCGGCATCCTGTCCATGGGAGTGGACGTGCTATTCATCGGGCCGGTGCCCACGCCCGGTGTGGCGCGCATCACGCACAGTCTGCGTGCCGATGCGGGGATCGTTGTCACTGCCTCGCACAATCCTTATCACGACAATGGCATTAAATTTTTCAGTCATGACGGTTACAAGCTCGATGATTCCATCGAGGCGCAGATCGAGGGGCTGGTGTTCAGCGGCGAGATTGATCACGTGCGCCCCGACGCCGAGCACATCGGCAAGGCCGTGCGCATTGATGATGCGCTGGGGCGGTACGTCGAGTACGCCAAGCATTCCTTTCCGCGCGGGCGCACGCTGGAGGGATTTCGCATCGTGGTGGATTGCGCGAACGGCGCGGCGTACAAGTCCACGCCCATCACACTGCGCGAGTTGGGCGCGACCCTCTTTTGTTACGGCGACCAACCCGACGGTCACAACATCAACCATAATTGCGGTTCCATGCACCCTGAGTTTCTGTGCGACAAAATCCGCAGGCACGGGGCGCATCTGGGCATCGCGCATGACGGTGATGCCGACCGCGTGTTGTTGTGCGACGAGCACGGGCAGGTGATTGACGGCGATGACATCCTCGCCATCGCCGGGCTGGAAATGTTGCGCGCGCAAACGCTGGCCAAGAAAACCCTCGTGGCCACGGTGATGAGCAATTCCGGATTGGACGTCGCGATCAAGGCGGCGGGCGGGCAGGTGATCCGCACGCCGGTGGGCGATAAACATGTCATTGACGTGATGCGCGCGCAGGGGTTGAACCTCGGCGGCGAGTCCAGCGGGCACATGGTGTTTAGCGAACACACCACATCGGGCGATGGCCTCATCGCCGCGCTGCAGATCTTGCGGATCATGCAGGCCACGGGACAGCCGCTCTCGCAACTCGCCAAATGCTGGACGCGATTCCCGCAACAGATCACCAACATCATCGTGCGCGAAAAGAAACCGTTCGAACAATTGACGGGCGTGATGGGACTGGTCGAGCAGGCGGAGAAAGAGCTGGCGGCGAGCGGCGGACGGTTGTTGCTGCGCTACTCCGGCACCGAACCCAAGGCGCGATTGTTGTTGGAAGGGCCTGACGCCGCAATGTTGCTGGCGTGGAGCCAAAAGATTTCAGGCGTCATCGCCGCGCAGGTGGGCGTCTGATTTTCCCAGCCGCGGCCGGCAAATAAAAAAGGCGGCCGCGTGTGCGGCCGCCGTGTGGCGAAAGATTTGGTTTAGTGCCGCAGTTCTTTTGCGGCGGCCACCATGTTCACCAAGGCTGGTTCCACCTCTGCCCACTGGCGCGTTTTCAGACCGCAATCCGGGTTCACCCACAAGTTGCGCGGCGGCAGGAGCGCCGCAGCCTTGTGCAACAGGCTCACCATCTCGTCCTTCGTGGGCACGCGCGGGGAGTGGATGTCGTACACGCCCGGCCCGATTTGATTGGGATATTTGAAGCCGACGAACGCGTCGAGCAAATCCATCTTCGAGCGGCTGGTCTCGATGGAGATGACATCGGCATCCATCTCAGCAATGGCCACGATGATGTCGTTGAATTCGGAGTAGCACATGTGCGTGTGGATTTGCGTCTCATCGCGCACACCGCAACTGGAGAGACGGAACGCATCCACGGACCAGCGCAGATAGGCAACCCAGTCCCCGCGGCGCAACGGCAATCCCTCGCGGATGGCCGGCTCATCAATCTGGATGATGCCGATGCCGCCACTCTCGAGGTCGCGCACCTCATCGCGCAACGCCAGCGCGATCTGCATGCAAGTGGTCGAGCGCGGTTGATCATCGCGTACAAAGCTCCATTGCAAAATGGTGACCGGGCCGGTGAGCATGCCCTTCATCGGCCGGCGCGTGAGCGATTGCGCGTAGCGGCTCCAGCGCACCGTCATCGGCGCGGGCCGCGACACGTCGCCGAAGATGAACGGCGGCTTCACATAACGGCTGCCGTAGCTTTGCACCCAGCCATTGGCGGTGAAGGCGAAGCCGCTGAGTTGTTCGCCAAAATATTCCACCATGTCGTTGCGCTCAAACTCGCCGTGCACCAGCACGTCAATGTCCCACGCCTCCTGCCGCTTCACCGCGTCGGCCGTGGCCGTCTCGATGAACGCATCGTAATCCGTTGCGGAAAGCGTGCCCGCTTTGAACTGCGCGCGTTTGCTGCGCACGTCCTTTGTTTGCGGGAACGAACCGATGGTCGTGGTCGGGAATGCCGGCAGCTTGTACGTCTGCTGCTGCTTGTCGGCGCGCTGATTGAAGGGCGAACGCCGGTTCAGATCATCGGGTTTGACACCGCCGCAGCGTTCCTTCACCGCCGGACTGTGGATGCGCGGACTCGTGCGGCGCGAAGCCTGCGCCGTCGCGTTGGATGCCAACGCCGCCTGCGTGTCTTGACCGGCAAGCGTCTTCGCCAAGATCACGACCTCCGCCAGTTTCTCCTCGGCGAAAGCGAGCCAGCCTTTCAATTCCGCGTCCAGCTTGCCTTCGTTGCGCAGCGTGACGGGCGTGTGGATGAGCGAGCAGGACGGCGCAACCCACAGGCGGTCGGCGCCAGTTTTCTTCTGCGCCGTGCGCAGTTGATTGAGCGCACGCTCAAAATCCGTCCGCCAAATGTTGCGGCCATCCACAACGCCAAGCGAAAGAATCTTATCCTGCGGCAGGGCTTCCACCACCGCATCCAGCGACTGCGGAACGCGCACGACATCCACATGCACCACGTCCACTGGCAGGCGCATCAACGTGGAAAGGTTGCCGCGCAGATCGCCGAAATAAGTGGCGACGATCAATTTGGATTTGCCTGCCGCCGCGCGGATCTGGGCATAGACTTTGTCGTACAGCGCCACTTGTTCAGGCGCCAAATCCATCACGAGCGCCGGCTCGTCAATCTGTATCCACTCCGCGCCCGCCGCTGCGAGCTTCTGCAACAGCTCGCAATACACCGGCAGAAGTTGGTCAATCAGCTTGAAACGATCCATGCCGGAATTGTCCATCACCTTGCCCAGCCACAGATAAGTCACCGGCCCGATCAGCACCGGCTTCGGATTCACTCCCAGCGCCTTGGCCTCTGCAAACTCATCAAACACCTTGGTCGAGGACAGTTTGAACGTGGTGGCGGCCGTGAATTCCGGCACGATGTAATGGTAGTTGGTGTCAAACCACTTGGTCATCTCGCTCGCCAAGGACGCGCCGCAGCAGTCGGCGTCCTTCTCCGCGATGCCGCGCGCAATCTGGAAATAGGTGTCCAGCGGCACGTCGCCGCCATCCCAGTGGAAACGGGCCGGCACGACGCCCAAGAGACAGCTCATGTCCAGCACCTGATCGTAAAAGCTGAAATCGTTCACGGGCACCAGATCAATGCCGGCGTCGCGTTGTTGCAGCCAGTTCTGGCGGCGCAGATCGCGCCCAGCGGCGAGCAACGCATCCACTTTGGTTTCGCCTTTCCAATAGGCCTCGGTTGCTTTTTTCAGTTCCCGCTGCTGCCCGATGCGGGGATAGCCCAAGGTCTGCGTTCTGATGACTGCACTCATGTTGTCGTTCGTATTTTAGGTTTGCGGCCGGGCCAAGCGCCCAGCACCAGAGGACAGTAAGGTCGCTCCCGTGGCTGACAAGTCAAATTCACATATCTGGATTTGATGATATGACTTTGTCAGATTTGCCAGCGATGCACGGCGACGGGTGTCCCCGCCGGCCATGTCGTGTGCGGCGGGACATCCACCAAGCCATTGGCCTGGGCCAAGGCTCCCAGCGCATGGGAAGCCTGCATGCCTGAAGGTTTTACAGCGCCTTGATGGTCCACCCAAACCCGCATGAAATGGCGGCGATCCCCGCGATTGCCCAGCGGTTCGCCCAGCACAGCGGGATGCGTGGGCAGGAGCAGCTCCGTGGCCCCCTGCATCCTCATCAGCGCAGGTCGCACCAGCATGAGATGGGTCACCAACGCTGACACGGGATTGCCGGGCAGACCGAATAGCGATTTGCCCGCGAGTTGACCGAAGAGGAAGGGCTTGCCGGGTTTGATGGCGACCTTCCAAAAATGTAAGTGGCCGCCCAGCGATTCGAAGGCTTGCTTCACCAAATCATGAGTGCCCACCGAGGCGCCGCCTGCGGTGATGACCGCGTCGCATTGGGCAAAGGCCAGCTTCAAGGCGGCGCACGTGGCGTCCATGGTGTCGGCGACAATCGGGAAAACGGTCGCGCGCAGGCCATCGTTGCGGAGCAGTGCCGAGAGCATGACGCGGTTGCTCTCGTAAATCTCGCCGCCAGTCAACGGTGCGCCTGCCTCGCGCAATTCATTGCCCGTGGCGATCACCCCAACAAGCGGGCTGCGAAAAGCGGTGATGCTTCCGGCACCTTGCGAGGCGAGCAATCCCAGGTGCCCAGCGCCGAGGCGGTTGCCCGCGCAGAGAATCTTGCCGCCGCTGCGGATGTCTTCGCCGCGCAGGCGAATGTTCTCCCACGGCTTGGTTGCATCGAGCACGTGAATCACTTGGCCATCAGCACGCGTGTCCTCCTGCATGACCACGGCATCGGCGCCCGCTGGCAATGGCGATCCGGTGAACACGCGCACGCATTGGCCAGCCTCGACCATCTCGGAAAACGTCCCGCCCGCAGGCGTTTCGCCAATCTGATTTATGGCGACAGGATTTTCTGGGGTCGCGCTGCGGACATCCTCGGCGCGCAGGGCGTAACCATCCATCGCGGAGTTGTCGAAAGGCGGCAGGTCAATCCGGGCAGTGAAATCCTCCGCGAGCACGCGCCCGGCGCATTGTGCCAACGCCACTTGCTCGACACCCAACGGGGCAATCTGCTGCAGCATTCGCTCGCGCGCTTCTTCGAGGGTCATCATTTGCCGATGCAGAATTGGCTGAAGATGGAGTCCAGCAGATCTTCCGTGGAAGTCTTTCCCACGATTTCCCCCACAGCCTGTGCCGCCAGCCGCAATTCCATGGCGGCAATCTCCAGCGGCTCGCCGTGTTCCAGCGCGTGCAACGCATGAGCTGCGGCTTCGCGAGTACGACGCAGCGCATCCTGATGGCGCGCATTGATCATCGCCGGCAGCATGTCCGCGCCGATGTCACCGGACCACACCGCCGCTTTGATTGCGTCCTTCAATTCCTCGATGCCGCGCCCGTCCAGACAGCACGTGCCCACCGCTGCACCGTTCATCTGTGGCGCGGTGTGCCCAGCGAAAGGCTGATCCATTTTGTTGCGGACGATGATGCGCTTCTTGTCCGCGAACTGCTCCAAGTGCTGGCTGTCCTCAGCGGTCAACGGTTGGCTGGCGTCGAGCACGTGCAAAATCAATTCCGCAGCGGCAGCACTGGCGTGGCTGCGGCGGACACCTTCAGACTCGATTGTGTCCACCGTGTCGCGCAGTCCCGCCGTGTCCACCAGCACGACGGGGATGCCGCGGATGTCGGCGGTCTCCTCGATGGTATCGCGCGTGGTGCCGGCGATGGGCGTGACGATGGCGCGGTCGTGCCCCAACAGATGATTGAGGAGACTGGACTTGCCCGCGTTGGGCCGACCGATGATGGCCACGCGGATGCCCCGCCTCAAAATCTGCCCTTCGTTGGCGCAGGCCAGCAGGGTGTCCGTCAATGTCACTGCCGCGCGCAGTCCGGACTGGATCTGCTCGGTGGTGTGTGGCGCGATGTCTTCGTCGGGAAAATCAATGTGCGCTTCCACATGCGCCAGATGCCGCATCAACTCGTCGCGCAGTCGATTGATGCGCTGAGACAGTTTGCCGGCGAGCTGCTCATTGGCCGCTGCCAACGCGAGGTGCGTGCGCGCGTGGATGAGATCCGCCACCGCCTCGGCCTGCGCCAGATCAATACGCCCGCTAAGAAAAGCGCGCAGGGTGAATTCGCCCGGCCCCGCGAGGCGGGCACCGGCACCCAGCACGGTGTCTAACACCGCCTTGGAAGCCAGCACGCCGCCGTGGCAGGTGATCTCCACTGTGTCCTCGCGCGTGTACGTGCGCGGCGCGCGCAAGACGGCCAGCAGCACCTCGTCAATGTTGCGGCCTTCGCTGACGATGCGCCCGTAGTGCAGCGTGTGCGTGGGGGCATTGGCTGGACATTGGGAAGAAGGGCCGACAGGTTGGAAGCAACGGCCAGCGATGTCCAATGCCTGCGGCCCCGACAAGCGCACAATCGCCATGCCCCCTTCACCCAGCGGCGTGGCAATGGCGGCAATCGTGTCGGTGATCATGTGAAGCAGGCGGCCGGCGGGTTGCCGTCAACCGCTAACGCGGCGCGCAGGCACCGGCTTGGTTTTCTGCGTCGCGCCCCTGCAAAAACAGACGGGCCTTCTGATAGCTTTTCTTGTGCAGATAATGCAGCAGATCCGGCGCGGCGGACTTGGGCAGTTGCGCCGTCAGCAAATCCAGTTGGCTGAAAATCAGCATCAAGTCCGGCTTCGGGGCCGCCGTGTTCATCCGCGCTACCGCCGACTCCAAGTCGAGCAATGTCGCCAGCAATGATTGTTCAGTCGCGGTCACGGCCAAGAGATAAACCAAGCTCGCGGGAAGACAAGTCCATTGACCTTGCCAACAGATTTGCCCGCGGCAAATACTCCGCGCGATGGCGCAGCATTTTCTTCGGCCGTTCACCTTGGGAATCGAAGGCGGCGGTACGCGCACCGTGGCGGTGATGCTCGATGCGCGTGGTCGCGTCGTTCGCCGTGCCGAGTTCGGGCCGGGCAACGTGCGGTTGCTCGACGACGCCCAGTTGCGGCGGCTCCTGCAACACATCGCTGCGGCCTTCCCAAAACCCGATGCGGTGGGATTGGGGATGGCCGGGGCGCGCACGGAAAAAGATCGCTCCCGTTTGCGCCAGCTTTGCGCGCGTGTCTGGCGCGGTGTGGGCTTTGCCGTGACGCATGATTTGGAAATCGCGCTGGCCGCCAACGAAAATCCAAACCACACGGCGGACGCGTCCATCCTTGTTTTGAGCGGAACCGGCTCGTGCTGCTTTGGTCGCGCGCGTGATGGTCGCGTGACCAAGCTGGGCGGTTGGGGCCATCTGCTAGGTGATAAAGGCAGCGGTTACGAACTGGGACTGCGCGCCCTCAAAGCGGCGGTGTATTACCTTGATCGCGACGGCACGTGGTCTGTGCTGGGTCAGCGTCTGCTTGCCGCCACGCACTGCAATGCGCCGGAGGATTGGATTGACTGGGCGCGACAAGCCACAAAGGAAACCGTGGCTGCACTGGCCATCGAAGTCTTCGCTGCGGCACGGCAGCGCGACCGCATCGCGCTGGATGTTTTGGATGGGGCCGCAGCCGCGTTATCCAAGGACGCCTGCGCCTGCGCCGACAAGCTGGCAGGCGCGACGGGGGCTGCGGAATTTCTCTTTGCAGGAGGCGTGTTCACAAATCAACCCGCGTTTGCACGGCGTGTGGCCAGCGAGATTCGCCAGTGCCGGCCCGCGTCTGTGGTGCGGGTGTGCCGCAAGGAAGGCGCAGTCGGTGCAGCCATCATGGCGCGCAGTTGCATCGCCAGCAGTCAACAGGTGGGCGCTGTGGACGCGGTGCCACTCAATGAGGATGGCCCGATGCCGGCGCAGACGTTACCACAGACAGAGCTTCGGAATCCCAAATCACGGCGGCTGGATCGCATGAGTGTCAGTGCGGCGATGAAGTTGATGCTGGATGAAGATCGCAACGTGCCCGCTGCCATCTGGGCGGAGCGCCGGAAATTGGCAGCGCTGATCACGGCCGTGAGCCGCGCGTTGCGCCAAGGCGGGCGGCTCTTTTATGTCGGCGCAGGCACCAGTGGTCGGCTGGGTGTTTTAGATGCCAGCGAATGTCCGCCGACCTTCCGCACGGCTCCGGAACAAGTGCAGGGCATCATTGCCGGTGGGCCGTCGGCGGTGTTTCGCGCTGTGGAAGGTGCCGAGGATGACAGCGCAGCCGGTGCGGTGGCGGTGCGACTGCGTGGAGTGTGCAAGGCCGATGTCGTGTTGGGCATTGCCGCCAGTGGACGCACCCCGTTTGTTTGGGGGGCGCTGCATGCGGCGGCGCAGGCGGGCGTGCACACGGCGTTGCTGTGCTTCGACGCGAGTGTGAAGCGTCGTGCAGGCGTGCCGCGAGTGATCATCGCGCCGCAAATTGGTCCGGAGATTCTCACGGGATCCACGCGGTTGAAGGCCGGCACGGCGACCAAGCTGGTGTTGAACATCCTCACCACGCTGGCGATGGTGCAGCTGGGAAAAGTGGCGGGCAATCTGATGGTGGACTTGAATCCGAAGAACGGAAAGCTGCGCGACCGTGCAGTGCGCATCGTCTGTGAACTGGCGCGAGCGGACGCGACACAAGCGCGAGCGGCGCTGGAGCAGTCGGGGTGGATTGTGAAAACCGCGCTGCGGCGGCTGGGCTGGCGCTAACGTTTGAAGCGCTGCACGAGCAGTCGGCTGCGCGAGGCCTCCAACTCCATCCGGAAATCGTCGTAGGACTTGTAGCGGTTGTCCGGATTTTTCTCCATCGCCTTGCAGATCGTTTGGCTGGTGTCCTTGGTGATGTCTTTCACCTTTTTATTAGGCGGTATCAACGTGCCATTCACGTGTGCCCAGACGGTTTCTTCAGCACTGGGCGCGTCGAAGGGCACCTCGCCGGTGGCCGCGTGATATAACGTGGCGGCCAAGCTGTACAAGTCCGAGCGCCAGTCTTGCCATCCTTCCGAGACGCGTTCGGGCGCGATGTAAAAAGGCGTGCCCATGAGTCCCTCGGCGTCGTCGCGTTTGGCGCCGACTTTTTTGGCGATGCCAAAGTCCGTCAGCTTGGGCACACCGTCAACGTTGTAGAGAATGTTGCTGGGCTTGATGTCCAGATGCATCAGGTCTTTTTGCCTCACGACATCCAGCGCGGAGGCAATCTGAATGCCCACGTCCAGCACGTAGAGTTCGTCCACGCGACCTTGCGTTTCGATGCGATTATCCAAGTCGCCTTGATCGGCCACTTCCATCACCAGATATTTGCGCCCCTGATCCTCATCGTAATTGTAGATGTGGATGATGTTGGTGTGATTGAGCGCCGCTTGGAAGCGCGCCTCGCGATAGAAAGCGGCCAACGCGCCGGGTTGCGCGGCGATGTTCGCGGACATCATCTTCACCGCCACTTCGCGTTCGAGCACTGTGTCCCAAGCTCGAAACACCATCGCCATGCCGCCCGAACCGATGACCGAGCGTAGCTCAAATTGCCGCAGCTTTACCGGCGCGATGACCGGGTGGCGGCACTCCGTGCAGGGCACCGGCTGGAACTTGGCCAGGTTTTGGGGAACGAAATTGGGCGTGCGACATTTATCGCACGGCACCATCTGCATTGATCTGCTTACGGCTTCTGACATTCGAAATGGGGCGGCACTCTCTACAAAACCCAAGCGCGCGGCAACTGAAAAACCAGCGTGCTCTTTTTAGCGGCTAGTGGCCATTGCGTTTGACGCGCCGTGCCGCCTCCGGTAAACAAATATCTCAGTTTGGAGGTGTGCAAATCAGCCGCGCCGCGCGTGTCGTTTCATGTATAGACGTGGGATCATCCTGTTTTCCCTTTTGGGAATGATTGCCGTGCTGGCCGCCGCAGAATCAGCCGCGCCTGCCAGCACGGCGTCCGCAAATCTTCCCGGAGCAAAACTGGGCGCGCTGTGGTGCGTGCCTTTCGTCGGCTTACTCCTCTCGATGGCGATCCTGCCATTGGCCGCGCCGCAATTCTGGCATCATCATTTTGGCAAAGTGACGGCCGGCTGGGCGCTGGCGTATCTCCTGCCCAGTTCCCTCCTTCACGGGATGGAAGGAACCGCGGCGCAGTTGGCGCACGCCACGCTTGCGGAGTATCTCCCGTTTCTGATTCTCATCGGGGCGCTGTTCGTGATCGCCGGAGGTGTTTATCTGCGCGGCGATTTGCGGGGCAACCCCGCCACCAACACGCTGCTCTTGGCGATCGGCACAGGCATCGCCAGCATCGCGGGCACGACAGGCGCGGCGATGCTGCTGGTGCGGACGGTCATCCGCGCCAATGCCGCGCGGCCGCATAACGCGCATGTCCTCATCTTTTTCATCTTCCTCGTCGCGAACATCGGCGGGGCACTGTCGCCGCTGGGCGACCCGCCACTGTTCTTGGGCTTCCTCAAGGGCGTCTCATTTTTCTGGCCCACCACCCATCTGCTGTTGCCGATGTTGATGACGGCGGGATTGGTGCTGGGAATTTTCTGGGCGGTGGATTCCCATTTTTACCGCAAGGAACCTCACCGCGAAATCCATCCTGCCGCTGCCTCGCAGTCCCTCGCCATCGAAGGCGGCATCAATCTGCTCCTGCTTGTCGGCGTTGTTGCCGTCGTGCTGATGAGCGGCCTCTGGAAGCCCGGCACGCACTGGATGGTGTTGGGCACGCAAGTCGAACTGCAGGGATTGGCGCGCGACCTCCTGCTCATCGGGTTGGCCGCCCTGTCCCTCAAACTCACGCCGGCATCGTGCCGCGAGGCCAACGCGTTTTCTTGGGGGCCGATTCTTGAAGTGGCCAAACTTTTTGCCGGCATCTTCGTCACCATCATCCCCGTCATTGCCATGTTGCGCGCGGGCGAGCACGGGGCGTTTGCCGGTGTGACCAAGATGGTCACCGGGCCGGATGGGCACCCCAACAACGCCGCCTATTTCTGGCTCACAGGCGTGCTCTCCAGCTTCCTCGACAACGCGCCGACCTATCTGGTGTTCTTCAACACCGCCGGCGGCGACGCGCAGAAGTTGATGGAAGTGTTCCCGCGCACGCTCATGGCCATCAGTCTTGGCGCGGTGTTTATGGGTGCCAACACCTACATCGGCAACGCGCCAAACTTTATGGTGAAGTCCATCGCCGAAGAGCGCGGCGTGCGCATGCCGAGTTTTCTGGGTTACATGGCGTGGTCGTTCGCCGTGCTGATCCCGATCTTCCTCCTCGTCACCTGGGTCTTTTTTTGAGGTTGAATCGGGCGGAATGGTTCGACCGCTCCGATGATTTGTGGCAGAACCCTGCGCGCCCATGCGGTTGGTTTACAACATCCTGTTCCCCGTCTTCTTTCTGCTGAGCGCGCCATATTACTTCTGGAAACTGTGGCGGCGCGGTGATTGGCGGGTTGGATTTTCCCAGCGGTTCGGTTGTCATTCTGTCGCGCTCAAACAGGCGCTCGCGGGCAAGCGCGTGCTGTGGCTGCATGCCGTGAGCGTGGGCGAGGCCAATCTCTGCGCCCAATTGGTGGAGGCACTGCGCCCGCAGTTGCCGGGCTGGGAATTGTTGGCATCAGCCACCACCACCACGGGCATGGCCGAATTGCGCAAGCGCCTGCCGGCGGATGTGCACACGATATATTATCCGGTGGACCTGTTGCCCTGCGTGCGGGCGACGTGGCGGGCGCTCAATCCCAGCGCGGTGGTGCTGGTGGAGGCGGAGATCTGGCCAAACTTTTTTTGGCAGGCGCAAGCACGTGGCGTTCCTGTGGCGCTCGTCAACGCGCGGTTGTCTGACCGTTCGTGGCGCGGCTACCAGCGATTCGGGGCGTTGTTTCGGAAAATCTTCCAAAGTCTGCGCTGCGTCGGGGCGCAAAATGAAAGCGACGCGGAAAAGTTGCGGGCCTTGGGGTGTCGTCCCGAAGCGATTGCCGTGACGGGCAACCTCAAGTTTGACGGCGCGATTGCGCCCCTGCAGCAGACGCTGGACGTGACGCCGCTGCTGCGGCGATTGGGCGTGCGCGAAGGCGCACCCGTGCTGGTCGCGGGCAGCACACACGAAGGCGAGGAGGAAATGTTGGCGTCCATCACCGTGCGACTGCGCCGGACGCGCCCGGATTTATTTCTGGTCTTGGTGCCGCGCCACTTTGAACGCGCGCGCGCCATCGAGGAACGGTTGCGCGCGATGGGCGTGCGCGTGCTGCTGCGGTCGGCGGCGGAGAACGCCCATCCGCCGCAGGAACGCATTGAGTGTCTGTTGGTGGACAGCACCGGCGAGCTGCGGTTGTTTTACGAGGCAGCCACGGTGGTGTTCGTGGGCAAAAGTCTGTGCGCGCAGGGCGGGCAGAATCCCATCGAGCCAGCGGCGCTGGGCAAGCCGGTAGTGTTTGGGCCGCACATGCAGAATTTCCGCGCGGTGGTGCAGGCATTCGAGAATGCCAATGCGGTGGTCAAAGTGGCGGACGAGGCGGCATTGGAATCCGCGCTGGCTGCGCTGTTGGATGATCGGGCGCGCTGCGCGGATTTAGGAGAGCGCGCCTTGGCCGTCGTGCGACGGAACCAAGGCGCGACTCAGCGCACCGCCGCGATGGTGGTGCGGATGCTTGAGGCCAAAGGCTGAGTTGGCGTCACATCGCCGCTGCGGCTTTTGCGCGCATCAGCTTCTTGATTTGATTACGGTCCCCATCCTGCATCAGCCGCCACATTCGGATAATCTCCTCATGCGAGACATGCTTTTTGAGGATGCGCCGAGCTTCGATGCCGTTGTAGAATTCCACGCAACCATTTTCATACACGTCGAGCTTCCAGCCTTCGTCGTCGTGTAGTTGGATGTTTACGTAGTCGGTCCCCGGTGTTTCCAATTCCTCCAAAATGGAAAGCACCATGCCTGTGCTGGGATCTTTGTAAACCATGTCCTGTTTGGCCAGGTACGTCGTCACGAATACCACCCCCTTCCCAATAGATTACTCCCCCTTGAAGCGAGGGACTTAATCTGGAACGGAGCGCGGGGTCAAGCGCAAAGGCAGTTGCGGCGCAAATTGCGCGCGGGTGTTAGACAATGCCGCTGCTGATCTGGATGCCTTGGAACCACATCTCCAACTGCTGTTTGTTGGTGCACTTTTCGTACGCGGTTTCCTTCGTGATGATGCCGTCGTTCACCAGATTGTACATGCACCGGTTGAAGCTGATCATGCCATCGTCGAGGCTGGCATCGATGCACGCGGGCAGCTTGTTGAGTTCGCCGTCAAAAATTTTCTGCCGCACCAACGGCGAGCCGATCATAATCTCCTGCGCGGGGATCATGCCGCCGCCGATCTTGGGGCACATGCGCTGGGCGATGGCGCCGACGATGACCTCGGCGTATTTCTTGCGCTGCATCTCGCGTTCTTCCGGCGGGAAAAAGTCGAGCAAACGACCGGGCACCGACGCAGCCGTGCGCGTGTGGACGGTGGAGAGCACCATCGCGCCCGTGTCCGCTGCGCGCATGGCGGCACCGATGGAGATGGCGTCGCGCATCTCGCCCACCAGCACCATGTCCGGATCTTGTCGCAGAGCGCTCTTGAGCGCGCGTTGGAAGCTCAGTGTGTCCAAGCCCACCTCGCGCTGTTCAATGACGCACTCCTGGTCCACGAACACCATCTCGACGGGGTCCTCGATGGTGACGATGTGTTTGCGGAAATTGCGGTTGAGATGCAGTACCATCGCCGCCATCGTCGTGGACTTGCCCGAGCCGGTGATGCCCGCCAAGAGTGTGATGCCGCGATCGGCCTCCGCCAACTTCAGGCAGATGGGATTGATGCCGAGCTTTTCGATGGAGGGCAGGTTGCTCTTGATGTAGCGGATGGCCATCGCCCACTTGCCAACCTGCGAGAAGACGTTCACGCGGTACCGCCCGAACTTCGGGTTGTAGTACGAGAAGTCCACCTCGCGGTCCTTCTTGAAATCTTCCACGAACACTTCCGGGCACATGTGGAAAATGATCTTCTCGATCCACCGCCGTGTGGGGATGGGAAACGCGCGATCGCGCAGGCCGCGGCTCATGCGGAAGTGGATGGGGTGATCCTCTTTGATGTGCAAGTCGGCGCACTGGGTGAATTCCGCATCCTGCAAAATTTCGTCCCACAGCCGCATGTCCTCATCTTCGATGCGGATGTCCGGTTTGGTATCGCCCTTCTCAGCAAGCCCAGCGGGATATTTCAGGCTGGGATGCTTCTCAACGACGGGCTCTTCAGGCACCGGTTCCGGCTCGGGGACATATTCCTCGGCAGGCGCTTCATAGGCCGCGAGCTCTTCGGGCTGCGCATATTCAGTTGCCGCTTCGGCTGCGGGCTGTTCTTCAGTCGCGTACTCCGCAGTGGGCGGCGCGATGAAAATCTCCTCCTCGTATTGCTGCTGACCTTCGACCGGCTGCGCGTAAGGATCACCCTCGGCGGGCTGCGCATATTCCTCGTACTGCCCTTCCTGGCCGGGCTGAACGTCTTGGGCGTACTCTTCGGTGGCCGGCTCCGAGTTGCCGTGCTGTGGCTCCATATTTGCCAAAACCTAGTGGAGGCGCGGATAAAACGCCAGTTCCTTTCTCGCGCTGCGATGTCACCATTCCAACACCGCTGCGCCCCAAGTCAGTCCCGCGCCGAAGGCGACGATGAGCACCAAATCCCCGCGCTGCACGCGTCCGGAGGATACGGCTTCCTGCAACGCCACCGCCACCGATGCCGCCGAGGTGTTGCCGTACTTGTGCAGGTTCACAAAGACTTGATCGGGCGCCACGCCCAACCGTTCGCCCACCGCATCAATGATGCGACGGTTGGCTTGATGCGGGATGACGCAGCGGATGCCGCTCATCTCCACCTGCGCAATCGCCATCACCTCGCGCGCAGCGGTGCACATCGCGCCCACGGCGCTCTTGAAAACCTCTTTGCCTTCCATGCGCAGATAATGCGCGCGGCTCTTCACCGATTGCTCCGTCGCCGGACAACGACTGCCGCCGCCGGGCATGGAAAGGATGTCCGCCTTGGTGCCGTCGCTGCCCAGTCGCACGGCGCGCACCCCGCGTCCCACCGGGCAACGCCGCAGCACCGCCGCCCCCGCGCCGTCGCCAAAGAGCACGCAGGTGTTGCGGTCTTCCCAATCGATGATGGAGGAAAGTTTTTCCGCGCCGATGATGAGCACGGTCTGGTAGGTGCCGCTGTGGATGAATTGCCGCGCCACCTCCAGCGCGTAGATGAAGCCCGTGCAGGCGGCTTCCAAATCAAACGCGGCAGCGCGGGTGGCACCGATTTTCTGCTGCACCAAACATGCCGTGGCCGGGAAAGGCATGTCTGGCGTGATGGTGGCGACGATGATCAAGTCCACCTCTGCCGCAGCGATCCCCGCATCGGCCAGTGCGGCTGTCGCGGCCTTGGCAGCGAGGTCGCTGGTGAATTCGTCGTCCGCCGCCATGCGCCGTTCCTTGATGCCCGTGCGCGAGGTGATCCAGTCGTCGCTGGTGTCGACCAGTTTTTCCAGCTCGGCATTGGTCAATACGCGCGAGGGCACGTACGCGCCGATGCCGGCGATGAAACAGCCGTGGGGCAGGGAAGCGATCATGGAATCCCGCAGCCGATGCCCAGCCCGGGCACGGGCCTTGATGACCCCGCGCTAGCGGCGCGCCTTGACGGTGATCACTTGGCGGCCTTTGTAAAAGCCGCACTGCGGGCACGCGTGATGCGTGGCGAACGGTGCTTGGCCGCATTGCGGGCACGTGCTCACTTGAGGCACGCTCAGCACACTGTTGGAGGCTTGACGCTTGCGCCTGCGGCTGCGCGTCACTTTACGTTTCGGTGTCGGCATGGTGTCCTTTAATGCGTCTTCCGTGAGTCCAACGCCGCCCAAATGGAGGGCGCCGGCTCTGCTTCCGATGCGGTTTCGGTTGGCGATGACTCCGGGTTGGGTAACCCGGGACATCCCGAAACACACAGCGGATGCTGCGGAAGGGCGAGGAAAATATCCTCGCGCACCCACGGCGTCAAGTCCACGGCATCATCTTTGATGGGGGGGGCCTCCTCGCCCGTCAACGGCAGTTCCAGCCGCCAATCCTCCAGCACCAGCGAGTGCTCAAAGGGTTTGAGGCAGCGGGAGCACTCACAGTCGATGGTGGTGGCCAGCCGGCCTTCCGCCGTCAAGAACTCGTTCGCCAGTGTGACGGTGATGTCGTAAATCAACGGATGCGTCACGTGCATCAGTTCGTCGTGCAGCTCCACATCCAACTCCGCCAGCGGCACCTCGCCGGTCAGCGCCAGGCTGCCGGCATCCAGTTCAGCCAATTGTACGGTGAATATCATGGTGACCTCCTTTGGCCGACTAATCGCGCCGCGCCCGTAGTTGTTTGGCGAGGGCCACATTCACGTGCGCCGGCACAAAGGCCCGCACATCGCCGCCCAGCTTGGCAATCTCTTTCACCAAACGGGAGCTGACAAAGGTGTAGGTGTCGCGCGGCATCATGAAGATGGTTTCGATTCGCCCCTCTAATCTACGGTTCATCAAAGCCATCTGAAATTCAAACTCAAAATCCGATACGGCACGCAGACCGCGGATGATGGCACAGGCCTTTTGCTTGCAGGCAAAGTCCACCAGCAACCCTTCAAACGCCGTAGCCCGAACGGTTTTCATGCCGCGCAGCGAGTGCTGCATCAGCGCTAGCCGCTGCGCCACGGTGAAGAGCGCCTTTTTCTCTTCGTTATGCGCCACCGCCACGATGACGCGGTCAAAGAGCTTGGCCGCGCGCTCGATGACATCCAGATGACCATTGGTCAACGGGTCAAAACTGCCGGGATAAATCGCCGTGCGCATCCACCGCAGCCTTCCGGCTGATGCTGCGGCGCGCAAGAATTTTCGGCCGTGGCATTTGGCGGGTGCGCGTGCTAGGTTCCTTCGGGCTGGCCAAACCGGCTGTGGCCGGGCCAATAATCCCACGTAGCCAGCACGAAAATGAACGAGGCAACCGTCCCCCCGCACACGCCTGCAGCCGGCATGCCCACCGCAGGTGGGCCCAAAAGTTCGGGGCGCGCCTTCACCAGTCTGCTCTTGGGAATCTTTGGCTGCCTGCTGCTTGCCGGTTCCGTCGCACTGTTCTGGCTCTACCAACATCCGCCCGGCTCCGGTGCCGCTGCGTCGGGCGTCACCAATGCTGCCGGTGGCGGCGCCATCGAGATGGCCATTGCTGATGTCACCAAGAAACCCTTGCAGCGGGCGCAGCAAAAACTCTGGCTCAACCTCAGCTCCGGCGCGGGCACGCTCTCGGGCCTGCTGGGGTTGGTCGGCATCATCTTGGGCGTGATCAGTCTGCGATTGGACGGCCCGCCGCGCATCACCGCCAGCGCAGGCACGGTCTTTTCCTGCATCGCTTTTCTGGGCCTCTTCCTCGCTGGCTACAACAAGTACACCGAGTGGAAAATGATGGGCCAAGAAGTGGAGGAGATTGGCAAACAAGCCGAGAATGTGTTCGGCGAAAAAGGCATCTACGGGAAAGCCTTCAAGATGGCCGATGACCTTTTGGGCGGGCACCGTGGCGGGATTGACACGCTGCTCAACGAAGATTATCGCAACCAACCCGCGCCCGACCTGCGCCTGTTGCCCGTCAATCACGACCGCGACATCACGCTCAGCCAGCAAAAGGGGGTGCGCCCCGTGCTCGTGGCTTTCATCAACACGGAGTCGGCGACCAGTGCCGACCTCATCAAGCATCTCAAGGAATTGCAGAGCGAAATCCCGCCGGCCGAGTTGCTCATTCTTGCCATCAGCAAGCACGAAGATACGTCCGCGCTGCGCAGCGCGGTGGAGGCGCAGGGCATCCGGTTTTACACCGGCAAAGCCGAGAGCCTCGTGGACCCGTACAAGGACGCGTCGTCCCCGACGGTGTTCGGGATTGATTCAGGCGGCGTCATCCGCGGGTCGTTGGTGGCGGAGAAGGCGCGCGACCGGCAGGCACTGCGCAACATGGCGCAGGACTTGAAGAAGCGGCGATAGGCCGGGGTTGAAGGCTGAGAGGGCCAGCCGCCTGCGCTAAAACACCTCGGTGGCGGGGAAGAAGCGTTTGACCTCGGCGGCCGCGTTCTCCACTGAGTCAGAGGCGTGGCAGACGTTGCGCATGCTTTCCTGTCCGAAATCGCCGCGCAAGGTGCCCTTCGCTGCTTTCTTGGAATCGGTCGGGCCGAGCAAATCACGGATGCGCGCGATGGCGTTCTCGCCCTCCAACACCAGCGCGATGACGGGGCGCGACTTCATGAACGCCACGATCTCCGGATAGAACGGCTTGCTGGTGAGATGCGCGTAATGCTCGGCCAACAGCGCGTCGGTCAGTTGCAGCATCTTGGTGGCGCGCAGCGTGAAGCCCGCCTGTTCAAAGCGCGCGATGACGTTTCCGGCGTGCCCGCGTTCCATGCAGTCGGGCTTGAGCAAAATTAATGAGCGTTCGATTCCCATAGCGAAAGGGCGCGGAGCTTACCTTCTCTAACATCACTGACGCAACTGTGAAGTTGGGTGGCTTAACGCGTGCGCAACGCGTGTTCCGCCAGCGCCACGGCCTTGAGCATCGCCTTGCTCTTGTTCACCGTCTCTTGAAATTCCGATTCCGGGTCCGAGTCATTCACCCAACCGCCGCCCGCTTGCACGTGGGCGTAGCCGTCCTTGATGAGCGCGGTGCGGATGGTGATGCAACAATCGAGGTTGCCGTTAAAACTGAAGTAGCCCACGCAACCGCCGTACGGCCCGCGCGCGGTCTGCTCCAGCTCAGCGATGATCTGCATCGCACGGATTTTCGGTGCGCCGCTGAGTGTGCCGGCAGGAAATGTGGCGCGCATCAAATCATACGGCGTGTGCGCCGCGGCGAGCCGCCCTTCCACTTCCGACACGATGTGCATCACGTGACTGTACCGCTCGACGATCATCAAATCTTTCACCTGCACACTGCCGTAATCGCACACGCGGCCGAGGTCGTTGCGCGCGAGGTCCACCAGCATCACGTGCTCCGCGCGCTCCTTCGGGTCGGCCAACAATTCAGTTTCGAGCGCCGCATCTTCCTGCGCCGTCTTGCCGCGACGACGCGTGCCGGCGATGGGCCGAATCTCCACGTGCCGGTCCTCGCAGCGCACATGGATTTCCGGCGAAGCGCCGACGAGCGCGAACCCTTGCAGCTCCAGCAAAAACATGTATGGCGAGGGATTGATGGAGCGCGCGGCGCGATAGATGTCCAGCGGCGCGGCCGTCACCGGCGTGCTGAATCGTTGCGAACCGACGACCTGAATGACGTCGCCCGCGCGAATGTATTCCTTCGCCTTGAGCACGTTTGCCAGAAACTTTTCCTTTGGCGTATTGCTCACAAACGGCATCGGCGGCACCTCCACTGGCAACGTCACCGGCGCATGTTGGCTGGGCTGTTCCAGCAGCGAGACCAGCCGCTCCACTTCCGCCACAGCGTCCTCGTACGCATCGGCCGCGCTGGTTTTTCCGTCCAGCACCGCGTTGACCAAAATGGTGATGGTCTGCGCCACGCGGTCGAACACGAGCAGTTCATCCGCGATAAGAAAATACATTGTGGGCGTGCCCAAATCATCCTGCGGCGGACGCGGCACTATCGGCTCCACGTCGTGGATGAATTCGTAGCCGATGAACCCCACCGCGCCGCCCGTGAATCGCGGCAGGCCCGGCAGCGCCACCGTTTTGTAACGCGCCAACACGCGCTCGACCACTTCAAGCCCGTCCTTCACACAATTCTCGCACGGCTCTTTTCCCGGCGCGGCGATGGCGAATTTCTCGATGACCTTGCCGTTCTCGATCAGCTCAATGCGGTGGCCCGTCTGCTTGATGATCGCGCGCGGATTGCAGCCCACGAACGAATAACGGCTCAGATGCTCGCCGCCCTCCACGCTCTCGAACAGAAACGATTCACCCTGTCCGCGCAGCTTGTGATAAGCCGAGAGCGGCGTCTCGAAATCCGCCAAGATGCGCCGCGTCACAGGAATCAAATTCCCCTGCTCCGCCAGTTTTAAGAATTCTTCGCTCGATGGGATAATCATTCAATCAATCCTAGTTGTCCGCCAACAGGGCCATGACTTTGCCGACGACCTCGGTCAACGTCGCCGCATCCAGCCGCCCCACAAACTCGGCTTTGCGGGCTTGCCAGTCCAAACTTTTCAACTGGTCCGCCAAGATCACGCCTTGAATCGCTGCGGTCTTGGGAATCAACACTTCAAACGGATACCCTTTGCTCCGGCTCGTGACCGGGCAGACCAGCGCCAGGTGCGTTGGCCGGTTGTAGGCTTTGGGGCTGATCACCACTGCCGGCCTGCGCCCCGCCTGTTCATGACCCGCCTGCGGGAGAAAATTCAGCCACACCAAATCGCCTCGGTCGGGAATGTATCGGCTGCGGCTCACAGCAACTCCGCGCCTTGCGGCGTTCCCCAATCCTGCGCGGCGTGCCGATTGCGCGCCGTGATGCCCGCCACCAGCTTGGTCAGTGAAACCGCCCGCGGTTTCACCGCCGTGATGACCAGTCGGCCGTTGCTGGCCGTCAACTCCACAGGACATCCTTTCCGCAGGTCGCTGATTTCCGCCAGCGCCTTGGGAATCCGCAGCGCCAGACTGTTGCCCCACTGCTGGACGTTTGTAGTCATAATGTATCTACA
>SIAW01000039.1 GCA_009695465.1 Pedosphaera sp.
TGGTGAAACTCCGGTAATCTTCGAGCACTTGTTCGACAGGTTTGTTGGCCCAAAGATCGTTGGCGCCACAGAAGAAAACGACCTGCGCCGGCTCGTAACGGAGCACGGTCTCCTCCAGAAAATGATTCACGTCGGAAATCTGCGAGCCGCCAAAACCGCGATTGAGCGCGCCCGCATTTGGGAAGGACGCCTTCAAATCCCACAGGCGAATGCTGGAACTGCCGGTGAACACGATGCCGCCTTTGCGCGGCGGCTGGGCTTTGTCCTGCGCGTCAAACGCCGCAATCTCCTTTGCGAATCGCTTGGGATCAGGATTGATCACGGGCGCAGCCCACGCGGGCAACACCAACAATGCGAGCAGCGAAGTCAGTGCAAAATGGAGGAGGTGCCGTTGCATGATTCGATGGTGGCCGCGCCCTGCGGCAATTGCAAACCCAAGCACGCGCCGGTTCAGGCGAGCGCGTTGAAGAGGAGGCCCGGATGGTATTGATGCCCCATGATGGCGAAGTCGGGGATTCCGCGCAGCATGCTCGATGCGCCGTCGCGGGCGTCGCCGCGGACGTAGCTTTCCAGCATCGTCCGTTCGCTGGGTTGGAAATCGCCTTGTCGCGTGCGCTTGGCGTACCACACCGACCAACTGGACCAGCGGGCATGCGCGCGTACCGAGCGCAGCGACGCCTCCAGGCTCTCCGCATCGGCGGCGGCGGGACCGCTGTTGAGGCCGCCGACAGAATCTTCGAGGGTGGCTTCGAGGGAAGTGCGGGTGGCGGGCAGGAAAGGCACGGCACGATGAGACATGCCATCCGTGGCGCTAGAAACCATCATCGCAAATGCCCAACTGCTGGCCTTTGCGAGGGCGCAGCTTCAGCCAAAGATGCGCGCGGGGTTGCCCTGATCGAAAGTGCCAGCGGCGAAATGCTAACGAGGCGGCCGCAGAAGGCAAAGGGATTTGTGCGCTGCGCAGGGCGGGTGCGCTATTTCTTTTCGATGCGGTAGAGCGCCGTGTCCGTGCGCAGGAAGAGCGCGCTGCCGGCGAGGGACAGCGTGGCCATGTGCTGGCCTTCGAGCTGATTCTTGGAGAGCACCTGCAGTTTTGTTTTGTCAGGCTGCACGACGGTGGTGAGTCCTTCGCGGCTGTGGAAAAAAAGTTTCCCATCGGCGAACGTGGGTGAGGCCGAGTAATTGCCACCCAGCCGTTCCTGCCACAGTTCCTTGCCGGTGTGCGCGTCCAGACACGTGACCAGTCCGCCGGCGTCGCTGATGAAATAAAGTTCGTCCCCGATCAAGATGGGCGAGGGCATCTGCGGCGCACCGCGCTTGACGCTCCACGCGATGTGCGGCTGGGCGGTCTGCTCGTAACGGATCGCCAGGATTTGCGGGCGCATGAAACTGGTGCTCATGAAAATCATCCCGTGACCAACGACGGGGCGCGGTGAAATGGAAAAGCCCAACTCGCCGTACGGGAGCTTCCACAGCTCGCGCCCCGTGGCGGGATCGTAGGCGTACACCCAGTCCGCGCCGGGCGAGATGAGCTGCGGCTTGCCGTTGTTCTCGATGACCAGCGGCGTGCCGTAGGATTTTTTGAGCTGCGGATTTTCGTTGAGCTTGCCGCTGCGGGGCGTCTGCCAACGCACCTTGCCAGTGGCCTTGTCCAGCGCGACGACGAATTGTTTGTCGCTGCCATCCATGTGAAAGATGAGCAGATCTTTCCAGATCACGGGCGTGCTGCCCGGCCCGTTCTCGTGATGCACGGCCAATTCCTGATTGCGCCATTTCACTTTACCGCTGGCGGTCTCCACGCAAGCGGTGCCGTACGCGCCGAAGTGACAGTAGAGGCGGCCGTCCTCGATGACGGGCGAGGGCGAGGCGTAGCTGTTGAGCTTGTGCACCCACTGCGGCTCGCGTTGGCGCAGCACTTCGATGTTGTGCAGAATCCGGCCCGAGGCCCTGTCCACGCACACCGCGTGCAGGCGCACTTCTTGCAACACGGTGAGCGGCTGACCGCCGGTGTTGGCCTTGAGCCGATTTTTAATCTCTTCCTCGCTGGCCGCTTGTTCAACGGCCGTAGTCATCCAGATGTGCTCACCTTCGATGACGGGCGAGGACCAACCGCGGCCGGGGAGGGGCGTCTTCCACGTGACGTTTTTGGTCTCGCTCCATTCCGTCGGCAGATTTTTTGCCGTGGCATGACCTTGCCCCGCCGGCCCGCGCCACTGCGGCCATTCTGCGGCGCGCGCTGTGTTGGCGAGGATGCAAAGGCCCAGAAATAACTGCAGGCTTGGCTTCATGACGCGGCGGAGTCTGTCGCTCGTCCGTACCGCGGTCAATAGCCGCGCGGCGCTGACTTTATTTTTTCTTGGGAGCGACAGCGGTGGGAGCGATGTCACCGGCGGCGGGCCAGTTTTGACGCGCCAAAGATTTCAACTCAGTGACAACCGCCGCGTGTTGCGGGACGGCGGCCAAGTTTTTCATCTCCTGCGGATCCGCAGCGTGATCGTAGAGTTCAACCCCTTTGCCGCCGCGATCCCACTCAGTGTAACGCCAGCGTTCGTTGCGCACCGAGTGGCCGGGGAATGTTCCGCGTTGCACCTGCGTGAAAGCCGGGCGCTTCCACACCGCCTGCGGATTTTCCAGCAACGGTCGCAGACTAGCACCGGCCAGATATTGGGGCGCGGGCAACACGCAGAGATCGGCGAGCGTGGGATAAAGATCCACCAACTCCACCGTGCGCGGACTGGTCTTTCCATTGCCGGCGGCACCGGGCGAGCGGATGAGCAGCGGCACGCGGGCGGATTCCTCGAAGAGGCTTTGCTTCTGCCACAGCCCGTGTTCGCCCAGCAGATAGCCGTGGTCACTGGTGAAAACGACAATCGTGTCGTTGGCCAAACCCAGCCGCGTCAACGCGTCGAGCACGCGTCCCACTTGCGCATCCATGAAGCTGATGGAGGCGAGATAACCCTGGATGGCCTCGCGCCGCAGACGGTCATCCAGTTTTTCATGTTCCTTCTTGTGACTGGCAAAGGCCGGCGCCGGACCAGCGGCCCAGTGATCAGCCGGCACGTGCGGCAACGGGATTTTGGCGGCGGGATAAAGATCGAAGTACGACTTGGGCGCAACGTACGGCGTGTGCGGCCGGTAAAAACCCACGGCGAGAAAGAAGGGTTTGCCCTTCTGCGCCTCCATCAACTTGATGGCCTCGGTGGCGCCGATGCCATCGGTCTGTTCGGCGTCGCGACCTTCGGCAGCCAGCCAACTGAGCGTGCCGCCCAGTCCGCCCGCAGCCAGCGAAAAGATTTTCGCTTCGTCAATCTTGTCGCGGCCGCGCGGGTTCACCACTTTGTCCCACGATTTGGGATCATCCAAACCATCGGTGCCGATCTGCCCGGGCACACCGTAGTGATAGAGCTTGCCGACGCGCGCGACGAAGTAGCCGTGCTGCCGGAAAAGCTGCGGCAACGTGATCGTGTCGGCGACGAACTCGCGGAAGTGCGGCGTGCCCGTGTAATCGCTGGGCTGCGTGCCCGCGCGCGGATTGGTGAGGATGCGCGTGTCGTTGGGGCGACGTCCGGTGAGCAACGACGTGCGGCTGGGACTGCACAGCGGGAACTGGCAGTACGCACGGTCAAACCGCACCGCCCCCGCTGCAAGGCGGTCAATGTTCGGCGACTTCACCAGCGGATCGCCGTAGCAACCCAGCCGATTGTTCAGGTCATCAGCAATGAGGAAGAGCACATTGCGCGGCTTGGCTTTTCCTGCGTCCGCCTGCGCGCGCGCCGTCCCAGCGCACGCAACCGCAATCAGGATGGCGAATGCTGCTGCCCGCATCGCAGTGCCTCGCTTACTTGCTGCTCAACCAACTCGCGGCCGCTTTGGCGGTGCCCGCGCCTTTGTGCACCGTCAGTTTGGCCGCCGCATCGTTGGCGGTGTAAAATCCCTTCACCCATCCGGCGTCGCCTTCACCGGCCAGCCAGAGTTCGCCAGGCGCATTGAGGGCCAGCAGACCGGGGACATCGTCGTACTTCGCGCCGCCGGGCAGGAAGTTCACGTCGTGAAAATCGGTGAGCTTGCTGAAACGAAAACCCGCCGTGTCAATCGCCGCGCGGCCGACCGCCGGTCCCGCCAACGCACGCGCCGCCGCGGCCACCGTCCCGACCGTCTGCCCCAGTCCCACCAGTTCCACTGCCGTGGTCTTCTGCTTCTCGTAACCTTGCACGAAGCGGATGACGGTGAGCACGTCGTGCACGCGACTGGCGAAGACCGAGTGATTGTAGCCGAAGGTGAAACCGGCAAACTCGCGCGGATTTTTCACCTTGCCGGTCTTGGTCAGCGGCTTGCCCTCGGCGAGGAACTCGCCTTGATGCAGCAGATCCACGCCCACGACCGTGCTGCCAGCCTCCAGCAACGCCTGCGCTGCCGGCGAGGGCGTACCGTTTTGCAGCACGCCGGCCTTGCCGCGGTCATCGAGCCAGATCACCGTGCGGCCGTTCCATTTTTTCGGATACAGAAACAGCGCCGGCAATTCTTCCTGCCGCGATTTGTTGCGGAGCAGTCCGGACATCTCGATGTACGTGCCGCGATCCTCCTTCTGCTTCAGATCCCATTCCACCGCGCCGACGCTGGCGAGCGTACGATCCAAGATGGACTGCACTGCGCCGCCGACCACCTCCCGGTATTTGGCGGGCGTGCTGCGCAGGGCCGTCAGTTGTTTCTGCGCGTCCTCGGTGTGCCAACTCGCCAGCTTGCGTTCAAAGTTGGGATCGTCAGCGGCGGGCATCGGGTGTTTGTCGTTCCACACGGTGAGATCTTTTTTGCCCAGCCGCTCATAGTCGCGTTCCACGACCGGTTCTTTCTGGCCCAGTTTGAAATGGCGGTTGACCCACGTGTAAAACGCCGAGCGCGCCACGGCGTTGTAGTTGTGCTGGAAATGTTCGCCGCGATGCAGCATCACGTTGCCGGGCACCGTGTGCATCGCGTAATGCTGTTGCAGATCGGGAAAGCCTTTCGTGGACAATTCCTTTGTCCAATCGTTGGCGGTGGTCATGCCCTGCGGTTTGGGCGCGAAGAGCGCGGCGAACTCGATGTTGCCCGTGCCCACGCGCAGCAGGCTGGAGTTCTCGCAGGTGCAGCCGCCTTGCATCGCGGTGCTGACCATCACGGCGGGGAAGGAGAGGGTGAGGCGCGGATCGACGCCGGCTATCAACATCGTCTGCGTGCCGCCGCCGCTGGCGCCGGTCATCGCGACGCGCGTGGGATCCACTTCAGGAAGCGTGAGCAGAAAATCCAGCGAGCGGATGCCGTTGTGCGTCTGCAGGCCCATCACGCTTTGCAGATACCCTTCGGCTTGCGGGCTGAAGAAGCCCCAGTTTTCCGCCGTGTTCATCTCCGGCCGTTGCTTGCCGAAACGATGCACCAACGCATGCGAGAGCTGTTGCGAATCCGAGTCGCCCAGCATGTCCCATTGCCAGACCACGCAGCCCATGCGCGCCAGTTGCACGCACATGGATTGGAAAATACTGCGGCCGCCTTCCTCGAAGCGCTCCGCCCCGATCGCGATCTCGCGGCGCACGGCGTCCTCGTTGCCTTCGGAGAGGCGCGCGTCACGCCAATGGCCGTGCGCAAAGAGCACCGCCGGCACTTTGCCCTTCACGCCCGTGGGACGGTACAGATTGCCGGTGACAAAAAATCCGGGCGTGCTCTCGAAGTAAACCTTCTCAACAGTGTACCCGGGCTTCTCGATCTTGCCGTGGATGACGGCGTTGAGCGGCGTTTTGGTGGGCATGGGCCACAGTCCCTGCGAGACGAGAATCTGACGGCGCACGGCCTCCGCGCGCGGTGCCCATTCCGTCGGCGATTTGGCCGGGGTGAACGGAAAATAGCCGTCGAGCTCTTTGAGCGGCTGCAGGCGCGTGTCGTTGGGCAACTGTCCTGCGGGCAACACGCGTGCCGCCGCGCCGGCCAGCATCGAGCTGGCCAGTGTGATCACGGCCACGAGTGTGGCGACGGGCTGATGCAGGCGGTGAAATGAAAAAGCCGGACGGGCAACGCGGAGGTGGTACATGCCGCAAGTGTAACGACGCCCCCGACTTTCCCGCAACAGATTCTTTGAGCGCCGACTACGGCGCGGCGCTGCGGCGTGCGATGAATTCGCGCACGCGAGGCACCTTCGATTGCGCCGCCAGTTTCAGCCCGCGCGCCTTGTCGGCGGCGACGAGCGGTTCGATGGCGTACCAGTACATCAACGGCAGGTTGTGGTCGTCTTTGTCCTCTTCGTGCGCGATGAGATTTTCGGCGATGGCCCAGCGTTGCTCCAACGGCAGGCGTTGCAGCGCGGCGGCCAGATAAAGGCGCACGACCGGCGAGGGATCGGACTTGGCCATGTCAGCAAACTTGGACACCGCCGCCGCCGGGGCATTCTTGTCTTCGCAGATGAACTGGATCGCCCACGCGCGCACGAGCGCATCGGGAGATTCCAGCAACGCCAGCGGCTGCGTGATGCCGCCGGTGAGATGCAGCGTCCACAACGCGCGCAATTTGCCGGTGGTGGTTTTCGTGTCGCCAAAGAGCGTCCACAAGCTGGTGTTTGCGGCCTTGTCCACCTTGCCGGCCACGGCGCGCTCGTGCAGCACGCGGCGGGCTTGGCGCGGGTACCAGTCGTTGACGTGCGTGTGCAGACCGATCAATTCGGCGTTGCTGAGTTTGGCAAGGTCGAGACCTTTCACCGGCGGCGTGTCCTTCGCGGTGACGCGGTAGATGCGTCCGGTGCCCACTTGATGCACGGCCTTGCCGCAGATGTCGGCGTCGTTCCAGTCAATCACCCACAGGCCACCCTCCGGACCGATGTCGAGGTTGAAGCCCAGAAAATGTTCGTCGTGCGAATCCAGAAAATCGCCGCCGTGCGTGCCGCGATAGCCGGAGCCGCGCAGCTCAAGCTTGTCCATGTAGAGCAGGTGATGATGGATGTTGCCCATGAACACGTGGCCGCGGTACTCAGCCGGGAACGTGCCGCCCCAATAGATGCGGCAGCCGCCGTGGGCGAAGCCGCCTTTGCGCCCGCCGAAATTCTGGTGCACATGATCGCCGATGGTCTTGATGTCGTCGTACGCGTGCTTGTCGTAGTGCTGGCCGGCCTGTCGATGGTAGCGGCCGCCCTGCACCATGTGCCAAAGATGCGGGATGACGCAGGCGGTGATAAACATCTGGCCGCGCTCGTCGAAATCCAGTCCCCACGGATTGCTCGTGCCCCACGCGAAGACCTCGAACTTGTCCTTCACCGGATGATAACGCCAGACGCCGGCGTTGATGGGCGTGCGATCCTTCTGCGGCGTGCCGGGTTTGCCGACGTTTGAGAAAGTGAACACGCCGTGGCAACCGTACAGCCAGCCGTCGGGGCCCCACACAAAACTATTGAGCGTTTCGTGGCGGTCCTGAATGCCCCAACCATCGAGCACCACTTTGGGCGCGGCATCGGGCACATCGTCGCCATCTTTGTCCGCGATGAAATAAAGATTGGGCGGCGAACCCACCCACACCCCGCCGTGGCCCACCGCCAAGCCGGTCGGGAAAAACAGCTTGTCGGCGAACGTCTTCTTCTTGTCAAAACGACCGTCGCCGTCGGTGTCTTCCAGAATGATGATCCGCCCGCGCGGGCCTTCGTTGAAACTGTCGGAACCGCGCGTCAGATAATTCAGGTTCTCCAGCACCCACACGCGGCCGCGGGTGTCGAAACAGAACGCGAAAGGCTGCACCACATCCGGGTCGCCCGCGAAGAGTGTCACGTTGAAACCTGCAGGCAGAGTCATCTTCTTCAACGCTTCCTGCGGTGTCAGCCCCGGCGGGACTTGCGGGACTTTGGGGGCTTGCGCTGAAACGGACGCGGCGAATCCCGCGCAGCAGAGAAGCGCGATCCGGATGGAAAAAGTTTTCAATCGGCTCATGACGTGCGGCGAATCATGCACGTCCATTCACGTGCGGCAAGTCCCGGATGCAGCGCGGGATCAGGCGAGGATGGTCTTGAGCACTTCGCCGTGCACGTCGGTCAGCCGGAAGTCGCGGCCGGCGTGCGGGAAGGTCAGCCGTTCGTGATCCAGACCCAGCAAGTGCAGGATGGTCGCGTGCAGGTCGTGGATGGAAACTTTGTCCTGCACCGCTTCATGGCCAAACTCATCGGTGGCACCGTGACTGTGCCCGCCTTTGACACCGCCGCCGGCCATCCACAACGTGAATCCTTTGTGATTGTGATCGCGCCCGTCACTGCCTTGCGCGTAGGGCGTGCGCCCAAATTCGCCGCCCCAAATCACCAGCGTGTCCTTGAGCATCCCGCGCGCGGCCAAGTCGGCGAGCAGTCCCGCGATGGGCTTGTCCACGCTCGTGCAACTGTTGCGCAGCGTGGTGCTCAGGTTGAAATGATGATCCCAATTGCCGTGGCAGATTTCCACGAACCGCACGCCCGCCTCCACCATGCGGCGCGCCAGCAAACATTTGCGGCCAAAATCCTCCGTCGCACGGTCGCCGATACCGTAGAGTTGCTGCGTGGCCGCCGTTTCCTTCGTGAGATCCATCACCGCCGGCATCTGGCTCTGCATGCGAAACGCCAGTTCGTAACTCTGGATAACGCCCTCGATCTGCGCATTGCGCGGATCCAGCCGCAGCGCCTCGCGGTTGAACGATTGGATCAACTCCAACTCCAACCGCTGCGCTTCAGCCGCGCTAGGCGCCTTCAGGTTTTTCACCTCCGCTTGCGCGACAGGCCGGTTGTCCGCGCCCACGCGTGTGCCTTGATGGATGGCCGGCAGAAACGCGCTGCCATAATTCTGCGCGCCGCCAAATCCACTGGGCGGAGTGAGGGTGACAAAGCCCGGCAGATTTTCATTCGCCGTGCCCAAACCATACAGCGTCCACGCGCCCAGCGATGGCCGCACAAACTGCGCCGTGCCGGTGTGCAGTCGCAGGAACGCCTGCGGATGCGCCGGGACTTCCGTGTGCATCGAGCGCAGCAAACAAAGCGCATCGGCATGCTTGGCCACGTTCGGGAAGAGATCAGAAATCCACAGTCCACCTTTGCCGTGCTGCGCAAACTTGCCTTTGGGCGCCAGCCACACGCTGCCGGGGCGGCGGCCGGGCTTGCCGTCATCCGCAACGAGCCGCGGTTTATAGTCAAACGTGTCCACATGCGACGGCCCGCCGCGCATGCAAAGAAAGATGACGCGTTTAGCGCGCGCGGCAAAATGGGTGGGCTTGGGCGCCAGCGGATTGGTCTCCGCCGCCGCAGCCTTGTGCGCGGTCAGCGCGGTGAAGGCCAGTGCGCCAAAGCCGCAGGAGAGTTGCTGCAACATCTCGCGCCGTGTGCGGAGCGGATGGATCTGGCCGCAAGGAAATGGGGTGTTCATCGCGCGTCAATTCAGATGGCGAAACTCCGCGCTGGCCATCAGCGCCCGGCAAAAACTGGTCCACACCGCAGCGCCTGCGGGCGCGGCGGCGAAACGTCCAGCGGGCCGGACTGCGGGCAGTGCCGCGAATTTGTCGAAGAACGTTTGTGCGGTGAGCAGTTCTGCATCGGTGGGACTGCGCGCGAAGGCCAGCCAGTACGCGACGCTGATACGTTCGCGCCACTGCGCGTCCGCACCTTCAGATTGCGGCTGCCAGCGTTGCAGGCGCAGGCCAAATTGCGCGGCGCGTTCCCGCGTAAATTCGCTGTTCATCATGAAGAGCGCCTGCGAGGCCACGCTCGTCGTCTCGCGCAGACCGGTGACGAGGCTGGACTCGGGAAAGTCAAACGCCTCCAGTGCGTCGGGTGTCAAATCTCGCGCGACGGGCAGATAGACCGAGCGATGCCGTACGTCGGTGTTGACCTGCGCCTCGCCCAATCCGAAGAAGCGTGGCCCGCCGATGTTCACATCGCCCACGCGCGCGATCGCCGAGGCCAGCGGCGCTTTCAGATCCAGCTCGCCGCTGAGGGCCAGCATCGCGTCGCGGATGCACTCGGCGTCGAGGCGGCGCGGCGTCATGCGCCAGTGCAGCGCGTTGTCGGGGTCGGCCGTGTGCACTTTCTCATCGTGCGCGGTGGAGAGTTGATAGGCGCGGCTGAGCACGATTTCGCGGATGAGCTTTTTCGTGCTCCAACCATTTTCCATGAAGCGCACGGAGAGCGTGTCGAGCAGCGCTTGATTACTCGGCAGCGCGCCGGAGTTGCCGAAGTTGTCGGGCGAATCCACGAGGCCACGACCGAAGAGCCAGCCCCACACGCGGTTGACATACACGCGCGCGGTGAGCGGATTGCGCGCGTCGGTGAGCGACTGCGCAAGCTGCAACCGGCCGCTGGTGCCCGGCGGAATGGCCGGCGCAATGCCGGATGCGACGGGCAGGACCGCAGCGGGGAATCCGCGCGGGACTTTTTCCGTGGGCTTGCCCACGTCGCCTCGGGTGTACAACGCGCAGTCAGCGATGGCGCTGAATTCAGGCGGGCGCAGTCCACCAAATCGGCCTTGGCCAACACGGCGCAGATTGCCAAAGGCCTCGCGGCGCGCCGGCAGTTCTGCCGCGCCCATGGCCAGCGCCTTTTCCACACCGGTGGCATCGTAGAGTTTGAGCTGCGCTTCCAAGCGGCCAGTCTCGGTGATGATTCGCAGGCGATCGAAGAGTTGGCGCTGGCTGTCATTGGCCGGATCAGCCTTGCCGCGGTTCTGCATGTTCTGCGTGAACATGTCGCGCAACGCCTGCCGTTGTTCAATCAGGCGCATTTCCATCTTCGCAAGTTCTTGGGTGGTCACCTTGCGGGCCAGCGTCGGTTGGCCAGCGGCGGCGGGCAGTTCGTTGAGTTCGCCCGGGTGCCGGTTCTGCACATTGGCCGCCGTGCCGTGCCGCGTCTCGGTGCTGGTGAAGATGCCGGCCAACGCGTAGTACTCGCGCTGGGTGATGGGGTCAAACTTGTGATCGTGACAACGCGCGCAGGCGATGGTCGTGGCCAGCACGGCTTGACTGAGCGCGTCAATCTGTTCGTCGGCGACGTCGAGAAGATATTGCCGGGGGTTCTGTTCGCCCACCGACTTGGGGCCGAGCGCAAGAAATCCCGTGGCCACGAGTTGCTCGGCGCGCTGGCGGTCATCCTTCGCAGGCAAGAGATCGCCGGCCACCTGTTCGCGGATGAATTGGTCGAAGGGTTTGTCGGTGTTGAACGCCGCAATCGTGTAGTCGCGATAACGCCACGCGTGCGGGTAGGCCACATTGACATCTTTGCCGGTGGACTCGGCGTAGCGCGCGACATCAAGCCAGTGACGGCCCCAACGTTCGCCGAACTGCGTCGAGGCCAGCAGGCGATCCACCACGTGCGCCACCGATTCCGCAGAGGTGTCATCGAGAAATGCGTTGATCTCGGCAAACGTCGGCGGCAGGCCGATGAGATCGAAGTGGACGCGGCGCAGTAACGCCATCTTGCCGGCATCGGCCACGGGCTTGAGATTTTTGGCTTCCAGCGCCGCGAGAAGGAAGTGATCCATCTCGGCACGCGGCCACGCGGTGTCTTTCACCGTGGGCACCGCTGATTTCTTCGGCGGTTGATAGGCCCAGTGCGCCTTGGCTTTCTCGTAATCCCATTCCTTCTTTGCGCTCACGGCGGCCTCGCGCGGATCGGGCGCACCCATCGAGATCCACTGCTCGAAATCTTTGATGACGGCGTCGGGCAACTTGCCGCCTTCTTTTTCTGGCGGCATCTGCAGATCTTTTTTCGTGTAGTGAATGGCGCTCAGCAGCAGCGACTGGCGCGCGTCGCCCGGCACGATGGCGGGACCGGTGTCGCCGCCTTTGCGAGCGCCTTCGCGGGAGTCCAGTGAGAGGCCGCCTTTGGTTTTGCCCGCCTCCGCGGAATGGCACTTCAGACATTTCTCGACCAACACAGGCCGGATTTTCTTCTCAAAAAAATCGCGCTGCGCCGGGGTTAGCTCGGCGGATTGAGTGGCAAACACGAAGCCGACAAGGGCCAGCAATCCCAGAAACCATTTTGTGGCGGGGCCAGTCATTTGGGTAGCGCGGTGCTGAACGAAACGCTTGCCCGACAGACTCCAGCCGCAGCGGAATAGTTACAGGCGTTGCGGAGGGATTTCATTCACGGCCGGGCCACCAAGCATCCAGCGCCGTGCGAAGTGTGGTCACGCGCTGGGACTGCGTGGCGGCCAAGTTTTTCGTTTCATGCGGGTCGTCGCTGAGATGGTAAAGCTCCGGCGCGCCAGTCTCGTTCTGCGGCGCGGGCAGGATAAGTTTCCAATCGCCCTCGATGATCCAGCGCCAACGGAGATTCGCAGCCGGTTTGTGCAGGTCCACTGCGTTGTGCGTGAAGCACTCGCCGAAAATAGATTTTCGCGCGGCAACGGCCTTGGCATCGAGCAGATTGATGCCGGGCATTTGGCGCGTGGGCAGAACGCCCGCAGCGGTGAGCAGCGTGGGCGCCAAATCGATCGAGCTGGCCAGCGCGGTGGATTTGGCCGGCTGCACCACGCCGGGCCAACGCAGCAGGATGGGCGTGCGCAGGCCGCCGTCGTACGGCGATTGTTTGGACTTCGCAGCGTAGCGGCCGGTCTGCGGATTTGTGATCCAACCATTGTCGGTGACGTAGGCGACGATGGTGTTCTGCGCGAGCCCTTGCTTGTCGAGGTGTTCAAGAAGTTGGCCGATGGTCTCGTCGAACCACTCGACCATCGCCCAGTACTTGGCGATGTGCAGCGAGGGGGTTTTGTCGCGGTACTTGGCCAGCAACCGTTCGGGCGGCGTGTGCGGATCGTGCGGCATCATGGGCGCGTACCAGACGAAGAAGGGCTTGTCGGCGCGGCGCGCATCGGCGATGAAATCAAAGATGGGTTCGAGTGTCTTGCGGCCGATGTCCAGCCCGTCGTCGCCGTGTCGCGCGCCTCGCGTCATGCCGTGCGTGAATCCGCCCCGGCTAAAATGGCCCTGCCACCATTTGCCCGTTTGCAGCGACATATAACCGCGCGTGGCGAGAAGGCGCGGCAAGGTCGGCACGGCTTCGAGATGGCGGTTCATCACCTCGCGGCCATCGCGGAAGGCCGGCGATTTCTGGAAGTCCGCAGGCTTCAGATCGGGGGGCTTGGGCGGGTCGTTGCCCGTCACCTTGTGTTGGTGCGGGTAAAGACCGGTGATGATGGAGGCGAGGCTGGGACAGCAAAGGCTGGAGGGCACGTACCCGCGCGGGAAGGCGAGGCTCTGCGCGGCGAGGCGATCCAAGTGCGGCGTGCGCACCTGCGCGTGCCCCATGAAACTGTAGTCTGCCCAATGGTGATCGTCCGAAACGATGAGCAGGATGTTCGGCGGCGCGGCCGCGTGCGCACCAATCGCCAGCGTGAACAGGAGGCACAGGCGCAGGAGCGGGGTCATGTCGTCATCCTCAATTCAACTGTACCGCAGCGGCGTCGCCGCTGGCTCAGTTCCGTTCAACGATCCACACGTTGCGGAACTGAAGGGGATTGCCGTGGCCTTGCAGCTTGATGGCACCGGGCGTGCCTTCGGGTTCGCTGCGCGCGCCGCCGGTGACGCCGGCGATGTTGAGCTTGTCGTGGATGAGCACGCCGTTGTGCTTGAGGGTCATCACCGGGTTCTTGGTTTTCTTGCCGGCGCTGTCAGCGAGGGCGTTGGTGAATTCCACATCGTACGTCTGCCACACCAGCGGGGGCAGGCACATGTTCAGGATCGGATCGGCCTTGGTGTAAACGCCGCCGCACTCGTTGTTTTTGCCGTCCAGCCCGAATGAATCGAGGATCTGCACCTCGTACATGTCCACTTGATAAAAGCCGGAGTTGCCGCGGCCTTGCCCGCGCCCTTCGGGTTTGTACGGCAGCAGAAATTCCAAGTGCATCGTGTAGTTGTTGAACTTGCGAGTGGTAACGATGTCCGCGCCGTCGGTGTTGAGCAGCTTGGTTTTGTCATCCGCACGGCCACCCTTCCACGCGGTCTTGCCCGTGCCGTCAAAAAGCACGATGGCACCGGTCGGCGGTTTGGCACCAATGGTGGGGCTGACGCGCACGGTCTTTTTCAGCGCGAGCGTTTTGCCATCATCCGTGTTCAGCGACAATGTGTCGTCGGCGATAGTACCGGACCACGCCTTCTGTCCTTGCGGCGGGAACTTGCTGGTGGCACTGAACTCCTCCGGCTTTTGTGCGAGATACTTGCGCGCGCCTGCGGCGGCCTCAAGGGTTGCGCCACCTGCACCGGCGACTTTTCCGGCCAAGAGAATCTTATCTTTGCCGTTCCAACCCGCGCCCGGAAGGCCGCCGGGATACACCACCGCCTGCAGGGCACCGCCGCCCAGCGCAATCACCTGCGCACCGATGTGGTCCGCAGCGTATTCCCCCTGCACCTTGAAATCCGCAGGCAACGTGGAATCAGTCAGGCTGGTCCAAACGCCGGGGGCAGCGGTGGCGGCCATTCCGGTGAATGCAACGATCAGGGTGGAAAGGAGACGGGTTGTTTTCATGGTGTAAATGATGTGAAGAGGGTAGGGGGCTGCGGCGTTTGGGGAAAGAAATTTCGCCTGCCATGACTGAGCGGTGGTTTTTGGGGCGGCGAAAAACAACCGATTGACAATATACGCGCACGTATCATATTGGTACGTGAGCGTACTAAACGCGCGAACACAAACAACGACGGGAAGGAACCACATCACATGAAATCAACGGCAATGATATTGGTCTTCGCGGCAGTGGCAGCCAGCGGCTGCACGGGGTTGTCCACCGCTTCCAACGGGGCGATGGGCGGGGCGGCACTGGGCGCGCTGGCTGGACAGGCGCTGGGGCATAACACCAAATCCACCCTCATCGGCACGGGTATCGGCGCAGTGCTGGGCTACGGTATTGGTAACGAGGTGGACAAATCCAAAGCGCGGTATTAACCGCTTGGAGCCGTCAGGTTTGATTCTCCAAAACAGGCTGCAACCTTTGGCGCGGAAACGGCGTCTAATAAAAAGTTCGACCCCCTCCGGTTGAACAAAGGGGGCCAAACAGGTTGGGTAGCCCGCCGGAAAGCCGACGGGTTTTTTGTGATTACATCCAATTGCCTGAAGTTGCAACCAGTAATTCGAAGCTTTTCTCGCGAAATGCTCGGGCCGAATGCCTCAACTGAGTTTCAATTGCGCAAACTTTCCCAGGAGTGCGGGTTGGCTGGGCCAGCCTAGCCATTGTTCGAGCAGTGTGGCGTACACTTGGCGGAAGTCGGTGTGATGTTTCAGATCACCTTCGTCCAAGTCGTGCATGTCGGGGTGCTTGCCGTGGATGGTCGCTTTGAGTCCGGCGCTGACGAGAAAGATCTGCGAGGCGGCGCCGTGGTCGGTGCCCAGACTGCCGTTCTCTTTCACGCGCCGGCCAAATTCCGAGAACGTGGCGAGCAACACGCGCTCGGCCAGTCCGTGCGCCTTGAGATCGGCGAAGAACGCCTGCACTGCGCCGCCCAGTTCGCCCAGCAAGGCGTTGTGTGCCCCGGCTTGGTCGGAGTGCGTATCGAAGCCATCGAGTGAAACGAAATAAACCTGCGGCCCGATGTCGGCCGTGATCAACTGAGTGAGCGTTTGCAGTCGCTGGCCGAGGCCGGTTTGCGGATAGGGCTTGGCGGGTTTGTAGTTGGCGGTGGTGGCCGCGATTTTGTCCGCGGTCTGGATGGCCGTGACGGCGGTGCGGCGCAGAAAATCCAGATCGGAAGTTCCCTTCGCCGGGGTTTGCGCCAATTCCGCGATGAGTTTGCGCCGCCGTTGTTGATCCTTCGCGTTGCCTTTGCCTTCGGACAATTGATAGTCCTTCAGACTTTTCACCGTGGGAACCGTCACTCGATTGGCCACGAGCGCCAGCGGCAGTCGATCAGTGCCCAGCGCGAGGGCGGGTACGCGGCCGGCCAATTGTTCCGACGCGGCATCCATCGCGCGGCCCATCCATCCATCGCGCGTGATTTCCTCGTCCGGGCGCGCGGAGTGCCAGATGTCCATGGACCGGAAATGCGAGCGGTTGGGATTGGGATAACCGACGCCTTGGATGATGGAGAGCATCCCGTCGTCGTGCAGCGATTTGATGCCGGCCAATTGCGGGTGCAATCCCAGTTCGTCATTCAGCTTCAGCACCGCACCTTTGCCCACGGCCAAGCTGGGCCGCTGGCGATAGTACTCGGCGTTGGCGTGCGGGATGACGGTGTTCAAGCCGTCATTGCCGCCGGCCAGTTGCAGCAGCACCAGAATTTTCCCGTCGCGATTGGTTTTATTCTGCTCCGCCGCGCGCGCGAGGAAGAGGGGTGGCAGCGCGCCCAACGCCAGCACACCCGCCGCACCCATGCCGCCCAAGAAAGTGCGGCGCGAGCTGAGGGCCAGTCGAACAGTGTCAGTTTTCATGCGAGTTTGGTTTTGGAAATTACATCAACTGAAATTCGGGCATGGCCATGATGAGATGCAGCAGGCCGCGGATGCGCTCGGCCGTCTCGCCGGTGGACGCGGCGGCGTACGATTCCAACCGCTGTCGCGTCTCCGGCGCGGGCGGGCGCGCGAGGAGCAAGTCCGTGTAATGAGCTACGATCTGCGCGGGCGTGGTGTCTGTTTTGCGCGCCGATATTTCCGGTGCGTTGATGGCGCCGAGTTGGTTTGAGCCTGTCAGTGTCGCGGCGAAATTGGCGCGTTGCAGGAGCGATGCGGAAGTGATCCACAGCCGGCCGCCTTCCCAACCTTTCACCGTGGGCGGCTGGAAAATGTCCTGCCCCAAAAGCGTTGTCACCGCATGCACCGCGCGCAGGTTGGGTTGCCCCTCCAACGCGCGCAGGGCGCCCAGCGCCAGTTCGATCGGGCTTTTGATGAGTGCACCGCGCGCTTCGTCGCTGTGAAAAAGTTCGGAGGCCAGCAATTCGCGCAGCACCTCGCCCATCGCGAAGTCATGTGCGCGCACGCGTGCGGCCACGGCGGCCACGATCGCCTCCGCGGGCTGCGGCAGCACAAAGGCGCGCAACAGTTTTGTTGCCAGGAATCGCGGGCAGGCTTTTTGTGCGAGACACAAATCCACCACGGCGCTGCCATCGAAGTCGCCCATTTTCCCGAACACCGTCTTGATGCCGAAATCGTGCTGGTCGCGGTTGAACCAGAATTGGCCCTCGCGCACGTGCCAGCCGGTGAAGGCGCGCGCGGCTTCCTTGATGTCTTTCTCCGAGTAGTGGCCTTCGCCCAGTGCGAAGAGTTCCATGATTTCCCGCGCGAAATTTTCGTTGGCGTGCCGCCGGCGATTGGCGTTGCCGTCCAGCCACACCAACATCGCGCCGTCCTGCGTCATGCCGTGCAGCAACCGGCGGAAACTGCCCAGCGCCTCGCGCCGGCACAGGTCGTTTTGCGCGGCCATCGCGGACGCCGAACGCACCTTGGCGATGGAAGTGGCAAAATGGTTGTGCCAAAAGAGCGCCATCTTTTCCGGCAGCGGATTGGCGGAATGAAAGAGGCGATGCAGCCACCACGCCTTCAGACTGGCGGGCGAATCGGTGTCCATCGCCGCGCGGCGCAGCAATTCATCGGCGGCGACAAACGCGGTGCTTTCCGGTTGGAGCGAGAAGAGGCGCTCCAACGATTTGGCCGAGCCATCGGTGTGCGTGCGGGCAATCTGCTCGGCGCTGGCACCGAACTGCGTGCGCCACAGCAGATGTTTGGCATCGGCACGCGACCACTTTCGCTGCTGCCAATCTACGGGTGCCAAACTGCCGCTGGGTTTTTCAACGCTCATTTCCAATGACCTTCGAGGCGGAACTGGAAACGGTCTTCCTTCACCGTGGAGAAAAGTTTGGCGGACTCGATCGTGCGCAACACTTTCAACAACGCTTCAATACCGTGCTTGGCTTGGTCGGCGTCTTTGCCGCCTTGCACGGCTTGGGCGGTGAGCAAATCCAGATTGTTCTGCGCCAGCGCCGCCAGTTCGATGGGGAAGAGTTCGATGTTGAGATTCTTGTTGGCCGCAGCGACGGGCGCTGGTTTTTGGAAGGCATCCACCAACTGCCGGCAAAGACTGGGCGAACTGGTCAGCACGAACCGGTTGCCCATCCGCGCGGCGCACGGCATGAAATTATAAACCACGGGCAGTTGTTTGCCTTCGGGCTTTTTCAAATGGCGCATCAACCAGATGGAGGTGTCCTTGTAATTCTCGGCCATCATCACCCACGGTTGATTGCCCGATTCGGCCGCGCCCAAATTGGTGAGCGTGGCGATGGTCTGAAACAGCAGTTGAAAGAGGTCGCCGCCTTCCTGCGGTTTGGCGAGTTCAAACACCAGCGCGAAGCCCGGCAGTTTCATCGCCGGCTGGCCGCCGCCCAAGTGATCGTAATTCTGCTGCGCGGCGACGAAGGTGATGGTGCGGCCCAGCGCCGACAAAACATCATCGGCAAAATCGCGGCCGGGCAGAAGCGTCTTGATGCCGCTCTCGAATTTGTCGAACTCCGGCTGCACGCGCTCAACCAGCAGCTTTTCGCGATTGCGATACCACTGCGAGAAATCGCCGTACGTGCTGAAGCCGCCGATCAATCCCGGCACGGCTGGCAGCGGCGGTGTGCCGCCGGTTTTGGGATCGGAGAAATACCATTGATGCTCGGGCGCGAGCGCCTTCGGACCGCCTGCCAAACCCGCCGTCAGCGCGAATCCTTTGTCGTCGATGTCCACCGTCAGGCCAAAGTACGGACTGCGCACGGCCAGTTCCGCCAATGATTGGAACAAGAGGGACGCGGCGCCGTTGTCGAATTGCTCGGGCACATTCATGCGCGCGTTGATGGCGGCGCGCAGAGCTTCCAGATTCACGCCCACCTGCACAAAATGCTTCGCGCCCATCTGGTCGCGCATTTTCGCAAAGGGCGCTTCAAAGGCCAGCACCCCGCCTTTCTGTCCGTTCAAGAGCCCGACGGCGCGCATGGCCAAATCACGATTGGGAGAAGCCACGATCCAGTTTTTGTGCAGCGCGACGAACAACTTGTCATCCAATTGAAACGTCTCCATCCCGCCGGCTTCTTCTTTGCGCTGGATTTTTTCGCCAGCCAAGGCCACGAGCGGTGCCAGTCGCAGGCGCAGTTTTTCCAGTCCTGCCGCGTCGGGCGTGCGCAGGATGACGAGAGGCTCGGGCTGCGGGCTGTTCGCTTTGGGATAGAGCGCCAGCGCGAGTTGGCCGCTCAGCAACGTGTCGGCGGCCTTCCACACATCCATGTCCAGAATGTTCTCGGCCACTTTGATGAACGCCATGCCCTCCTTGTACTGCGGCGCCTTGATGGCTTCCCCGTACTCGGGACTTTCCAGCACGAGTTTCACCAACAGCGATTGGCGCAGGCGCTGGATTTGGCCGGCGAGATTTTCCACCTCCACAAATCCCAACGCGCCGGAAGGCAGCACGCGGGTGAGTGAGTCGGCCTTGGCCGGCTCGGCGGCGCGGGCGGGCAATCCGATGAAGAGCGTCAGCGAAAGAGCGCAGAGTGATAAGTGGTGGAGTGGACGAAAGAGTTGAGCGTTCATGTTGTGAACCGGCGCAGCCGGCACCGAGAATACGAGCAGTGACCGTGGCGGGTTACATGAATCCTAAACCGCACGGTGCCCCAACGCAAGTTATCCCCTTGCTGGTGGCGGTGCGCGATGTTTGACTCTCGGCATGAGCAACCCCAGCAACTCCCTTGAAGATTTGCGCCAGCACAGCCGCATCGTGGCGGACTCCGGCGATTTCGGTTCCATCCGCGCTTTCACGCCGCGCGATGCCACCACCAATCCCAGCCTCATCCTCGCCGCTGCGCAGATGCCCGAGTACGCCGCGCTGGTGGAAGACACCGTGGCCGCCGCGCGCGCCGAGGCTGGCAGCGCGCCGGTGATGCCCGTTGTGCTGGACCGGTTGGCCGTGGCGTTTGGTTTGGAGATTCTGAAAATCATTCCCGGTCGCGTCTCGACTGAAGTGGACGCGCGGTTGAGCTTCGACATGAAAGGCAGCATGGCCAAAGCGCGCTCGATCATCGCGCGGTACGAGGCCGCGGGCATCCCGCGCGAGCGCATCCTCATCAAGCTCGCCTCCACTTGGGAAGGCATCCGCACCGCCGAGCAAATCCAGAAAGAAGGCATCCATTGCAATCTCACGCTGCTCTTTTCGTTTGCGCAAGCCGTGGCGTGCGCCGAGGCGGGCGTGCAGCTCATCAGCCCTTTCGTTGGTCGCATTCTGGATTGGTACAAGACCAACACCGACAAGAAAGAGTACGCGCCCGCGGAAGATCCCGGCGTGGTTTCCGTGACGAAGATCTATAACTACTACAAGAAATTCGGCTACAAGACCGAGGTGATGGGCGCGAGCTTCCGCAACACGGCGGAGATCACCGAGTTGGCTGGCTGCGACCTGCTCACCATCAGCCCCAAGCTGCTCGATGAACTGCGCGCGAGCACCGCGCCCGTGCCGCGCAAACTCAGCGAGGCCGCCGGACAGGCCAGCGCGATGGAGCAGATTCACTTGGACGAACGCACCTTCCGCTGGATGCACAACGAAGACGCGATGGCCACCGACAAGCTCGCCGATGGCATCCGCAAATTCGCCGCCGACACGGTGAAGCTGGAGAAATTCCTCGCCGCCAAAAAACAATTGCAGCCCGCCTGAGCGCAACACTGCACGCGCGGAGCTATTTCGGCAGCGGCACCTGTTTGGCGCTGCGCAGATAGGCGATCAAGTCGCGCACCTCCGAAGGGCCGAGCGCGGCGATCAATCCTTCGGGCATCATCGAGAGCGGCGATTGCCGGAACGACTGGATTTCCGTGCGCGGCACCGTCACCACTTCCGTCGGCGTCTGGAGCGTCACCACTTTCGCGTCTTGCCGCACCAGCAGGCCGAGGATGCTCCGGTCATCTTTCGTGTCCAATTCCCACGGGCGATAATCCGCCGCGATCTCCGCGTTCGGGTCGAGGATGTTCATCAGCAGATAATCCAACTCCGATCGGTTCGAGCCGGTGATGTCCGGCCCCACCTTGCCGCCCTCGCCGAAAAGCATGTGGCATTGACCGCACGTCTTGGTGTACAGCACGCGGCCGTTCGATGGATTATCGATGCGCTGCGCCGGCGTCAGCAGCGACTCCTTGAGTTTCGCAATCTCCTTCTGCTTGTCCGCATCGCTCGCTCGCGACACGCCGAAGTATTGCTCCACCTGCTTCGCCAACTCCGGCGCCTTCAACGCGCGCAACGACCGCACGAGATCGGCCGACACATCCTTCGCCACTACTTTGCCTGCGGCGATGGCCACCAACAATTCCTTCGCGAATGCCGGACGCGCCACCAACGTGGCCAGCGCGCTTTTCCGTTCCGCTGCGTCGAGCTTCGGATAAACCGCGAGGATGGCCGCAGGAAACTTCGCGTCATCGAACGCCGCCATCGCCCGCAACACGGCCGAACGCATCGCTTCGTCGTTGAGCCACGCCGGCAACAAAGCGGGCAGCTCCGCATCCTTCGCCGCGACGAGCGATTCCAGCGCTGCCAACCGCTCGGCGGCCGGCACCTTTACGTCGGCCAGTTGCTTGCGCAGTGCCGTCAGCGCTGCTTTGCTGCCGAAGGTCACCGAGAGCGACTGCGCCAGTTGACGCACTTCGGCATTCGCGCTTTTGGCCAGCAACGGCGCCACGGCTTCCCAGCCCATCGGCATCTTCACATTGCGCTGACCTTTGAGCGCCTCGCTGATGCCCTTGAGAATATCCAAGTGGAACTGCGGGTCGTTGGATTCTTTCAACACCCCCACGAGCGCGGAGAGCGTGTCGTCCTCCGCCCGGCCTTGCGGCAAGGCAATGAGCAACGCGGCGATGAGAATGAGGATTCGTTTCATGTCATTGATTCTCGGCGGACTTGGCCGCCAATCGGCGCGTGATGAACTGGCGCACCTTAGGAATCTTGCTGGCGGCGAGCAGTTGCACCGCCACGGCGTTATCCGCCGCCACCACCGGCTCCGCCGCGTACCAGTACATGAGCGGCAGATTCTGATCGCCCGCATCTTCTTCATGCGCGAGTAACGCCTTCAACACCGGCACCCGTTGTTGGAGCGGCAA
>SIAW01000040.1 GCA_009695465.1 Pedosphaera sp.
CCTGCCGGGATGAAGCTCGGCGATTGCGCGACGCAAAGCTGGCCTCGCTCGGCCGTCAGGTAGCGGCAGGAGGTGTGCGATGAGTTACAAATCTGCTGGCGACACCAACGTAATCTGAGGCTGACTTTGACTGAGGCAACTGGTTGTTGCCCGTGCGCAGTTTTTGCGGCAGGGTGGCCGCGTGATTTCCGATGAAACTGCGCGCAGCGGGTTGCGTCCAAGAACGGTCATCGGTTAGGAAAGGAAACGAAGTGCTCACACGATTGATCTTGATGTTCATCACCGCCGGCAGCGTTTGTCTGGCGGCGCCGTGGAACCAGTTCCGCGGGCCCAATGGCGAAGGCAAGTCCGAGGCCAACGCGCCCTCGGCTTTTGGCGAAGACAAGAATGTGAAGTGGAAGACGCCGATGCCCGGCAAGGCGTGGTCGTCGCCGGTCGTGTGGGGCGATCAAGTCTGGTTCACCAACGCGGAGAAGGACGGCAAGAAACTCTGGGCGGTCTGTCTGGATTTGGAGACCGGCCGTGTGGTGCACAACGCGCTGGTGTTCGAGATCGAGAAGCCGCAGTTCTGCATCGAGAAGAACAGCTACGCCTCGCCCACGCCGGTCATCGAGGCGGGCCGGGTGTATGTCACCTTCGGCTCGCACGGCACGGCGTGTCTGGACACAAAGACGGCGCGCACGCTGTGGCACAGGCAGGATTTGGCGTGCGACCATTTCCGCGGCGCGGCCAGCTCGCCCATCCTGCACGGCGATCTCTTCATCCTGCTCTTCGATGGGGCGGACCAGCAGTACGTCGTGGCGCTGGACAAGAAGGATGGCAAAACCAAATGGCTGCACCGGCGCGCCTTTGATTTCCGCACGGACAACGGCGACGCCAAGAAGGGCTACGGCACACCGTCAATCATCACCCATCAAGGACGCGCGCAGCTCATCTGTCCGGCGGCGGTCGCCACGGAGGCGTTGGATCCGGCCACTGGCGAGTTGTTGTGGACGGTGCGCACCGGCGGCATGAACGCCTCGGCGTTGCCGTTGTACGGGCACGGGTTGGTGTTCGTTTCCAATGGCATGGGCCGGCTGTCGGCCATCCGTCCCGAAGGCACCGGGGACATCTCCGTTAAAGGCATCGTCTGGGATGCCAACAAAAACATCCCGCGCAAGCCCTCGTACATTCTGCTGGGCGACCTGCTTTTCATGATGGACGACAGCGGCATCGCCTCGTGCATGGACGCCAAGACCGGCGCGGTGGTGTGGAATGAACGCATTGGCGGCGCGTACTCCGCCTCGCCCATCTTGGCGAAGGATCGCATCTATTGGTTCAGCGAAGAAGGCGATGTGCCCGTCATCGCTGCGGCGCGCGAATTCAAGTTGGTGGCGAAGAACAAGCTGCCCGACGGGTTCATGGCCACGCCCGCTGTGGCCGGCGACGCGCTCATCCTGCGCACCAAGTCGGCGGTGTACCGCGTGCAGTAAATTCTGCGCCCGCTTGCCTCCGGCACGGCGCTGCGGTTATCGTGGCGCGCATGAGCGAGGCCCCGTTGAACGTGTTGGTGGTGGTGGGCAGTCTGCACGCGCGTTCGGTGACGCGCACGGTGGCGCAGCACTTGACCGCAGCACTCACCCAATCGGGTGCGACTGTGGATGTGTTCGACCTGAGTGCCGAGCCGCTGCCGCTGCTCAACACCGACACCGCCTTCGCCGCGCCGTACTACGCACCGTTGCGCGAACGCGTGGTACGCGCCGATGTGCTGGTGCTGGGCACGCCCGATTATCACGGCAGCATCAGCGGTGCGATGAAGAATTTCCTCGATCATTTCTGGCATGAGTTTGCCGGCAAACTTTTTGCCTCCATCGTGGCCAGTCACGAGAAAGGGCTGACGGTGCACGACCAACTGCGCACCGTGGCGCGGCAATGCAACGCGTGGACGTTGCCGTATGGCGTGTCGTTCGTGGAGAAAGAGGACGTGCGCGACGGGCAGGTGACCAGCGAGGCGCTGCGGTCGCGGCTGGAAATCTTTGCGCGCGATGTGCGCGTGTACGGCGCACTGCTGGCGGCGCAACGGCGCGGTGACTTGGCAGGGAGCGACCCGTGTTTTCTGGCGCGACTGCGCCCGGACGCCGCGCGCTAATCCTTGGTCGGGCGGAAGGGATAGGTCCACCACGCGAAGGACGGCAGTTGGCGCGTCTGGATCCAAACGCGACCTTGCCCACGGAACCGGCACACCAATCCTTCGCCGGAAAAGAAAAGCGATTTCAGCCCGCCTATCCGGCCGATCTCGTACTGCAAACCTTCGGTGAAGGCGACGATGTGGCCAGTGTCCACGACGTAATCGCCGGTGACATCAATCGGGATCATCGCGCCAAAGGTGTTAAACCAGAGATCGCCCTGGCCGGTGCAGCGGATGAGGAAGAGCGCTTCGCCGGAGAAAAATCCCTTGAACCCTTGCCACTTGGAATCCACCTGCACTCCCATGCCGGAGGCCACGAAGCCGGAGCTTTGCAGGAAAATCGTGTCGCCGTTGAGATGCACGTGCTCCAGATCGCCCGGACTGCCCGGCGCGATGCCGATCTCTCCGGGGCCGCCCCCGGCGGTGAATTCGTTGAGGAACAGACTTTCGCCCGTGAGAAAACGGCTCAGCCCGCCGCGCATTTTTGTCTTCATCACCATGTTGGAAGACATGGTGGCCATGGCGCTGGCCTCCACTTTCAACGTCTGCCCCGCGGGCACCTGCACGGTGAGGAAGGCGAAATCCGGTCGGCATTCCACGGCGAACTCCATATCGCGCGGGCCATCATCACGCGATGCGCTGGCAGCGGGCGCAGTCGGAATGGGTGGCGGTGTCACGGCGGAGAGCACTTGCGAGAGCAACGTCCAACTCGCCAAGCCCGCGTGATGGGCCAAGTCATTCGCCTGCACTTGCCCGGTGGCCAGCATCTGGCGCACCTGCTCCAGCGAATACGGCCCCGCAGTTTTTCCGTCGCGATGGATGTGGATTTGCATGGGCGATCTTAGCGCGGCTTGAGCATCGGGCCCAACGCTTGGCCAAAGCTCCTGGCGTTGTGGCTTTGACACCACACGGTGCCTTGCCCCTGAAATTTGCAGACCAATCCTTCGCCGCCGAGGATGGCCGTCATCCAGCTTCCGCCCGCCTTCACCACGTTATATTTGAGCGTGGATTCAAACGCGACGATGTGGCCGGTGTCCACGATGTGTTCGCCGTTCACTTCCAGCGGATAGATGGCGCCAAAAGAACTGAGCACCACCGTGCCTTCGCCGCTCAGCTCAATCAGGAACCAGCTCTCGCCGGAGAAGAGCGCCTTGCCAAATCCCTGCCAGCGGATGTCCATGTCCACCGACGGCGTCGAGGCCACGTACGAACCTGCCTGCACGAGGATGGGCGCGCCGTTGAGATCGTGCCGCAACATGTCGCCCGGCAACGTGGGCGCGAGGAACACCTCACCGAATTGTCCTTGCGCGGTGTAGTGGTTGAGAAAAATGGATTCGCCGGTGACCAGCCGCTTGAGCGCACCCATGATGCTGCCCGAATCGCGCTTGCGCGTGGTCGTCTCCACATGCAACGTGCTGCTCATCGCGATCATCGCGCCGCCCTCGGTGGTGATGCTTTCGCCCGGCTGCAGACCGATCCGCGCGGCGGCGTTGCCGGGGCCTTGAACGATCTGGATGTTCATGCGCGCGGGTTACAGTTTTGGGTTCAGCCAATTGGCCAAGCCATCCAAGCTGCGCGTCTGGATGATGATCTTGCCACGGCCCTCGATGCGGGTGACAAAACCTTCCCCGCCAAACAGGCTGGAGAAAATGCCGCCGGCCATCTGAATCTTCAGCTTCAACTGCGGCTCGTACGCCACCAGATGGCTGGTGTCCACGATGCACTCGCCGTCCACCATCCGCTCCAGCAACCCGCCGTACGCGCCGTACCACAGCGTGCCGGTGCCGGAGGCCGTCAGCTTGAAAAATCCCTCGCGCGCGAAAGCGGAAGCAAACCCCGCCCAGCGCGTGCCGATCTTTACGTCGGGCGTGGAGGCGATGTACGCGCCGGGTTGCAGGCAGATCGTCTCGCCCTGCAACTGCACTTGGCGGATGCTGCCGGGCGATCCCTGCACCAGCGTCAACTGCCGCGCGCCACTGGTGTTGTTGGTGAAATGATTGACGAAAAAAGATTCGCCACCGAGCAGTCCTTTGGCGAAGCCGTTGAACTTGGCCTTCATCGTCAAGTCGGCCGACATGCTCGACATCGCATCGGACTCGGCCACGATGGATTCGCCCGGCTGCAATTCCGCTTTGATGTAGGCAAAGGCAGCGCCGCCTTCAAGTGTCGCGTGCATTGATCAGGTGGGATTGGAGTGCAACGGGCGTCAGTTTCGTGACGAGGCCAGAATTTCGCAAGCCGAAATCGGCCCGCGCGCCGCCACACTTTCTCTCACTTCGTACCCAACTGCTGGCGCAGCCGATCCTGAAACGATTTGAAATCCTGCGCCACCGGCTGGAATGTGCGCCCCTTCGTTTCCTTGGCGATGCGTTTGCGCAGGTGCGCGATGCGCTCATCGGTGCCCGGGTGCGTGCTCAAAAACGAGAGCGACGCCTCCACTTCCGCCGCGCCGCCCAGCTTGGCGTCCTGTTCCTTTTGGATCTTCTCGAAAAACGTGATCAACCCCTGCGGATCAATCCCCGCCTTGACGAGATAATCAAAGCCGATGTTGTCCGCCTCCCGCTCGTGGTCGCGGGAGAATTTTTGGCCCAACAGAAAATCCGCGCTGTTGGCGATCACTCCCGCCAACCCGCCGTCGCTGCCGATCAGGAATTGCAGCATCACGATCAGCCCCACTCGCTGCACGATGGCGCGCAGGCTGTGCTGCTGGGTGACATGCGCCAGCTCGTGGCCCATCACGCCCAGCACTTCCTCCGCGCGATCGGCTTTGAGGATCAGTCCGGAGTGGACGACCATGATGCCGCCGGGCAACGCAAAGGCGTTGAGCGAAAGATCCTCCACGATGTGAACCTGGAATTGGTAGCGCGTGGTGCCGGTGGCCGCAAAGAGCGGCTGCACCAAGCGGGAGAATTCCGCGTTCAGCTCCGGCGCCGTGACGACCCGCGCGCGGTTGGTGACCTGTTCAAAAACGGTTTCGCCCAGCTTCACTTCCCAATCCACCGGGATGTTGCGCGCCACGAGACCGGCCGCCGGATCTTTTGCCAGCCACAACGCCATCGGGATGGCCAGCACCAGCAGCACTGCCGCCGCTACCGCGAAGAACCGGCGCCGGCCCCACTGGCTGCGCTGCGCGCTCACAGCCCGGTCATGCGCCAGCGCGGGGTGTTTGAGGATCGCCTTGTCCGTTGTGAAGAGGGAGCAGCCCGGAAACTGCGGGTGCTTGAAGAAGCACATGCGATCGCCCGCGCCGCCCATTTCGAGCTGCAGGTTCGACAGGGGAAAAACAATCGCGCCATGCGGCGACTCGAAACGGATGCCCGCCACCGAGACGAGCAGCGTGCCCGAGGCGCGGCCGCCGGGCAGTTGGGGATGGAACGCCCCGCCTTCAAACTTGTCCTGCGCGAGGCCGAGACTGCTCATGCGCTGGCAGACTACACCAGCACGCCCGCACGTTCAAGGGACGCCGTGGGCGCGTGCCCGTGATCAGGCGCGCGGCGGCAGTTTCTTTTCGAGGCGAATCTTTTCCAGCACGCCGAAGACCGGCAGCCCAGCCTCCGTGGGCAGATGCAGCTCGCCTTGGATGAGCGGCTTGGCGTAGGTGATAAATTTTTCGTTCGGCAGAAATCCATCTTCGCTCATCCAATCGCGCGGGATGAAATGCTCCACGTTGGCGATGTCGCCCAACGGTTGCAGTCCCGTCGTCCAGCGATACGGCTGATCGGACTGGCGCACGAGCGTGACCATGTAGCCGCTCTTGCCCTGCACCGCGGCGCGCACGGCGGCGGTGCCGCAGGCAAACGCCTCATCAACATCGGTGGCGCTGGCAAAATGCGCGGCGGCACGCTGGGCGTAGCCCAACTTCACCGTGCGAGTTTTGAGTTTCAGTTTGGCTTGGATGAAGTCCGCCAAGCGATCGGCAGCACCGGAGAGGACGGGATGCCCGAAGGCGTCCAGATGCGTTTTGTCCGCACCGATCTCTTCGCCGGCGGCGTTCTTGAGACCTTCGCCCACAACGACGACGCAGCATTTCAACTGGCCGACGACCTCCTGCACGCGAGCCAGAAACGTGGTCTCGTCAAAAGGGATCTCCGGCACGAGCGTGATGTGCGGCGGATCATTGGGCGTGCGCTTGGCCAGCGCGGTGCCAGCGGCGATCCATCCTGCGCCGCGGCCCATCACCTCGATGATGCAGCACGATCCCGCCTCCGTGGCCATGCTGCCCACGTCCGCGCCGATCTCCATCACCGTGGTCGCGTTGTATTTGATGACACTGCCAAAGCCCGGGCAATGGTCGGTGTGCGGCAGATCATTATCAATCGTCTTGGGCACGCCGATGACGCGCAGGGGATAGCCGCGCTGCTCGGCTTCCTGATGAATCTTGTGCGCGGTGTCCTGACTATCGTTGCCGCCGGCGTACATGAAATAGCGGATGTCGTGTGCCGCAAAAACATCGAAGAGCCGCTGGATATCCTTCGCCGCCTGCTCGGGCTTCTTCTTAAAATCCACCTTGTACCGCACCGTGCCCAACGCGGCGCCCGGCGTGTGGCGCAGTCGCTGGATCGTGCGGGCTTTCTCCTCGTTGATGTCGATGAGTTCCTCGTTGAGAATGCCGAGGATGCCGTTGAGGCCACCGTAAATCTCGCCGATGCACTCGTGCAACCCGGATTCCTGGACCACGCCCGCGACGCTGGCGTTGATCACCGCAGTGGGTCCGCCCGACTGCGCCACGAGTAAGTTGCCTGTCAATTCAGCCATGTTGATTGTGTGCCCGTTGAAAGGGGCCGGTCAAAGTGCCAAGCACCCTGCGGCCTGTCAAAGTCGAAAATCCGCGCACCGCCCGTTTCAATTCGGCAAATACTCGCGCGGATCAGTCACCCGACCGGTGATCGCACTGGCCGCCACCGTGGCGGGGCTGGCCAGAAAAACCTGGCTCTCCTTGTCGCCCATGCGGCCGGGGAAATTGCGGTTGGTGGCGCTGATGCACTTGATGCCGGATTGGTTGATGCGGCCAAACGTGTCCACCGGCCCGCCGAGGCACGCGGCGCAGCCTGCGTTCTCCGTCATCTGCACGCCCGCGGCGACCATCACTTCCCAGATCGTCTGGTTGCCCCAATAGGTGCTTTGCAGATCGCGCACGATGTCCGGCGTGGCGGGCACCCCGAAGGTGTCAATCACCACCTTGCGTCCGCGCAACACGCGCGCGAACTCCACGAAGTCGCTGGTCTTGCCGCCGGTGCAGGAGCCGACGTAGGCGCGGTCCAGCTTCACGGACTCCATCTCCTTGGCCTTCTTGCGCTGGCCCGGATCGGGATGACAAGCAACGGTCGGCTCCAGCTTGCTCAAATCCACAACCGTCTCGTAAACGAAATGCTGCTCGGCATCGGCCTCGACGGGTTCGTAGTGGGACTTGGTGCCGTTGAGTTGCGTGCGCGCCTCGACATACTCCGCCGTGCGCGCGTCGAAGGGGAAGATGGCATTCTTGCCGCCGGCCTCGATGGCCATGTTGGCGATCGTCATGCGATCGTCCATGGACAGACTGGTCACGCCGGGGCCATCGAACTGCATCGCGCGATAGGTGGCGCCGTCAAAACCAATCTCGCCGATGCAATGGAGGATGACGTCCTTGGCCATCACACCGGGTTGCAGCCGACCTTCGAGGCGGAAGCGCATCGTCTCGGGCACCTTGATGAGCAGCTTGCCCGTGCCCAGCACAAAGCCCGCGTCGGTGTTGCCGATGCCCGTGGCGAATTGGTTGAACGCACCAGCCATGCACGTGTGCGAGTCGGTGCCGAAGAGTACCTCGCCGGGGCGCGTGTGGCCTTTCTGCGGCAGGGCGGTGTGGCACACGCCCGCGTAACGGCTGCCGTACTGGCGTTTCCGGTTGCCTTTGGCGGCGTCAAACACCCAGTGCCCGTTGGGGTCGTCAATGACATCGTAGAAATAGGGGATGTCCTGTTCGCGCACAAAGTCGCGCAGGATGTCCACGTTGCGGTTGGAGAGCGAATCGGCGGTGAAGATGTAGTGGTCGGGGATGACCACGACGCGGTGGCGATCCCAGACTTTCGCGTCCTTGCCGAACTCGCGCTTGAACACGCCGATGGTGCCCGGCCCGCAGACATCGTGCGTCATCAACACGTCGGCCTTCACCCAGACGTTGTCGCCCGCCCGCACGCAGGCATTGCCCGCGGCGCGCGCCAGAAGTTTTTCGGTCAAGGTCATTCGGGGCGGCGAGCTTAGCGCAGGCGCGACAGCACCGCAACAGGCGAAGTGGGCTTTGGGCCTTGCCAGCCATTTTGCGCGGCGTTACAAATTCAACATGAGCGAAGTCCCGCATCTGCTCCGCGGAAGCCCGCATGCCTTTGCGGGATTTCACCCGCGCGTGCGCGAGGGGCTGACGGTGACCAGCCGCCGCGGCATGCTCAAGGCGGGACTGGCGGGCTTTGCGGGATTGAACCTGCCGCGTCTGTTGCAGGCGCGCGAAGAAGCGGCGCGGGCCGGGCGTTACATGGACGGCAATCGCGCGGTCATCCTGCTGTGGATGGCCGGTGGTCCCAGCCACATTGACACGCTCGATCCCAAGCCCGATCGGCCGGAGAATAATCGCGGCCCGTTCGATGTCATCCCCACCACGCATCCGGGCGTGATGGTGTGCGAGCATCTGCCCAAGTACGCCAAGCTCACCGACAAGTTGACGTTGATCCGCTCGGTGGATTGTCGCCAAAGCAATCATCAGCCCAACACGGTGATGCAGACGGGCGTGCGCGCCGCCGAGCCGCGCCTCAATCGCGAGGCGCATCTGTATCCGGGCATCGCCTCGATGGTGGCCAAATGGCGCGGGGCCAATCATCCGGCGCTGCCCCCGGCGGTCTCGCTCAACGTGCGCGACCGCACGCATTTCGCGTGGAGCGGTTGGCTGGGCGACGCGCATGAACCGTTGGTGGGCGACAACACCGCGCGACTCTTTCAGTTGACGGAAGGACTCTCGCTGGATCGCCTGCAAGATCGGCGCACGTTGGCGCAGCAGATGGACCGCGTGCGGACGCAGTTGGATCAATCCGGTGCGATGGATTCGCTGGACCGTTACGGGCAACGTGCGTACGAGCTGGTGGCCGGTGGCCGCGCCCGCACCGCCTTCGATCTTTCCAAAGAACCCAAGGCGATGCTCGACCGTTACGGCCCGCATGAGTGGGCGCAAAAAGCGTTGCTCGCGCGGCGGCTGGTGGAGGCGGGCGTCAGTTTTGTCACCTTGGATCTGAGCCACCATCGGGCCAGCGGCACGTGGGATACGCATGGCGACAAGTTCCCGCCTTACGGCGGCATCGTCAGCGGACTGCGGCCGTTGCTGCCGGTGTTTGATCATCTCTTCACCACGCTGGTGCGGGATCTGGACGAGCGCGGTTCGCTGCGCGACGTGCTGGTGATTGCGATGGGCGAGTTCGGGCGCTCGCCGGAGATGGGCACGCAGGGCAGTCCCGACGGTCGCAACCATTGGCCCGAGGTGATGTCCATGACGCTGGCGGGGGGCCGCTTCCGGCACGGGCAAGTGATCGGCGCGACGGACAAGGATGGCGGGCAGATCAAGGAACGTCCGGTCACGCCCGGTGATTTGGCGGCGACGATCTTCCATCACTTCGGCGTGCCGCTGGACGCCACGTATCCGGATCATCGCGGGCGTCCGCGTTACATCGTGGAGCAGGGCGAGCCGATCCGAGAGTTGATTTGACTCCGGCACGGCTGCCGCCCACCATCCGCCCGCAATGCTCCAGCCGGTCATCCACACGCAGGGGGTCACCAAGCGTTACGGCACGCAACGAGCGCTGGACAACGTGAGCGTGCAGGTGCCGCCCGGTGCGATCGGGCTGCTCGGCCCCAATGGCGCGGGCAAGACCACCTTCATCAAGTGTCTGCTGCAACTGCAACCTTTTGACACCGGACAAGCCACGTTGCTGGGGCGCGATGTGGCCCGCGAGGGGCGGGAGATCCGCAAGCGCGTGGGCTATGCGCCGGAGCAGGACTGCCACATCCCCGGCATGCTCGGCTGCGAGTACGTCACCTACTGCGCGCAGCTCAGCGGTCTGCCTTTTTATGACGCCCGCCAGCGCGCGCATGAGATGCTCGATTTTGTCGGCTTGGGCCAAGAACGCTACCGTGCGGTGGACACCTATTCCACGGGCATGAAACAGCGCGTCAAACTCGCGCAGGCCATCGTGCATGATCCGGAGATTGTGTTTCTCGACGAGCCGACCAACGGACTGGATCCCGCCGGGCGCGAGCAGATTTTGGAGTTGGTGCAAAGCCTGTGGCAACGCCACGGCATGACGGTGGTGTTCTCCTCGCATCTGTTGCAGGACGTGGATCGCATCTGCGACCAGATCATGATCATCGCCCGCGGCCGCTTGCTCGTGCATGACACGCTCAAGAATCTGAAGAGCCGGCGCGTGGGCGTGGCGGAGGTCGTGGTGCTCACCGGGCAGGAATCCTTGCGGCAATTGTTCGCGGCCCGCGGCATGCCCGCCGAGGTGTTGTCCAACGGCCATGTGCGCGTGGAGCACGGGGGCGCGGATCTGACGCCGGTGTTGGGCCTGTTGCACGAGCACAACCTGCGCGCGCTGGAAATCATCCCCAGCCCCAACGCGTTGGAGGAAGTTTTTTTGAAGGCAGTGACCGAAGGATCAGCAGGGTCAACCGGTTCGTAACGAACATGGCGCTCATCGAACAACCCTATCGCCACTGGAAAGGCGTGCATCAAGGCATCTGGTCGCGGCGCTTGGTCATCGCGCAGACCACGCTCACCGGCTGGCTGGCCGTGCCGTGGATCAAGCGCACGGTCTTCAGTTGCTGGATGGGGGCGCTGGGCATGGTGGTGCTGCTGTTCATCTTCAGCCAGTTTGTGGACAGCAAAAGCGCACTGGCCGAGTGGATGGGGCAGGAGAACCCGTCCATGCTCCTGATCATCGGCATGCTCGAGACGTGGCTCAAGCAGTACCCGGAACTGGTGGCGGGAGTGCCGTGGAGTCTGCTGTTCGGATTTTTTGCGCTGGCCCTTTTCTGGCCCACGATGTTCGCGCTGACGATGTGCATGCCGCAGGTCATCTCCCGCGATCTGGGCACGCGCGCCATCGTCATTTATCAAGCCAAGGCGGTGAGCAAATGGGATTATCTGTTGGGCAAAGCCGGCGCGTTGGTCGCGCTGATGACGCTCACGTGGCTGGGGCCGCTGGTGGTGGTGTGGGTGGGCGGCAATTTGCTGGCGCCCAGTTGGACATTTTTTTGGCACACCCGCGAGGCGTTGCTGTCCACGCTGCTGTACGTGGGCGGCTCAATCCTGTTTTTAACCGTGCTGTCGCTGGGCATCTCCTCGGTGTCCATCAAAGCAAAGGCGGTGACGGCCACGTGGATTTGCGTGTGGCTGTTGGGTTGGGGGATGGAAGGTTTTGGCTCGGAAGATCCGCAGATCCCAAGCGTGGGCTGGCTGCGGCATCTGAGCTTCCGCTACAACCTGGCGCAGGTGCACAGCCACGCATTTGATCCGGCAAAAAATCTCCATCGCCTGCGCGACTTGAAAGGCCCCGACGGCCGGCAACCACTTTCAGATGTCTTGCAGTTCTTTTCCCGCGCACAGGATGAAGGGCACCAGATGGAAAGGGACGTGCGCAATCGGATCGTGATCCCGCGGCTCAAAGACAAGCAACACCCGGAGACGCCGCGCTCCGATCCTGAGCCTGACGAAGAAGCGGCCAGCCAAAAGCGACAACAAGAAGAGCAGGCCATCCAAGCGGAAGTGAATGCCGCAGTGAGCCAGATGCGCGCCAGGAGCTGGAGCGGCGCGCGGCTCGGATTGATTTTGATGGCGGGACTGGCGGCGGGCATCGTCCATTTTCGATTCCGAAAAGCATGAGCGCCACCGACGCCATCATCCACGCGCAGGACTTGAGCCGTTGGTACGGCATTGTGATGGGTCTCAACAATATTGACCTGCACATCCCGCCTGGGCTGACCGGATTGGTGGGGCCCAATGGCGCGGGCAAGAGCACGTTGATCCGCATCATCACCGGCCAGATTCGGCCCAGCTCCGGCGAGCTGACGGTGTTTAATGAGCGCCCCTGGAACAACCCGCGCCTCCTGCGCCAGATCGGCTACTGCCCCGAAGACGAGGCCATGCCCGATGACTTGACGCCGTTGCTGTGGCTGGAGTCGCTGGGATTGATCTCGGGCATCAGCGCGGGGAAAGTCGGCCCGCGCTGCCGCGATCTGCTGCACCGCGTGAAACTGGCCGAGGAGCACTGGCCCAAAACCATCGGCCAATATTCCAAAGGCATGCGTCAACGCGTGAAACTGGCGCAGGCGCTGCTGCACACGCCGCGGTTGCTGGTGCTCGACGAACCGATGAACGGGCTGGACCCGATGGGACGGCAGGAGATGCAGCAGATTCTCAAGCAACTTTCCGACGAAGGCGTGAGCATCCTCATCTCCAGCCACATCCTGCCGGAGTTGGAGGCGCTGTGTTCACACGTGGTCATCCTCAACTGGGGCCGTGTGATGGCCAGCGGCAGTCAAACCGAGCTGCGCACGCTGTTGCCGCAAATGCTGGACGGCAAGACAGGCGGTGCCAATCGCGGGCCGTCGCGGTATTTTCTGCGCAGCGACGCGCCGCAGCGCTTGGTGCAAGTGCTCTTCGCGGAGGGGTTGCTCGACGGTTTTCATATGGAGGAAGACGGATTGATGGCGGTGCATCTGAGCGATCCGCAATCCTTCCACGATCGCCTGCCCGCGCTGCTGGCGGCACACGGCATCGCGCTGTTTGAGATGCGCAGCCAGGATTGTTCGTTGCAGGACATCTTCAACCGCATCACGCAATGAACCTCGCCCCACCCCAACATGAGCCGCAGGAAAGCGTGGATCTCTTCGCCGCCTCTCGCGGGTTGTGGCGGCTGTTGTGGCGGCGGCAACTGGTGTGGCGCCGCCTGCTGGGCCCCGCGGCGGCCCTGGGCGGATTCACTCTCCTGTCATGGCTGGTGCTGGCCAATGCGCCCAACGATAACGCCTTCTACGGCTGGGTCGTGGTCTTTTATTTCCTGATGGTGATGCCGCTGTTCTGCCTGAACGTCTGCGGTGCGATGATCCGCGAGGAGGCCGCGGCCAACACGCTTTGTTTTTTCACCACGCGCCCGCTCAAGCGCTCGGAGATATTTCTGATGTTTTACTTCGGTCACATGGTCTGGTTGCAGATCGTTTTTCTCATCCAGACACTGCTGCTCTTTGGCATCGGCATCTTGGTGGGGCGGGATGTGCTGGGCTTCCTGCCCATTTTTCTGGTCTGCCAATTCTTCGGGTTGATGTCGTGGGGCGCGCTGTGCGCGATGTTGGGCATGTTGCACGCGCGCTACGTGGTGCTGGGGTTGGTGTATGGGCTGGTCGTGGAAGTGGGCATCGCCAACATTCCCACCAATCTCAAATACCTGTCGCTCTCCCATCACCTGCGCACGCTGCTGGTGCAGCACGATGGGGTGAATCAAGTGTTCGGCAACACCCTGTCCGCGGAAGGCTGGGGCTGGTCCCTCGTGGGCTTGGGCGCAGGGACGATCCTCTTTTTGATCGCGGGCGCGGCGCTCTTCACGTGGCGCGAGTTGATCAACGCCCCCGCCGAGCGTTGAGCGAACTAAGCCAGTGCTTGCGCCAGTAACTGGCCGGCCTGTTTTTCCTTCAGCAACCGTGTCAGTTCGCCTTTGCGCACAAACACGCCGCCGCGATGGATGCCGGGTTTCAGATCCAACTCCAGCTCGATGCCGTTGCCCAGGCGCACCGGCGTGAGCGGCTGACCGCTGCGCGGCGAACGATGCGCGGTGTCGGGCACGGCCTGCGCCGCCTTGGCGATGTCCTTGCGCGACGCGCGGAAGGTGGTCTTCACCTTGTCATCCAACCGCGTGCGCGCTGCCGGGGAAAGCGTGCCGGCCGTTGCTTCCATCGCCGCCAAGATCGGCAACACCTCGCGGGCCACGAGGGCGCCGTGTTGCAGCAGGTCGAACTCCGCCTGCAGTTCGCTCTTCTGGGCGAGCATGTCTTCCAGCTCTTCGCGATCGTCCGCCGTGGCCTGTCCCGTGAGACGCCGGAAGGCGAGGGTGTAAAACTGTTCCTCCTTCACCGCGATGGAGATGATGGAGAAGATCATCGTCGCCGCGCCGCCCAAGCAGACCGTGTCCTGATGCGTGAGCCGTGTGGGTTCGGTGATGCGCCGGCCGTTGACCCATGTGCCGTTGCGCGAATCCAGATCGGCCACATACCAACTGGGGCCGGCGGAGATGATGACGCAATGCACGCGGCTGACGCGCGGGTTGTCGATGCGGATCTGGCACTGCGCACCGCGGCCCATCCACGCCTTGCTGCCGGCGTGGGCAAAAAGGTAGCAGGGCTTTTCGCCTTCGCGAACCAACGAGACCAGCGCGCCCGGATGCGGTGTGATGTTGGGCGGTGTGGCCAGCATCACCGGCTCAGCGGACTGGGCCAGTTGCGACTTGATACGCGCCACCTCGCGCACGATGTCGGCCAGTTGCGCATCGCCGGCGTGAATGTCCGAGGGGCTGGCCAGTCGCGCGCGGGCTTGCTCGACCTGCTGGCGCACGCGGCGCAGGCTGGCCACGGCGCGCGCCCGGCGTTCTTCATTTTCAATTTCCAGAATAACCTGCTCCAAGCTCGTGGGCTGCGCGGCGTCTTCCTGCGAGTTGACGCTGAAGGATTGCAACAGGCGTTGGAGATTGCCGGGATTAAACCAAAGACCGCTGTCGCTGACCGCTGCATCGGCCGTCAACAGGCGAAAAGTTTCCATCGGCGCGCCGGTGATGGGGCAGGGCAACGCGTCGCCGGCACTGCGCGCGCTGTGGGGTTTGAGCCGGGCTTCCTTTTCGGCCAGTTGCTTGTCCACGGCGATCAGATCGCGCTCGATCTGCTGGCGATCGGTGGGCGAGAGGCTCGGGGTTTCCAAGCGTCGCGTGATGGTGCCCAGCACTCCCACGATGCCTTCGATCTGTTTGTCCACGGCTGCGTTCATATCTTGCCCTCAATCTGCGCCCGATGTTCCGGCGCCTCGGTTGTTACATCGCTGCGGCAACGGTTTTTCTTACAATGCGCCTACCCGGTGACTCAGCGGGGTCATCCCAAGAATAACCGCATCTCCTCGTGTACGCCTGATCGCTTGGCGATTTCCGCCAGTTTTTTGAGGCAACGCGAGAGATTGACGCCCACCGATCCCATCGGCATGCCCATGGCGTCGGCGATTTCTTTCTGCTTCAGCCCATCCAAAAAGGTGGCCTTGAGGAGTTTGCGGCACTGCTCTTTCAACTCCGTCATGCACTGGCCCAGCAGATTCGCCAGTTCGTTGTGATGCAATGCCTCGAATGGCGAAGTCGGATCGGGCGGATCGAACGACGGCTCATCGTCGTCGCGCTGCGGCGGCGTGACGGGCAGGGGCAACTTGCGGATGATATCCACCGACTTGTTATGCGCGATGGCGGCGGCGAGCTTCTTGAGTTCGCCCACCTCTTTCACCGTGGCGACCTTGTCCACCAACGCCTCCAAGGTGGCCAGAGCGACATCCTCGATCTCCGCCGGATGGATGGGCAGCAGCTTGTTGGTGGCCACCGCGAACGCCGTGGGGTAAAGCCATTGGAAGGCTTGGCTCCACGCCGCGCGGTCGCCCTGCTGCAACAAGGCCAGATCGGGAGGCTGCATGGCAGGGTTATAGGCGCAGGCAAACGCCCGCACAAGTTCGCTCTTGCCGCAGTCGTGTGTCGGCGCGGTGCGGTTGGGCGGTTGCAAATCCGCAGTGTGAATCTACATTGGTGGCGATGAAAAAGCTGTTGCTGCTCGCGTTGTGGCCAATGCTGCTGTTGGGGGACGAACCCAAAACGCCGCCCGTGCCGGAGCGGGTGATTGCCGCGCGCGAAAAGCTGGCCACCGGCGAAGTGGTGGAGATGCTGGAGAGACGCGCCGATGAACGCTGGTATGTGCGCGGCGAAAAGAAACCGTTCGCTGGCACCGTCATTGACAAGATTCAAGGGCGCGCCCAACAAACGGCTTATCGCAACGGTGCGCTGCACGGCCCGTACACGACGTGGCATAAAAACGGCGTGGCCAGTTCCAAAGGCGAACATCACGAGGGCAAACGCGTGCGCCATCAGGAATGGGACAACAACGGCGGCCAGCTCGAATTGCGCGAATGGAACTTGGACGGCACGCCCAAAAAAGGCGGTTGAACATCCGGCGGTTGACAACCCAAGCTTGCCGCAGCGGCGCTGCCGACATTAGCCTGCGGGCATGGGTTCGGGGAGGGCCGCAGTTTTCAGCGAAACACAAGACGGACATTGTGCGTCTGCTCGGCGCGTGAATCTCCATCGGCTCCCAGCGCATTTGGTATTGGCCGCGGCATTGTTGGTGGCGTTCCCGGGCTGCACCTCGTTCAAGAAAACCTCTTCATCCCAGCCCGCGAAAACCAAAAAGCCCGCCAGTCCCGGCACGGTGGAGATCAGCCAAGTGGAGACGCGCGATGATGGGCGCTGGTATTTGAAGGGCGCGCAGTTGCCCTTCACCGGCGCCGTGCAAGACAAGCACGGCAACGGGCAGAAGGCGGCGGAGATCGGCGTGGTGGATGGCGTTCGCCACGGTGCCAACATCCAGTGGCATGACAACGGCCACAAATCCATCGAGTTGCCGTTCCAGTTTGGCCGCCCCGAAGGCGTCGGTCGGCAGTATTTTCCCGGCGGCAGTCTGCAAAAAGAGGTCATGTACCGCGGGGGCCAGTTGGTGGGCATGAAGGAATATTTTGCCGACGGCAAGCAGCGCCTGTTGCCGGAATGGAACGCCGATGGCACGCCCAAAGAACCGAGGGAATCTGCCGCCCCCGCTACTCCCGCTGTGACGCAGCCCGGTGGCGTGTCGGCCACGGAAACGCCGCCCGCAGGGTCGCCCGGCGCGACGCCAACAACTACGCGTGATTCAGTCGTCGTGGCGGCGGTGACGGCGCCGCTGGAAGTGTCCTTTGACAAAGCGGAGTTCCGCACGCCCGATGGCAAACCCGCTGTGGCTTTCGCGCCTCAATCCCGCCTGCACATCAAGGGTCAGCCGCAGGCGTTCACTGGGCGCGCAGTCAGTTTTTTTGCGGATGGCCGGCGGCGCGAGGAGATGAACGTCCGCGATGGACTGCCGCACGGGCTGTGGATCGAATGGTATCCCGACGGCAAACAGCAGTTTGAATTTCTCTACGATACCGGCGTGATGAAGCGTTACCAAGCGTGGAGTCCCGACGGGAAACCCATCAGCGCCGGCCAAGGTTTTGACAAGCCGCCCGTGTCGCCGAAATAAACACCGCGCAGTCTGCAGCGCGCGGGTCAGTTGGACTTTGGAGCCGGATCGCTTTCCTGATTGATGCTCACTTCATCCGCAGTGGGCGGCACTTCCGTGGTGGTGATTTTGCCGCCGGGCCAACGCACCTCCACATGGGAGGGCGGCCGCGGCGTGCCCAGCACGAGCACGGCGGAGTCTTGCGACCAGTATCCGCTGCCGGCCGTGACCGCGTGCGCCGGGCCGTACTGCGTGCCAAACTTCAGGCGCGCCACCGCGCCCACGCCCGTGGGATTGGCCGCACCGGCATTGAGTTTGATGCGCAGACCAGGTTGCCCGCCGGTATTCTTGAACAGGAGCGTGTGCGCGCCGTTTTGGGCGACGGCCAAATCCATGCGGCCGTCGCGGTCGTAATCGCACGCCGCTGTTCCACGCGGATCGCCCCACACGCGAATGCCGCTGGCCACGCGCGGTTTGGCAGACCTCGCAGGATCCTCGCCCCACGCGCGCAGGCCCGAGATCTGTCCGGGCAACGGTTCTAAATTGCCCTTGCCGTCGCCGCGCAGCAGCAAGCTTTGCCCGCCGTCGCTGCGCGGGGTCTCGACCTGCGCTGTAAAAAAGTTCTGCGCGAGGAACACGTCTTCGTGACCGTCGCCATCGAAGTCCGCCACGGTGATGCCCATCACCGGCGCGAACTGCGCGACCAACGGCATCGGCCGCGCCTCAAACGAGGTGCCGCGATTCAGGAAGATCGAGTGCGAGAGCGTGGCTGCCTCCAATTTTTTGCCCTTGGTCAGACACTCGCCGTAGAGTTCATCCACGTCACGCGATCCCCACAAGTCGTACGAAGGATTGCGCTCGCGCAGAAACGGCATCGCGCGTGAGCTGCAAGACAACCCGCGCTCGGGCACCAGCTTGTGCGTCACGTGATCCAGATGCATCTCGAGGATGTCGAGCTGGCCGTTGTTGTCGAAGTCCGCGTAGATGAGCTGCAGCGGATGCGTCGGATCCAGCGACTGCTGATATTTGCTGTTGTGCCCCCAGTTGCCCGCGACGATGTCGAGTCGGCCGTCCCCGTCCAGATCGCCCAACGCCACGCTGTTCCACCAGCCGGTGTGCTTGTCCAAGCCCAGCGACTTGGTGGCCTCGGTGAAACGTCCGCCGTCATTGTGGAAGACGCGCACCGGCCCCCATTCGCAGGCCAGCACCAAGTCCGCGTCGCCGTCGTTGTCCAGATCGCCGAACACCGCGCCGCTCACCAAACCGAGAGCGGCGAAGGCCACCTTGTTTTTTTCATCGAGGGCGAACTTCCCATCTTGATTGATGAAGAGTCGCGAGTCCGCAGGCTCCGGATACCGCGCCGGGATGGTGCGCCCGCCCACGAACAGATCCAGATCGCCGTCGCCGTCCACATCGGCCAGCGCCATCGGGCCGGTCATCGAGGTGTTGCCAGCGATGATCTGATCCTGGCTCAACTGCGAGTCCGCGCCGACTTTATACACCAACGCGCTGGGCAGACTGGCGGGGCTGGCCGGCGTCTCGAAATTGGAATTGCCCACCAGCACACTCGGCTTGCCCGGTTGCGGCGACCAACCCAGCACCGTGGTTTGGTCATCGGCCGTTTCCGGGCCTTGCCGCATCTTGAAAGTGCCGTCGCCTTGATTGAGCAGAATGGAGGCGCGCCCGCCGGTGCCCGAGGCGACGATCAAATCTTCCTTGCCGTTCTGATCCACGTCGAACCACGCCAATCCCGGGCCCATCTGACTGAGCCGATTGGGCAACAGCGTCTGCCGATCCAGATCTTCGAATGGTTTTTCTGCGTGGATGTGCCCCTCCAAACGCGGCGTGACTTCCATGAACAAAACGCGGTCGGCCTGTCGTGGCGCGGGCCGGTGCGGTTTGGTATCGCGCTCCTCGATCGTGTACAGGTGATTGGCGCGCACGTCTTCGACCACGCTCTTCTGTCCGTTGCGCCAGATGATTTCCAAACGCAGCGGGTCAGTTGAATTCCCGGCACCAAACACCGCCATCACCTCGCTGCCCGAAGCGTAGCCGCCGCCGCAGTGCAGCTCTGTGGACTGCTCCACCGGGCCGCCCAGCAAACGGATCTTCGCGCCGACACCCTGCGTGTTGGCGTTGTTGCCGCGCAACTTCACGGACACGCGCGGCGCGACCGTCTCGTTACGGTACACCTCCAGCGGCGCGTCAAAATTGTTAATCACCAAATCCATGTCGCCGTCGCCGTCGAAGTCCGCCAAGGCCATGCCGCCAGAAACCGTCTCGATGCGGAAACCCCATTTCTCACTGAGATCCTCAAACTCCAGATTGCCTTTGTTGCGATAGGCGACATTGGTCGTGGCCAGACGCGGGTAGAGTTTGCGGGTGCTCAGCAGTCCTTCGAGGTTGATCTTGCTGCCGTCCTTTTTGATCTTCTGGTTCATGTCCGAGTCCATGAAATCCCGGTTCATGCCGGTGGACACGAGCAGGTCTTCGTAGCCGTCCAAGTCCACATCCAAAAACACGGAGCCCCACGACCATTCGCTCGCGCGCACGCCCGCCAGTTGCGCGATCTCCGCGTAGGTGCCGTCGCCGCGATTCAGGAAAAGCGTGTTCTGCATGATCTGCTGGCGCGTCTCGATGTCGCCGATGTTGATGGGCGTGGGCTGCATGACGCCCATCTGCGTCTTGCGCCGTTTGTGCGAGCGGCTGAGCATGTCCACCACGATAAAATCCAGAAGCCCGTCGCGGTTGATGTCGGCAAAGTCCACGCCCATCGAGAACTGCGCCGTGCGCCGCAGCGCCAGCGGGTGATTAAGCTGGAAATGTCCGCGCCCGTCGTTGATCCAAAAACGGTCCTCCGTCCAGAAATCGCTGCACACATACAAGTCGGGATCGCCGTCGCCGTCCACGTCGCGGAAGGTGGCCTCGTGTCCGTAATCCCGCGGCATGGCCATGGGCCGGCCGTCCGCGTCGGAGAAGCGCATGTCCGCGTCGGACACCGGCCGGTAATGGCCCCGGCCGTCGTTGAGATACAACACACTGGCTATGCCGTGCGTGCGTGGCTCCAACCGCATCTGGCCGCCGCTGGTGACGGGCACCACCGTGAAGTATTGATGGAACCGCGCGGAGGCCGGGCGCCGGGCCGTCAACTCGCGCATGCCTTCCTCGCGCAATTTGGCCAAGCCTTCCGGCGTCAACTCCTCATCCACAAACACCCGGCGGAAACCCGCAGTGAAGAGATCCAGATCGCCGTCGCCATCCACATCGGCCAACGTGGCCACCGTGCTGCCGCCGCCCGGATAATTCACCCACGCGATGTGCGGGCTTTCGGTGAAGCGCCCTTTGCCGTCGTTGATGAACAGGAAATTTTTCCCGTCGCGCAACGAGACGGCCACCAAGTCCAGATCGCGGTCGCCATCCACATCGGCGAACACCGCGCCGCTCAACCGCCAGCCTTTGCACGCCACGCCGGACTGCTCGGTGATGTCCTCAAACTGCCAGTTACCTTTGTTGCGATAAAGCGCATTGGGCGCCTCCATCCCGCACACGAACAAGTCGGGCAGCCCATCGCCATCCACATCGCCCGCGGCCAGTCCGGCGTTGCCGGTGTCTTTCTCCGGCCCTTTGGACGGGACAAATTTGGCCTTGGGCGTGAGGCCGACTTTGGCCGCCTCCAACAATTGAAATCCCGCAGCGCCTTTTTCCGGCACCACCAACTTCGTGACCTCCACTCCCGCCTTGGCGGTCGGCGCCACGGACGGAACCGCCGATGTGTTGTCCGGATTTGTTTTTGGTGCGGGCGGAATCTCGCCCAGCAACACCATCAATGCCGCGCAGAAAGCCAAGCCGACAGGAACCAAGAAGTTGGGTTTCACGCACGCAGATTACCGCGCGTCGGCGACCTTGTAAATCTACGAATGCCAGCAGGGCTGGACGGTGCAGGGAGTGGTGCGCGAGAGAGGACTTGAACCTAGACGAAGCCTTTCGGCTTGATTCGGGAAAAGCGACCCGCAGGCCCGTATTTACAGGGCTTCGTTGCGTTTTTCGCTTTCAGCTTGTCCACCAGTAAACGCACTCGTTCCGAAACTTCTCTGTCAGGAAGTGTCAGGAACTTT
>SIAW01000041.1 GCA_009695465.1 Pedosphaera sp.
AGCACTGGCACAGCCGCCAGCAAACAAGCAGAGCGCCACAGTCGGCAACCCCCAGCGAAACAAAGTGGCGATGTTCATTCCTGCAATGCGGTGAAGTCGTTGATGAGTTTGCGCGACTCTTCGATCTGCGGCGGCTCCATCCGTGTGGCCAGCGCGCGCAAAGACTTGATGGCGTCGGGATGATTTTGGATGGCCGCCAGCCCCCACCATTTGAAGGCATGCACCATGTCCGCTGCCACGCCTTCGCCGCGAAAATACAGGTTGCCCAGATTGTTCTGCGCATCGCGATGGCCTTGCTCGGCAGCGCGGCGATACCACGTGACGGCCGCCGCCTTATCGCGCGCCACGCCTTGGCCCTGATCAAACTTGGTGGCGAGATTGTTCTGCGCCGGTGCGGAACCCGACTCGGCCGCCTTGCGATACCACACCACGGACTGCGCGTGATCTTGCGGCACGCCTTCACCCTTTTCGTGGCGCAAGGCCAGATTGAACTGCGCGTCCCGATGGCCGTTGGTCGCAGCCTTGCGATACCACTCCAACGCCGTAGCGCGGTCGGCCGTCACGCCGTCGCCCGTCTCCAGTTTCACCGCCAGACTGTTCTGCGCGCCAGCATGACCATTGCCCGCAGCCAGCTTGTAGAAGCGCAGTGCAGTGGCGTCATCCTGCGGCAATCCGGGCGGGCCTTCGTCATACCGTGCGGCGAGATAGAATTGCGCGTCTGCCAAGCCGCCCTCGGACGCTTTGCCGATCCATTCCAGCGCGGCCTTCTCATTTTTCTCCACCGACTGTCCGGTGTAAAAATGGACGCCGAGATGGAACTGGGCGGTGGTGTTGCCCTCGGCCGCCGTCTTCTGGACTTCGGCAAACGGGATGAGCCGAGCGGGTTGGCCCATCTGGACTTGGTAGGCAAGATCGCGATGTTGCTGCGCGGCGGCAGCGCGGACATGCGGCGCAGCGTAGGGCATTTTCATGCGGGCCAACCGCGCGTGCCATTGACGGGCACCGGCGAGATCCACCTCGGTGCCGATGCCTTCCTGCAGGCGTTTGGCGATCTCTTGCATGGCGGTGGCGTCGCCGCCATCGGCCGCGCGCTGATACCACCGGGTGGCCTCGCGGTTGTCCGGATCCACGCCGTTGCCGGAGGCGTAGTGGCGCGCGAGCATGGACTGCGCGGGGGTGTGATCCTGCTCGGCGGCGCGGCGCAGCCATTTGTTGGCCTCTTTGACATCCTGTTCAACACCCTGGCCGTGGAGATATTTGAGGGCGAGTGCGAACTGGCCTTCGAAATTATCCTGGTCGGCAGCGCGGCGATGCCACTTGGCGGCCTCGACGAGATCCTGCATCACACCTTGCCCGCTGGAGTAAAGGTAGCCCAATGTGTTTTGCGCGGGCGCATAGTTCTGGTCGGCGGCGCGGCGATACCACTTGAGGCACTCGTCCATGTTGGCTTCCATGCCCCAACCGTAACGGTGCATGTTGCCCAAGCTCAGTTGCGCGCGGGCGTTGTTGCGGTCGGCCTCATCACGCAGGTCGGGCAACAGATCCTCGAAATACGCGCGGCCCTTCTCCGCATCCGCCGGCACGGTGCTGCCGCCGCGGGCGTAGTGCATGCCCAGATAGAAACGGCCCCACAGGTGTTTATTATTCGCGGCCTTCTGATACCAGCGAGTGGCTTCCTCATCATCACGGGCGACGCCGCGGCCGTTGACGTACTGGATGGCGATGTTGAATTGCGCGGAGGAATGCTCCTTGTCCGCGGCGAGCCGATACCATTTGAGCGCCACGGCGTAGTCGGCGGGCGCGCCCCAACCGGAGGCGTGCATGAGCCCCACGAGATTTTGCGCGTCCGCATCGTTCTCTTTCTCCGCGATGAGTTGCAGCGCCTTGAGGGACTGGGCAAAGAGCTTGTCCGACCGCACCTTGTCGCGCGGCGCGCCATCGCCCTGCGACAAGTGATAAGCCATCACGTACGTGGAGCGGGCCATGCCGAGGTCCGCCGATTTCTGGTACCACTTCAACCCCTCCACCTTGTCCTGCGGCACGCCGGTCCCGTCGAAGATGATGTCGCCGACCATCCACGCGGCGTAGGCATCGCCCGCCTCGGCCAGTTTTTTCAGCGCGGGCAAAGCTTGTGCAAGCAGGGCATTGCTCTTCTCGACGTCGCGCGCGATGGCGATGCCCGCACGCAGTTGCGAGGCCACTTGGAAAATCCCTTTGGGATGCTGTTGCGCGGCGGCTTTCTGCGCCCATTGCAACGAGGCATTGTTATCAATGACCGTGTTGCGGCCAAAAGCGAAGGCGTCACTGAGCAGCCACTGGGATTGCGCGTCGCCCGCTTGGGCTTTTTGTTGCAGCGCCAAAAGCTCGGCGGGCAGGGCGGGTTTGGCGGGAGCAACGACGGCGGGTGGAGCGGGGACAACGACAGCGGGCTGGGCCAACGCAGACAGGCCCGCAAGCAGACCCGGCAGACACCAGAGGCTTGCGAATTTCATGGGTGGCGACTCTATCGCTACGCGCGCAGTTTGTCCGCAAGAAATTGCGCGCGAAAACTGGTGAGACGGCCGCTGGGGGCCTGCGAGTCCAGCGACCGTCTCGGAGACAGCAGTGCTGCCTGTGTTCGCGTTGCGGGCGCTTCCGTTCGTCCGCACACCGGCTTGGCGAGGGAGAGTCGACTTTTTCCTCGCCGCACTGCGTTCAGTAATTCCAAGAGATTAATCGGCGGGCGCAGGCGCGACTTGAGGCGCAGGGGTTAAAAACTAAGAAGGTTTATATTGCCCGAGCGCCATCTTTCGCCGCAGCAGCAGAGGCAGCAAGCTGACGCCACGCAAAGCGCGAAGCAAAGGGGTTGGGTTTGCGCTCCACCACATCGGCGATCAGCCCGCCCAGCATCGGCGCAAATTTGAAGGCGTGGCCACTGTCGCCTGCGGCCACGGCCAAGCCCGGCCGTTGCGGATCGTGATCAATCCAGAAGTGCCCATCAAACGTGTCACAGTAATGACAGGTGTGACTGGAGATCAGCGGCGCGTCGGCGATCGAGGGGAACGTGCCGGACATGAACTCGCGGAATTGCGTCTCCACTCCGGGCCAGATGACGCGCGGCGCATCCGGTGCCACGCGCTTGCCCGGTCCGTGATTGGCAATCTTGAGCGTGCCATCGGCCAGCGCCGGAAAACCGTACCAGCCGGTGCGCGAAATATCGGCTGCCCACACGGGGAATCGCGGTGCCTGCCATTGGGCGGCGTCGTTCACCTTGAAATGCAGCACCGGCTGTGCCGTCGCCCACATCGCATCGCGTAATGGCGGCAGCAGTGTGGGTGTCCACGCGCCGGCAGCAACGAGCACACAGTCTGCGCGCAGTGGGGTGCCGTCCGGGGTCATCGCGCCGACGATGCGCGAGCCGTCTTCCAGCAGGCGAGCAAAGCCCGTGTCGGTTTGCAGTTCCACCCCAGCGGACTGGGCTTCGCTGGCAAGTCGGGCAATGACCTTGCCGCTCTCCGCCCAACCGGCGCGCGGGTTGAAATAGCCTGCGGGATATTTTTCGGCAGCCCACGCCGGAAAGGTTTCCTTCACCGCCGCCGTATCCAACCGTCGCAATGGAAAGCCGCGTCGCGTGAGCAGGTCAAAACTGTCGTGCTCAAATCCGCCCGCCGCCATCGTGTCGCGGCGCAGGACGAGAAATCCATCCTCATGATACAGCGGCTGAGGCCACTGCCGGTTCCACGCGTGCCAGCCGGTGATGCTGGCCTCGCCAAGCGCGGTGTATAATTCATCGCCGCCATAATCTGCGCGAACCACTTTGCTGACGTCCGTGGAGGCGGCGGTCGGACGCGGCACCGTGCCCGTCTCCAGCATGTGGACACGCCATTGGCGCCGCCGTAGTTCCAGCGCAGCGGTGAGGCCGAACAGGCCTGCGCCGATGATGAGGATGGAGCGCATGGGGAAACACCGCGCTGCGCATCCGCTACGGTCGCGCTTGGGCGGCGCGCGCAGCAGGTTGCAGGCGGTCGCGGCCTTCGACGGTGATGGGGCCGGTGATTTTGACACCCACCGGCGTGCCGTCATCCGTCACCGTGCCTTCGAGAATCATCAGGCCGCTCATCTGGCCGCTGATGTCGGTGTGCGTTTCCAGCGAGCGATACAGCGTGCCTTGCAAACCCATCGAAATTTCCAGCTCGTTGCCCAACGCATCCTTCAACGTGCCGGCGACATCGATTTCCAGTTCCAATCGGGCGCAGCGTTCGCCCGCGTGTGTGGTGATCTCGCGCAGCGTCATCTGCGCTTTGCCGGTGGAACGCAGCAGATCGTGGCCCAGCCAGCGTTTCACCGACGCGGGATCCACCGGCCAAGACTCGCCCACGCGCACTGGACGCGCAGGATAAATGTCCGCGCCGAAACCACCGGCCAGTTCTTCCAGCGCGATCGTCTGATCGCGGCTGGGCTTGCCTTCGGCCAGATGAAATCGCCACGCACCGGCGGATTGGTCGCCCACGACGGTGCGCCCGTGCAGCGGGCCTTTTTCCAACTCGCTCGATTTCTTGCCGCAAAAAATCCGTGCAATATCCAGCGTGTCCTCCGCGTAACGCACCTTCACCTTGCCCATCTGCGGCCCGGCGGCACGCAGCACTTCATTTTCCAAAACCTGTTGCCCGCGCATCTCCATGCGGCCTTGGACCGTCTGGTCGCCCACGGTGATGAGGATGTTGCCTTCGGGAAATTGGAAACTCATTTCCGAGCGCACCACGCTGCCCATCGCCCGCACGGGCCCGCGCAGGTCGTGACCCTGTGTTTCTTGCGGCTGAGGCAGGCTGGTGCAGCCGGTAAAAAATGCGATGGCGATGGAGACACCCCAACCCGATGGCACAGCCTTCAATGACGACATGTTCCTCCTTGTTGCAGGGCCGAACTGGCCCAACGGGCGCGGAGCATGTCCGATTTTATCGTCTGGGTAAAGCCGATTCCCCGGCGCGGGCATCGTCTCGCCCACAGTTTTCCTGAGCGGAAAGGGTTGACTTGGTCGCGGGCTTTTGGAGTTCTTGACACTTTGTGTGATGAAGCAGGTAACAGATTTACGTATTGATGCGATGGTGGCGCTGCCCACGCCCGCAGCGTTGGCGCGCGAATTGCCGCGCACCGAGGCGCAGGCGGAGATGGTCGCGCAGGCACGGCAACAGATCCACGCGGTGATCCACGGCACCGATCCGCGCCTGTTGGTCGTGGTCGGGCCGTGCTCCATCCACGATCTAAAAGCCGGGCACGAATACGCCACGCGACTGGCGGCGTTGTCCGCGCAACTCAACGATCGCCTGCTCATCGCGCTGCGCGTGTACTTCGAGAAGCCCCGCACGTCCACCGGTTGGAAGGGGCTGATTATGGATCCGCACCTCAACGACACGTGCGACATCCCCGATGGTCTGCGCTTGGCGCGGCGGTTCCTCGCGCAGATGATTGATCTGGGACTGCCCACGGCCACGGAACTGCTCGATCCCATCACGCCGCAGTACATCGCCGACTACCTGTGCTGGGCGGCGATCGGCGCGCGCACGGTGGAATCGCAGACGCACCGGCAGATGGCCTCGGGCTTGTCCATGCCGGTGGGTTTTAAGAATTCCACCTCGGGCGAATTCATCACCGCCGCCAACGCCATCGTGGCCGCGCGGCAACGGCAAACTTTTCTGGGCATCAACGATGACGGACTGGCCGCCGCCGTGACCACCAATGGCAATCCCGATTGTCACCTCATTCTGCGCGGAGGTGTGGACGGCCCCAATTTCGATGCCGCGCATGTCGGGCGCGCCGCCGCGTTGCTCGCGCAGCGCAAGTTGCCGGCCTCGCTGATGGTGGATTGCAGTCACGGCAACAGCGGCAAGGATGCCGAGCGGCAGGCTGATGTGCTCGAGGTCGTCCTCCAGCAAATCTGCGCCGGCGACCGGCACATCACCGGCGTGATGCTGGAAAGTAATCTGCACGCCGGCAGCCAACCTTTCCCCGTGCCGCTGGAGACGCTGCGCTACGGGGTCTCCATCACCGACGCCTGCATCGGCTGGGAAACCACCGAGCGCCTGTTGCGTCGCGCGCATCAACTGTTGGCCGTGCGTTTCTGAAACGCTGGCAACCCCTCGGCCTCGCCGCATGCACTGGATCGCCGCCCAAATGGAACGCACGCGGGCGCACTTCCCCGCATTACAACGCAGCGCGCACGGTCGGGCGGTGGCGTTTCTGGATGGACCGGCTGGCAGTCAGGTGCCGCAGTGCGTGATTGATGCCGTCGCCGGTTATCTGCGCGATTGCAACGCCAATCACGGCGGGGAGTTTGACACCAGCCGGCGCAGTGATGCGTTGCTGGAAGAGGCGCATCGCGCCGTGGCTGATCTGTTGGGCGCGACGGATCCGGCGGGCATCATCTTCGGCGCGAACATGACGACGCTCACGCTGGCGTTCAGCCGCGCAATCGCCCGCACGTGGCGCGCGGGTGACGAGGTGTTGATCTCGCAATTGGATCACGATGGCAACTTCGCGCCGTGGCAGTTGGCCGCGCGCGATGCCGGTGTGGTGGTGCGGCCCATCGCCATTCGCGCGGGTGATTGCACGCTGGACATGGACGATCTGCGCCGCCAGTTAAGCCCGCGCACGCGACTGGTCGCGATGGGAGCGGCCTCCAATTTTTCCGGCACCATCAATCCCGTCGCCGAGATTGTTCGCTGCGCGCACGCCGTGGGCGCCGAGGTGTTTATTGATGCCGTCCACTACGCGCCGCACCGGCTGATGGACGTGGCCGGTTGGGGCTGCGATTATCTGGTCTGCTCCGCGTACAAATTCTTTGGCCCGCACGTGGGCGTGTTGTGGGGACGGCCCGACCGGATGGAGGCACTGCAACCGTACAAGCTGAGCGTGGCGCCGGATTCACTGCCGGGCCGTTGGATGACCGGCACGCAGAATCACGAGGGCATTGCCGGCGTGCTGGCGGCGGTGAATTATCTGGCCAGTCTGACGCCGACCCCGACGCCCGCTTCCCGCCGCGAGGCGATCGTGAAGGCGATGGAGTTGATCGCGGAGCACGAGCACGAACTGGCGCGGCAATGCCTGCGCGGTCTGCGCGATATTCCCGGGCTGCAAGTGTTCGGCATCACGGATGAAGCACGCCTCGCCGAGCGGGTGCCGACGTTCAGTTTTCGTTCCGCAAAAATCAGCCCGCAGGAGATGGCCCGGCGATTGGGAGAGGCAGGCATCTTTGTTTGGCACGGCAATTTTTACGCGCTGCCGCTCACACAAGCGCTGGGCATCGAGCCGGCCGGCGCGGTGCGCGCGGGTTTTCTGCATTACAACACGGCGGCGGAAGTGGAGCGATTGGTGGAGGCACTGCGCGCTCTGGCGTGAACGCGCGGGGGAGTTCAGCGCGGCAATAATTCCACGCCGCAACCGGGGAGATCTGGAAAATGGAATTGGCCATCGGCCACGCGCACGCCCGTGGCGGCGTCGGCGGCCAGCAATGCCGCGCCGTCCAGATCCACAAAATCCATCAGCGGCGCGATCTGCGCGGCGGCGGAGATGCCCACAGTGGATTCGGTCATGCAGCCGACCATCAAGCGCAGGCCCAGCGCGCGTGCGCGCGCGATCATGCGCCGCGCGGGGGTCAGCCCGCCGCATTTGCAGAGCTTGATATTGATGCCGTGGAAACGGCCGGCGCAGGCGTCCACGTCCGCTTCGTTCTCACAACTTTCATCGGCGATGATGGGCAGGGCGGATTCGCGGAACACGCGCGCCTGTCCGGCGATGTCTTCGGGCGGCAGCGGTTGCTCGATGAACTCCACGCCCAAATCGCGCAGGGTGCTGGCCAAGCCGATGGCTTCCTCAGCAGACCAGCCGCAGTTGGCGTCCACGCGCAGCGGCGCGGTGGTTTGCTGGCGCAGGGCTCGCACGACCTCCAAGTCCTGCGGCGTGCCGACCTTCACTTTATACACCGGCCAGTGCGGGCGTTCCCGCAGCTTGGCGATCATCACATCCAGAGTGTCAATGCCGATGGTGTAGGAGGAGGCGGGCGCGGTGGCGGCGTCCAGTCCCCACAGGCGATGCACGGGTTGGCCGAGCTTTTTGCCCCACAGATCATGCGCCGCGCAGTCCAGTGCGCTGTGCGCGAAGGGATGCTGCGCGAGCAGGGGCGCGGTGGCGGCCCACAACGCGGACGGATCGGTGAGAGGATACGACTCCACCACAGCGCGGGCCGATTCCAGTGCGGTGCGGACGCGTTCGAGCGTGGCGTCGTAGTAATCGCTGAGCGGCGCTTCGCCGTAGCCCCGGTGGGCACCGTCGCGCAACTCGACGATGAGCGAGTGTTGTTCGGTGAGCGAGCCGCGCGCGATGGTGAAGGGATGCGCCAGCGGTAAAATGTATTCGTGCAGGATCAGTTGCATGATGCGGTGCGCAGTGATTGCACGGCTTCCACCAGCGGCGCGGCGCTATCGCGGAAGATGTCGCAGGCGGGCAGGTTCAACTCGCGCTCCACACGCGCCCGTTCTTCGCGATACTGGGCGTCGCTCACGCGGCGGCTGTTGATGGCGACCCCGATGAAACGGCAAGGATGCGCGACATTGGCGACGGTGTGGTATAGCGCGATCAGTTGATCCAGTGGCAGCAGCGGGATGTGGTCCAGCCCGTTGACGTGCGTGCGGCCCATCTCGTAGCACAAGATCAGCGCGTGCGGCGCGCAGCCGTGCAGCAGGCCCATCGTGACGGCGGAATAGGCCGGATGGATGAGGCTGCCCTGACCTTCGATGAGCAACACTTCGTGGTGCTGGTGGGCGAGCACGAGTTTTTCCACCGCGCCATTGACGAAGTCGGAGACGACCGCGTCCACCGGGCACCCGTGGCCTTCGATGAGAATGCCGGTCTGGCCGGTGGCCAGAAACTTTGCGTCCACGCCGTGCGCTTTGAGTCCGTGCGTGACCTCGATGGCAACGACCATCTTGCCCACGCAACAATCGTTGCCGACGGTGTGCACGCGCAGGCAATCCGGGCGCAGGTTCTGGCGTCGGGCCACGTCATGTTCGTCGTTTCGGCGCAGGTCCACCAACCGCGCGTTGTGCTGGCGGGCGGCGGCGGCGAATTCAGGATCGTCGCTGAGAAATTCGTGCAGGCCATTCTGGATTTCCATGCCGCGCTGGATGGCTTGCAACACCGCCGCGCGCATGGCTTGCGGGAGTTTGCCGCCCTGCGGCGCGATGCCGATGAGCAGCGTGTCCGCTGCGGGGACATGGGCGAGCGTGGGCACGACGGGGATGTTGCCGCCGACGTTGAAAAGGCGCTGCGTGGTTTGCGGCGGCACGGTGGAGTCGAGCACGGCCACGACTTCCTCGGTGCGATAACGGATGACACTCACCGCCGTTTTGGCGTTGATGGGATTGGAGAGTCCCTCGGTCAGGATCACGATTCTGCGCTTGGCCTCGGTCATGGTCGAGTCGGCGGAGGATACGGCACGGGCGGCCAATGACAAGCGCGGGCGTTTGCGTTTGGGCAAATCAATAACCGGCGGCGTGGCCGTCTTTGCGCGATTCAGAAGCGCCGTGATAAACCTTCTCCTTCGCATCGTGGCGGATCGCTTGGTAACCGCCGTAGCCACCGGCTTGCACTTGCACGCGGTGCCCCAGTTTTTCCAGCGCCGCAATCGTGGTGGCGGAGAAGCCCGGCTCCAACCACACGGTGCCGCCGTTGATCATGCGCTCGCCGGTGGGCGCGGAGCTGCCGGAGTGGCGCACGCGCGGCGCATCGCCAGCGGCTTGCAGGCTCATGCCAAAATCAATCAGGTTCACCAACACCTGCACGTGTCCTTGCGGTTGCATGTCGCCGCCCATCACGCCGAAGCTCAGCCACGGTTTGCCGTCGCGGGTGACAAACGCCGGGATGATGGTGTGGAATGGCCGCTTGCCCGGCGCGTACACGTTGGCGTGGCCCGGTTGCAGCGCGAAAAGTTCACCGCGGCTCTGCAGCACGAATCCCAAATCGCCGGGCACCACGCCGGAGCCGAACCCGCGAAAGTTGCTTTGGATGAGGCTCACCATGTTGCCATCGGCATCGGCGGTGGTGAGGTAGATGGTATCGTGTCCGGAGAAATCGCCGGCGGGAAATTGCGCGGCGGCCGCATCGGGCTTGATCAATCGGCGACGCTCCTCGGCGTACGGTTTGGAGATGAGCCGCTGGACGGGCAACTTGGCAAAGGCGGGATCGGCGTAATGTTTGGCGCGATCCTCAAACGCCAGCTTCTTCGCCTCCACCAACGCGTGCAAGTACGCCGCGCTGCCAAAACCCATCTTGCCCACGTCGTATCCCTCCAAGATGTTCAACATCTGTAGCGCCGCGATGCCCTGTCCGTTGGGCGGCAATTCCCAGACGGTGTAGCCGCGGTACGTGGCGGAGACCGGCTCCACCCACTCGGAGTGATGCTGCGCCAGATCCTCAGCGGTGATAAAACCGCCGTGCGCCGCCATGTGCTTGGCGATCACCTGCGCGATGGCGCCCTTGTAAAACGCATCGCGCCCGCCCTCGGCAATCTGCTGATAGCTGCGCGCCAGTCGCGGGTTCTGGAAACGCTCGCCTGCGCGCGGCATGTGGCCGCCGGGCATGTACGTCTCGGCAAATCCCGCGAAGGAACGATACGTCGCCACAGAACCGCCCATCTCACCGGCGATCACGGGGCTGAGCGGGAATCCTTTCGTCGCATAATCAATGGCCGGTTGCAGCAGGCGCTTCATCGGCAGCCGACCAAAACGTCCGTGCAACGCAAACCAGCCGTCCACACAGCCCGGCACGGAAACCGAGATCGGGCCCAGTGCCGGAATATGCGCGTGCCCGTTTTCCTTAAACCACTCCAGCTTCAGTGACCGAGGCGAACGGCCGCTGGCATTGAGGCCATGCAGCTTTTGTGTTTTCGCATCCCACACGATGGCGAAAAGATCGCCGCCCATGCCGCAGCCCGTCGGTTCCACCAAGCCCAGCACGGCATTGGCGGCAATCGCTGCGTCCACCGCACTACCGCCGGCTTGCAACACGGCCACAGCCGCCTGCGTGGCCAGCGGCTGGCTCGTGGCCGCCATGCCGCTGGGCGCAATCACTTCCGAACGGGTGGCAAAAGTCCGGCCAGCCGCCCACATCTCCACGACACTCATCGCCATAAAAATAAATGCGCCCCAACTTTTCATGGAAGGACGCAGCCTCGCGCACCGCGCGGCGTGTGGCAATCGCAAAGCTGGGCCGCGTCATTCCGTGGAGGCGGCACGCGGTGGAATCTGGAATTAGGCTGAATAGAACCCAACCACAAGTGGCCTAACTTTGGACGCAATGAACTGGCGCAACACGATGTGGGTTTGGGTGCTGACGGCGGTCGCGGCATCGGCGGCCGATCCGTTGTACGTGCGTGTTGATCAGCTCTTGGCGCAAGGCCAGGCCGCTGCGATGGCTGTCCCGGCGGGCGACGATGTATTTCTGCGGCGCATCCATCTGGACCTCATCGGGCGCATCCCCACTGCTGCGGAGGCGCGCGCTTTTCTGGACAGCAACGCCACCGACAAACGAATCAAGACAGCCGAGCATCTGCTGGCGACGCTCGATCACGCGCGGCACATGGCTCGCACGTTCGATGTGATGTGGATGGAGCGCCGCGCCGACAAGCACGTCAAGTCCACCGACTGGCAGGCGTATTTGATGCAGTCCTTTGCGACCAACAAACCGTACGACAAACTGGCCGGCGAGATTTTCATGGCCGACGGCAACGCCACCAGCTCCGGACTGCCGCGCGAGCCGGCCAAGTTCATCCTCGATCGCGATGCGGAGCCGCACCTGATCACCCGCGACATCGGGCGCAAATTCTTCGGCGTGGACTTTCAATGCGCCCAGTGCCACGACCATCCGCGCGTGGACGATTATCTGCAGCGCGACTACTACGGGCTGCAGGCATTTCTGGGCCGCACCACCGTGTTTCAGCCCGACGTCAAATTCCCCGCAGTGCTGGCTGAGAAAGCCGCTGGCGAATCGCGCTACAAATCTGTTTTCACCAAGCACGAGGGCGAGACGCGCCCGCGCCTTTTTGGCGGCTTGGAAGTGGACCAGCTTGAATTGGCATCCGGCACAGAGTGGGTGGTGGCGCCCGATGACAAAAATAAAAGTCTGCGCCCCATCCCACGCAACAGCCGCCGCGCGCAACTCGCCGCACAGGTCTCGGCCAATCCCGCTTTTCGCCGCAACATCGCCAATGTGCTTTGGGGACACATGATGGGCCGCGCGTTGGTGGAGCCGCTGGATGGGTTCAGCGCGGACAACGAGCCGCCGCATCCGGAGTTGATGGAGCTGCTGGCCAATGAATTTGCGGTGATGAAATTTGACACCCGCGCCTTCCTGCGCGAACTGGCGCAGACGCAGACTTACCAGCGCAGCTCGATCCTGCCCGCGCAACTCGCTCCGCCCGGCACGAATGTGGTGGCGGCGTGGGAGGTGGAAATCAAGACGCTCACGCCCAAGTCCGAGCAATCCGAGGGGGCATGGAAAAAGTCGGTGGCGACATTGTATCAGTCTGTCACCAACCGTCTGCTGGCGACGATCGAACTGGACAAGGCCGTCGCGGCGCAGGCCGAGACGCGCAAGGCGTTGGATGCCGCCAGTAAAGTTTCGACCGACGCCAATGCGGTGACCGCCACCAAACTGGATTTGCACAAGGTCACTTCCGAGGCCGCTGCCAAGGCCAAGCTCGCCACAGACAAATTGCCCGCCGACAAAGAACTGGTGGATGCCACCGCGAAATTCCAGGCCCGCGCCACCACCTTCGCCGCCGAGTTGGCCGCCGCGCAAAAGGATGGCGAGACCAAAGCCGCTGCCACCAAAGCCGCCACGGACAGGCATGCGGCGGCCGAGAAGTTCGCCAATGACAATCGCACCAAATGGAAAGATTTGGACAAGCTGGTGATTGCGGCCGATCAAACGGCGCAAGCTGCGGCGGTGGTGCAGCAGTCGGACAAATTTAATTTGGCCAAGGTGCAACGCCGGATCGATGACGCCAAGGCCGCGCAGGAATTTCTGCCACTCGATGCCGCCGCCAAAGTGGCCGGCACCAATTATCTGGCCGCGGATAAAGTTTATGCGCCGGCCAAACAGGCGCTGGTGACGTTGCAGGCGGCCATCGCTGCGCGTCGCGATGCGATGGCGGCCGCGCAGAAATTGCGCGATGACACCGCTGCCGCTTTGGTGGACATGCAGAAGCAGGTCACGGTGAAGGCGGATGTGACAAAGGCAGTGACGGACGCCGCAACGCAGGCGGAAGCGGCCAGACTGAAGTTGCCCGCAGACACGGAGTTGGCTGCCGCCGTCGCGAAGTTCAAGATGCGCAGCGACCAGTTGAACGTGGAATTGGTGGCGTTGCAAAAGCAGGTGCCTGATCGCGATGCCGCTGCGAAGGGCGCTGCGGAGAAAATGGCCGTCGCGCAGAAGGCGTTGTCCGATGAGGACGCCAAGCTGCCCGCCGTTCAAAAAGTCGTCACGGATCTGGAGCCGCAATGGAAGACGCTGCAGATCGCCGCGAACGAGGCCAAGGCCAAGGCCGATGCGGCGCAGGATAAGTTGACGCAGCGCTGGAATAACAGTTTTGCCACGGGCGTTTTTGCACCTCTCACGCCCGAGCAACTTTGCTGGAGCATGATGCAGGGGGCGGGTTTGGTGGAGGCCCAGCGTGTGGCGGCGGAGGCGGAGTTCGCCCAGAAAAATCCGCTGGCCGCCGGGCAGGCCGAGGATGCTAACCGCACCGCGACGCGCCTGCGCACGGTCGAACAACTTGTCAACGACCGGCTGAAGGGCAACGAGGCGGTGTTCGTCAAACTGTTCGGCGGTGAAGCAGGCCAGCCGCAGCGCGATTATTATGCCACTGCGGAGCAGGCGCTCTACTTCACCAACGGCGGGACGCTCACTGCGTGGCTCGCCCCAGCGGGGACGAATCTGGTGGCGCGGTTGAATGCGATTGCCGACGCCAAGTTGTTGGCCGAGGAATTATATCTGGGTGCGCTGACACGGCGTCCGCTGGCCGAGGAAGTGGCGGATGTGGAGCGGCAGTTGGCGGCGCGACCGAAGGAACAGCGGGTCGCAGTGCTGCAGGAGATGACGTGGGCTTTGATGACCACGAGCGAGTTTCGGTTCAGACACTGAGTGGAACGACGATTAACAAGGTGGAGGCGCTATGAAATGCACGTATGAATGTGGGTCGGCCGAACACACCGTGGCGCGGCGACAATTCTTGGGCGGGCTGGCAGCCGGCGCGGGCATGTTCATCGGTGGACTGGACACCTTTGCCACGCCCGCAGCCGTGGCGCAGATGACGCGCGATCAAAAACGTCTCATCATCGTCCGCATGCACGGTGGGTTGAGCCAGTTGGAAAGCTGGGATCCCAAGCCGAACACCGACACGGGCGGGCCATTCCGCGCGATCCCGACCTCGGTGCCGGGCATTCACATCAGCGAATTGCTGCCGTACACCGCGAAGCAGATGCACCACTTGGCGCTGGTCCGCGGTATCAACACCAAGAACGACGATCACGGCAAGGGCACGTACATGATGCTCACCGGGCGGCACCCGACACCGGGGCAGACTTTCCCGGAACTGGGCGCGGTCGTGGCCCGTGCGATGGACAACAGCGCCCTCACGTTGCCCGGCCACATCAACATCGCCAACGGCGGCAGCGGCGGGCGCAATAACGACGCGGCTTATCTGGGCCCCAAATACGCGAGCATCAGTCTGGGCGGCGCGCAGCCGCCGGCGTACACCACGCGGCCGGCCAATCTGACCGAGCAGACCGTGCAGCAGCAGGATGAGTTTCGCCGCAAAGCCAACGACCGTTTTGCCGGACGCCGGCGCACGGCGGAGACCGATGCCTACGTGCAGAGCTTCGAGCAGGCGCAGGAACTGGTGCGGCAACGCGATGTGTTTGATCTGTCCAAAGAGCCGCAGAAAGATCACGAGCGCTACGGCACGCACGAGTTTGGCAAGCACTGCCTCTTGGCGCGGCGGTTGGTGGAGAAGGGCGTCACCTGCGTGCAGGTCTCCCATTCCAACTACGACACGCACAACGAGAACTTCGAGTTTCACTTCGAGCAGTTGGGCGAGTTCGACCGGCCTTTCGCCACGTTGGTGGGCGATCTGGCGGAACGCGGCCTGCTGCAGCACACGATGATCGTGGTGCTCAGCGAATTCGGCCGCACGCCACGCATCAACCAGTATTACGGGCGCGACCACTGGGGCCACGCGTTCTCCGTCTGCATGGGCGGCGCGGGACTGCAACGCGGCGCGGTGGTGGGCAAGACCAACGCCAATGGCACGGCCGTGACCGAGCGTCAAGTGGACGCGGGCCATCTTTTCCACACGTACCTGCGCGCGCTGGGGCTCAACTCTCGGCATCATTTCAACATCGGCGGCCAGAAACAGCCGATGGCCGATCCGGCGTTTGCGGCCATTGACGAGTTGATTGCCTGAACCTGCGGCGCTGTTTCAATCATGCCAGCCGATCCCAAGCAGGCGCATGTGGCGCGCGAATTCGTGCACGGCGCGCCGCTGATCACGTGCCGGTTCGATCCCAAGTCGCGCTACGTCTTTGCCACGGGCGAAGATCGCGCGATCATCCGCTGGGATTTGGCCAGCGGTGCCAAGACAGAATTCAAGGCGCACGATTCATGGGTGCGCGCGATGGTGTTTAGCACCGACGGCCAGTTCCTCGTGACGGCCGGTTGCGATGACATGCTGATGTGGTGGCCGGTGGCGGCAGAGAAGCCCGAGCCGGTGCGAAAGGTGAAGGCGCACAATGGCTGGATCCGCGCGGTGGCCGTCAGCACCGACGGACAGTTTCTGGCCAGCGCGGGCAATGATCGCATCGTCAAGCTTTGGAAGATGGCCGACGGCGCGCCGGTGCGCGAGATGCCCGGTCATGAGAAGGATATTTACAGCCTGCAATTCCATCCCTCCGGCCTGCACCTGCTCTCTGCGGATCTCAAGGGCACCGTGCACCAGTGGGAAGTGGCCACGGGCAAGCTGGTGCGGACGTTCGATGCCAAGGATCTCTACAGCTACAACGGCGGGCAGGGGGTGGACTTCGGCGGGGTGCGCAGCTTGGCGTTGGGGCCGGGCAATAAACACCTCGCTTGCGGCGGTCTCTATCAAGCCTCCAATCCGCTGGGCGCAGTGCATGAACCCATCGTGCTGAGGTTTGACTGGGAGTCGCAGAAGGTGTTGAAGAAACATGTCTCGACGGACATCAAGAACGGCGTCATCTGGCGCACGCTCTTTTTGCCCGACGGCATGTTGGTGGGCTGCTCCGGCGGCGGCGCGGGCGGCATCCTGCTGTTTTGGGGCGAGAATGACGAGAAGCCCATGCACCAATTCAAGCTGCCCGACACCGCGCGCGAGATGGATTTGCACCCCGACGGCCTGCAACTGGCCACTGTGCACTACGGCAAAAAACTCATCATCACCAAGCTCGCGCCCAAAGAGGCGCCCAAGGAAGTGAAGAAATAGCGCGGGCCATTCGCGGCGCTACTCCAGCCGGAAATCGGCGGGCTTCAGATTCTGCTTGGGCCAGTAATCACCGGGCTTGAAACCAAACATGCTCGGCTCGAATTTGCCTACCGTATCGACAGCAGACTTGGCGGGAACGTCCAAACCGATCGCCCAATACGCGGCGTTCACCAGCAGGCGGCGGGAGCCTTCCCACTTCATATCCACCGCCGCGCCCATCGTGGTGGCGAAGCTCCGCCCCTTTTTGCCGTCGGGCAGTTGATAGGATTTCGTCCACGCGACGGGCATCATCGGTTCGTTCTTTTTGCCCGCCACCGCCGGATCATCAAACTTCATCCCGGCCACCACTTGCCCCAACACCAACGGCTGGCTGTCGCCCGGCAACGGCAGGCGCACGCCGTACACATCGGACAACGCAAAGACGTCGCCGTCCTTGATGCCGCGCAACACCGGATGTTCCTTGCCTTCGGCCGTGAGGATGCCGCGCGCGGCTTCCCGTCCGTGCACGCCGTGGTGGTTGATCCATTGCTCACCCAGCACCAATCGGCCGAAGCCATCGGCCCACTCCTTCTTCGCGCCCTTGTAACCGTTGCCGTAATGCGCCCACGGTTTGTTGCCGCCGATGTTGAACGCGTGCGTCGCCGTGCGCAGGCCGATGACGGGTTTGCCCGCCTTCAAGTAATCATCAATGTGCTGCATCTGATCGTCGGGCAGATCGCGGAAACGCGTGGCGATGACCATCAAATCGGCCGTCTTCAACGCCGCCAGTCCGGGGATGTTGCGGCCGTTGTTGGGGTTGATGAGGCCCGTGCTGTCATCAATCGCGAAGAGCACCGTGCATTTGAAACCGTGGCGCACGGACAGGATCTTGCCCAGTTGCGGCAGTGCCTCCTCCGAACGATACTCCTCGTCGCCGGAGATCAGCACCACATGCTTGCCGTGGCCCGGGCCTGCTTTGCCTTCGTACACCACCCACGGATCCGCTGCGATGACGGTGGTGGCGAGGCCCAACAGGAGGCCGGCGAAAATGGGGAGTGCGTTTTTCATGATGCTGGATTGCGTTGATCGTGTTGCCGATGGATTGATGCGCGCAGTCTAGTGGGATTGCATGTCTGTGCAAACCATGTTTTTTCCAAGCCGTGAAGACGCTCATCCTCGTGCGCCACGCCAAGTCCAGTTGGGACGATTCCTCGCAGGACGACCACGCCCGGCCGCTCAACGCGCGGGGCCTCAGTGACGCGCCGCAGATGGCCGCACGCCTCGCGCTGCGGGTGCCCCGTCCCGACGGCATCGTGTCCAGCACCGCCGTGCGTGCCCACGCCACCGCGCACGCCTTCGCCGCTGCGTTGGAAATCAAAGAGCCGGCGTTGATGTTCAACACCCGATTGTATCTGGCCCATGCGCACACCGCGTTGTCGCTCATCGCCAACTTTCCCGATGCGTGGCGCACCGCGATGTATGTGGGGCATAACAATGGCATCACGCATCTGGCGCGGGAGATTTTCGGTGCGCCCATCGAGCACATGCCCACGTGCAGCGTGGTTCGGCTGTGGTGGGATGTGCCGCGTTGGCGCGATGTGATGGAGGTGCCCCCCGTGCGCGGGGATTTCGACTGGCCCAAGAATGACAGCGGCCAGCCTCTTGCGTGGCCGTGAAAGTTACGGCAAGGGCGGCACGGTGCGCGGCGGGCGGATGCCAAAGGGAGAGGGGGGTGTCTTGGTGGGATCGAGCATCACTTCCAGCCGCTGATGCACCATGTCCATGCCGCGATGCAGGAACTGGTCGGTGGTGCGGCCGCGCACTTCTTTGAGCAACCCCTGCCGGTTGCGCACGGCTTCGGGCGGGAGATTGTCGCCGGCGGACAGCGACATCATCGGCTGCCACATCGCGCCGTATCGGCCCAAGCCAAACTCCTTGCTCTCCGCCGAAGTCTTGAGTCCCTCGTCCATCACCTCGCGGAAAATCTCGTCGGACTGCGCATTCATCCCCACGTACTTCATCGTGGCGTCGCGCAGGATGATTTTATCACCGGGATTGGTGATCGTGGGATTGCGATAGGCTTGGTACAGGATGGGCATCGCCTTTTCGCCGAGCGTCTCGTTGATGAACCGCAGCGCCGAACCGTCCACGCGCCCTTCCTTGCTGATGAGGATGCGCTTGGCGAAATCAATCAACGTCGGGTCCTTGTGCTTTTGCAGAAAGGCGAAGAGCAGCCGGCGCGAGGTGTCGTCCAGCGGTTCCTTGGCCAGCTCGCGTGCGGCGTTGAGCAGGCGTTCCTTGTGTACGCCCGGCCGCAGATCCTCCAACATCTGCGCCAGATGCACCACCTCGATGCCGCGCCCGGTGCGATCCAGTTCCGCCAACAGAAGAGCCTCGGCCGCGTCGCCGCCGATGTCGCGCAGCGTCTCGAATAATCCCAGCCGCAGCGAGTGCGGCAGCACGGTTTTGAATTCCGGCAGATTGTACGCGCTGTAGTCACGCAGTGAACTCAAGTCCACCTTGTCATCCACGTTGAGAAAGCGCCGCATGTCCGGCTGCGAGTCGCCCACTTTTTGATAATCGATGTCCATGTCTTTTTGCAGGAACGTCTCGATGCCCGGCAAGGACTGCGCGCCCAGTTGCGTCAGACTGGCGAAGAGATGGATGACCTGCCGCTGTTCGCGGATGCGATCGGCGCCCGCAGGGTCGAGCTTCTGCAATCTCTCCAGCAACCCGGCGGGATCGGGGCGCAGCAACGAGGCGTTGTTCTCTGCTGCAGCGAGCTGCGCGCGCAGACGGTCAGCCTCCAGTTCCTTCGCGGTCGCCGTGGTGATGGCCAGCGCCAATCGTTTCAAGTCCGCCGCGTGCTGTTCGCTTTGAGTCTGCGTTTGCTGGCGGGCACTCGTGGCGTGCTCGGTCTTCAAGTCGCGCTGAGTGACATCCTGTTTTCGCGACAGCAACGTCCAGACGATGATGCCGGTGACGGCCGCGCCGATGCCTGCGGCGGCGAGCATGTTGAGGAAGTGTTTCATAAGTGGGACGGGTTAGTTTTGGGGAGTGGCCTTCTCGCGTTTTTCCTGCAACTCGGCCATGCGCCGATCAATGGCCGTCAATCCAAACTGCAGCAACAGATCGCCCGATTCCTTGCGCACCTCGCCCAGCAATTTGCGCCGGGCCTTGATGCTCTCGACGGGCTGATCCTCCAGATCGCGCGCGAGACTGCCGATGGGTTGGAAAAGATTTTCGTAGCGTTTGAAGTCCATGAATTCTTTGCCCTTCATGTCGCGCACGCCTTCGCGGACCATCTCGCGGAAAATCTCATCGGCCTGTTCGTTGCTGCCGATGTAGCGCAGCGCGGCGTCGCGGATGGCCGCCTTCTCCATCGGATCGGTCACGCGCGGATCCTTGTACGCCTGCAGGAAAATGGGCATGGCTTGTTCGCCCAACACCTGCCGCAGATAAGCCAGCGCGTAGCCGTCGAGCTTGCCGTCGGCGCTGATGAGGATGCGCTTGGCCGTCTCCACAAACACGCGGTCGTTATACTTGATGAGGATGGCGTAGAGATAACCCGCCGACTGCTTGTCCAACGCGCTGACCGGTGCGCCACTCTCATCCACAGCGATCGGGGTGGCCAAGATTTCGCGGGCCACTTTCAAGATGTCATCGCGATATTTTCCCGGCGCAATCTCTTCCAGCGCGAGATCCAGATAAGCCACCTCCACGCCGCGCGCCGTTTGGGAGAGCACTTCGCGCAGCATCGTTTCCGCCTCCGCCCCGCCGATGTGCGCCGTGGCCTCCAGCAAACCCAACCGCAGTGTGGGTGGGAAATTATTTTCCGGCTTGGGGAACGGCTGGAAATAATTGCCCAATGCGCCGGTGCGCAGACGCCGCTGCCGCGTCTCCTCTTCATTGCGCGGCGGGGCTTCGGGCGGCGGTGGCGGCGTGTATTCCAAATCCTCATTGCGAACGAGAAATTCCTGGATGGCCGGCAGCGAGGCCGTGCCCAAATCCACCAAGGTTTCCAGCCCGTGTACCACGCGGTGTTTGGTGCGGCGATCGGCCGGATTCATCTTCTGCAACTGCTGCACGACCTCTGCGGGCGTGGGCAGGGGTTTGGCCGGCGGCGTGCGGGGTTCGATTTGGTTGGTGGCGGGGGCGACCGGTCGCTGGGCATCGGCCAGTTTGCGCGCCAACTCGCTGGAGCGTTCCTGCCCCGCGCGTTTCTGCTCATCAATCTTTTCAGTGAACGCCTGTTCCTGTTTCCGTTGGGCGGCGGCTTGCTGGCGCGTGAGTTGGTCGCGCACGATCCAACCGGCAGCGAGTGCGCCGACGACGGCGGCGAGCAGTAGTGGCAAAACAAATCTCATGGGCGATATGCGATCGGGATTATCGTGGGTTGGGCTGCAGCCAGCGCGAGCGTCCGGCCTCCAACTCCGCTTCGTCAAGGGCGTTGTCCTTGTTGGTGTCCAGCCGGGCGAAGAGAACGGCCATCCATTGCGGCGCCTCCGCGAGCTCCAGCTTTCCATTTTTGTTGGTGTCGTTGTTGCGCAACACCTCGGCCACCACGCGTTGTCCGCCGCCGGCGGTGGCGCGGGCGGCGGTGGCTTTCAACACCTCGCGCGCGTGATCGCGCTGGGCAGTGTCCAGCGTGGTCTGCTCCTCGCGGTTGCCCGCTTTCACCATCAAGGTGAGGCAGCCCATCTCATCCTCCGACTGTGGCCCCCAGCGCACACGGCGCGGCGGTTGGTGGGGATTACTGGGATTGGCGGCGGAATTGTCCCACGTGAGTTTCACCTCCAGCCGCGTGCCTTTGGGCAGCGGGATGAACTGCTTGAAGTTGTATTGTTCCTGCCACGAGAAATTCCAGGCATCAATGCCGATGAGTTTCTTGCGCGTGCCATCGGGCAAGGCAGCCGTCATCTCCAACG
>SIAW01000002.1 GCA_009695465.1 Pedosphaera sp.
AAGGATTTCGACCTGCGCACACGCCTCTTCAAGCATCGCTGCAGCTACATGATCTACAGCCTGTCCTTTCAGGGATTGCCGCCGCAGATGAAGCAGCGCGTGTACCGCCGCCTCGCCGAGGCGCTTGATTCTGCAAAGCCCGATGCCGAGTACGCCTATCTGCCCGCGGCGGAGAAGCAGGCGATTCGATTGATCCTCAAGGAGACGCTGCAAGATCTGCCGGCCACGTGGTGAGAGCGGCGGGCCGTCGTGTCGCTAGGGTTGTTTCTTGAGTTCCACCTGCTTCTGCTTGAGGGCGGCTTCGAGGGCGGCGCGGTCGGTTTTCTTGGGGTCGATCATCGCGGTGACGAGGCCGACTTTGAAATTCACGGTGGCCTGTTCCACGCCGTCGAGCTTGGCGATGGATTCGTAGGCGGCGAGGGCGCAGCCTTTGCAGTCGAGGCCGAACACACCGATTTCAATGAGCTTGAGTTGGTCGCGCGGCGTGGTGCACAGCGGCTTGATGCCGAAGGTCGAGCGCGATGCGTTGCGGATGAGATTGTCGAGTCGCTCCGCAGCCTTGTCGGGTTTGCCACCGCCGCCGACCTTTGTGGAATCGTAGCTGAAAACTGCTTCGGCAGTTTTGAAATCCACGCTGATCAACTTCACATCGGGTAGTTGGGCGGCGACTTTGCCCAAATCATCCACGCGATCAGTCGAGAAAAGTCCCGTGACGCGGTGCTTGAACTCTTGCGGCGTCGCAGGCTTTTCATCGGCGGCGAAAGTGGTAAGAGCCGCAGCGGCGCACGCCAGCGCCGAGAGGATTTTGTGCAGGGTCTTCATCGGGTTTGGAAAAGCTGGCTCTGTGTCAGTTCGTGAATCAACGTGCGGATGCCGCCGCCTTGTTTCTCCGTGCGCGCGACGAGTTCGTTGAGCGCCGCGCGATCGCTAAAGGCGAGCGGACGGCCGGTGCTGTAGATGGTCAACTGTTGCGCGAGATTCAGCAGCAACGGACGCGGTGAAGTGGCGAGAAGGGTTTGGAACTCCGCGACGTTCGCGAACTTCCGTCCGTCGGGCAGTTCGCCGCTCGCGTCCACCTTCGGCCCGAGCTTGAAGCTGATGCCGATGCGCGGGTCGATACTGCCGCGCGTCGCGGGATCGCCATCGCCGATGGAACGGTAACGTTCGCGCTCGCCGCCGATGACATCGAAGCTCTCCAGCGCGAAGCCCGGCGGATCCATCTTCGCGTGGCACGCGTTGCAGCTCGTGTTGTCGCGGTGTTTGGCGAGCTGCTCGCGGATGGTTGTAGTGCCGCGCACGTCGGGCTCCACGGCGGCGACGTTCGCGGGCGGCGGCTCCGGTTCTTGCCCGAGCAGGCGCGCGAGAACGAAAGCGCCGCGCGGGACAGGCGAAGTTGTCGTGCCGTTCGCTGTGATTTTCAGAATCGCGGCCTGCGTAAGAAAGCCGCCGCGCGGCGAACCGGTCGGGAGTTTCACGCGGCGGATCGCCGGGCCGCTCACGCCCTTGATGCCGTAGTGGACGGCGAGCTTTTCGTTCAGCATCGCGAAGTCGGACTTCACGAGATGGCTTGCGCCGAGGTTTTTCTCCAGCAGCTCGCGGAAGTAAGCGCGTGTCTCCGCGACCATCGAGTCCTGCAGATACGGGTTGAACTCGGGGTAGAGCTTCTTGTCGGGATCATTCGCGGCGATGGCGCGGAGCTTCAGCCACTGTCCGAGGAAATCCTCGATGAACCGCTGCGATTTCGCGTCCTTGAGCAGTCGCTCGGTTTGTTCGCGGAGAATCTTCGGCTCACGCAACGTCCCCTTCGCGGCGAGTGAGAGGAGCGTGTCGTCGGGCTGGGAGTTCCAGAGGAAGTAAGAGAGACGCGCGGCGAGCGCGTGGTCGTCTGCCTTGCTGGCTGCGCCGCTTTCAACGAGGTAGAGAAAATCCGGCGAGCAGAGTGCGGCGTGATAAGCCCAGCGCATCGCGGTCTCGAAACAATCGCCCGCCTTCAAACGCTCTTCGACCTTCGCGACGTAATCCTGCCGCATCGCCGCCGCAACGGGCCGACGAAACGCCTTCGGCAGAAAACTCGCGAGCAACTTGTCCGCATCCACGAGCGGCTGCGCGCTCTGCGGCGTCCACAGGCCGACGACCGGTTCGGGCCGGTTCCTCGTGCCGATGATTTCTTGCCGGGGCGGCTTGCGCGTGGGCGGACGCACATCCTTGTGCTCCGCCAACTTGAACTCGGTCAGCGGGATTTCGCCGAACAACAGCCGGTGACTGCGCGGCGGCCACACGTCGTGCAGCGGGCCTTCCACTTCGATCCAGTCGTTCACGATGCACGGGCCGGTAAAGCCCATCGTGCGGTCCTTCTGCCCCCACGTCCCGACGCGGTAGAGCACCACCGGCGCGAGCGACGCGGTGTTGAAACCGAAGCTCTCCTTGTGGTTCAGCCACACGTCCAGCTCGTGCACCTGCGAATCCATCGAAGGCGCGGCGTAGTAGCCGAGCACGCTGCTCGGATGCCCGCCGCCGCGGCCGTTCTCGTTGAACTGCACGATGGAAAGCCGCGCCGCTTCGACGCCGCGCGAGGGGAGAATCTTTCCCTGGTCCCACGTCATGCTCCAGAAGGACGCGCGCACCTTGTAACGGCCCGGATACACCGTGGCGAAGTGCTGGAAGTAGGCGTTCCACGACTCATCCTCGTGGCGGAAAACGCCGACGCTGCTCATGCGGGAGAACGTGCCCATCTGCTCGTGCGGCCCTTGGCCGACGTGCGCGTAAACGCCCGCCGGCGGAAACTCGGGGTCGTGCTTTTTGTCGCGCAGCAGGACGGCGTCGCCGCCCATCAGCATGATGTTGGGGGAGTAATTTCCGGCGAGCGAAAGCCGCACCGTCTCGGGCTTCGGCGCGGCGGACTGCGTGGCGATGGCGACGTTGAGCACCGCGTCCGCCGCCTCGACATACTTGGCGAGGTTGACGTGCGAGATGTCCAGCGCGTCGCTGTTCTTGTCGAAGCCGTGCGCCGAGCCGTCGGTGGGAAGGAAGTCCTGCAAGCGGATCCCCGGCATCGCGAAGAGGTCGCGCATCGTGTTCTCGTATTCGGCGCGCGTGAGCCGGCGCACGCCCGTGCGCGGTTCGCTCGCGAGACGCGTGCGCTCGGCGGCGACCAGTGTTTCCGACAGCGCGCGCGTGACCGCCTGCACCTCGGCGGCGGCCGGACGCGCCTTCTTCTTCGGCGGCATCTCGCCGGACGCGATGCGGTCATGCACTTTCACCCAGCGCGCGAAGTTCTCTGCGCTCGACGTCGCCGGCGGCAGCGACGCGAGATCGAGTCCGCCCTTCTTCGTCTCCGCGTCGTGGCACTCGGCGCAGTGCTTGGTGAGGAAGGACTTGGTGGGAAGCTCCGCGGCGAACGCGGCCAGGCTGGGCAGGACGGCAAACGCTGTAAGGCTTGCCAAGATGCAGAATCGATACGTCTTCATGCGCTCGTGATCCAACGTTTCAAAGCTTCGGCAGCAGTTCCACGCCGGTCTTTTTCAGCGCGGCCTCCAGGGTCTCTCGCTTGGTCTTCGTGGCGTCAATCCACGCGATGACCGCGCTGGGCGTGGCGCTTACGGTGGCGCGCTCGACACCGTCGAGCTTCGCGATGGCTTGGTAGGCGGCGTAGCGGCAGCCTTTGCAATCCAGCACGCCGATGAGGATTTCCACCTTGGTCAATTTGTCGGCCGGCACAGCGGAGCGCTCGGTGAGGCTGAACGTGTTCTTGGACGCGCCACTGATGAGGCTGCTGAGGCGCTCGGTGATTTTGTCGGGCGCAGGCGGTTGCTTCGATTTCGCGGGGAGGAAAAGTTTCTCCGCATCGAAGCGCAGGCTCACTTCGGCCTTCGCGACATCGAGGCTGACGAGCGTCACGTCGGGCACGGTCTTCATCACCTCGCGCAAGTCCTCCTGCCGCTCGGGCGCACTCAGGCCGATGAGCCGGTAAGTGCCCATCTGCTCCTCGGCATGGAGGAGCGGGAGCGTGAGAAAGAATGCGCAGAGGGCGCTGGCGAAAGCGCGTGGCAAGACGAGTGATTTCATGATGGGAGATTAACGGGTTTGGAAAAGTGGACTCTGTGTCAGTTCGTGGATCAACGTGCGGATGCCGCCGCCTTGCTTGTGCGATCGCGCGACAATGCCGGCGATCTGGTCGCGATCATTGAAGGCGATATCGTGGCCGATGGCGTAGATGGCAAATTGCTGCGCGAGGTTCTTGAGCAGCAATTCCGAGTTGGCCGCGGCGATCGCTTGAAACTCACGGATGCCGCTAAACTTCTGCTCGCTGAGCAACGCGCCGCTGGCGTCCACGGGTGGGCCGAGCTTGAAGCTGATGCCGATGAACGGATCAATCGCGCCGCGCGGTGCGGGGTCGCCCTCGCCGATGGAACGGTAACGCGTGCGAAAACCGCCGATGACATCGAAGCTCTCCAGCGCGAAGCTCGGCGGATCCATCTTCGCGTGGCAACCGGCGCAGGCGATGTTGTTCCGATGTTTGTCGAGCAACTCGCGGATGGTGGTCGCGCCGCGCACGTCAGGCTCGACCGCGGCGACATTCGGGGGCGGCGGTTCCGGCGGTTGACCGAAGATGCGATCCTGCACGAATGCCCCGCGCGGCACGGGCGAGGTCGTCGTGCCATTCGCGGTGATTTTCAGGATGGCCGCCTGCGTGATGAATCCGCCGCGCGGGCAATCCGGCGCGGATGGCTTGAGCTTGGCGGGCGGCGGTTCGGCGGCGGTGCAGAGCACGGCACAGAAGGCCCAGATTGAAAGTCCTCGCATTAGCACATCCGCGAGAGGACACGCGAGTCGCTGATTTGGGTTGGAGTCGCCATTAAAACAGCTCGCTCATCGGTGTGCCGTCCGTGAGCGCAACGGGACGGCCATCGGCGGATTGAAAACTGATGCTGCGGACGTCGTAGCCGAGGGCGGCGAACATCGTGGCGTGGATGTCCGCCGGACTGGTGGGGCGTTCCTTCGGATAGGCACCGGTACTGTCGGAGGAGCCGATGACTTGTCCCCCACGGATGCCACCGCCGGCGAGCAGGACGCTGTAGCAAGCGGGCCAGTGATCGCGACCGGCCGCAGCGTTGATCTTGGGCGTGCGGCCAAACTCACCCATCCACACGACGAGGGTGGAGTCGAGTAACCCACGTTCATCGAGATCGTCGAGGAGTGCGGCGTAGGCCTGTTCCATCGGCGGGACGAGGCGGTTCTTGAGAGCGTTGAAATTATCTGCGTGCGTGTCCCACGTGATGCTGGGGCCGTTCACGGTGGTGACGAATCGCGTGCCCGCTTCCACCAAGCGGCGCGCGAGCAAATGGGATTGCCCCCAACTGTGCCGACCATAGCGCTCGCGAACCGAGTCCGGCTCGCGCGATAGATCGAAGGCATCGGCCGCTTTTCCAGATTGAAGCAACGTGGCGGCTTGCTGCTGGAAGATGTCCATCTCGGTGGTCTTCGGCGAGACGATGGAACGCGACGGGGCAGAGAGCGCTTGCGAGAGAGCGAGGCGTCCGCGGAGACGTTCGGTGGACAGGCCGGCTTCCAACGCCAAGTCGCGCACCTTAAAAGTGGCGGCGTTGGGATCGTCATCCAGCACGAACGGATCGAAGCGCGTACCCAAGCAACCTCCGAACTGGCCGGGCGTGATGTAAACCTTGCTGTCGCACGTCGGGAACGGCGTGATGACGTAAGGCGGCACTTCGCGGCTGAACCCGTCGCGCTGTGCGAGCCAGCCCACGAGCGTGCCGACGCCGGGAATGTCGGCGCGGCTGGGGTGGATGAGCGTGCTGTCCACGGCGTAGGGCCGGCCGACATTGGCCCAGTGCATCCCGCCGTTGTGGCTGCTGTGCCCGTGATGGACGGAGCGGATGAGCGCGAGATTGTTCATCCGCCGGGCCATGCGCGGGAGCAGTTCAGAGATGTGGATGCCCGGCACATTGGTCGGGATCGGCGAGAAGATGCCGCGCACTTCTTCGGAGGCGTCGGGTTTCGGATCCCACAAATCGATGTGGCTCGGCGCGCCGCCGTTGAAAATCAGGATGACGGACTTGGCTTTTCCAAGACTCGGCCCTCTGCGGGCAATGGGAGCGGGCAGGGCGTTGAGCGCTGCGAATCGGTGCAGACCCAAGCCGAGCAAACCCAAGCTGCTCGCGCGCAAAAATCCCCGGCGCGTTGCCGTCGCGGAAGCGAGTTGCTCACCGGGGTTCATGAATACAGTCCTTTACGCGGTCATCTCCAGCCCGCGCATCGTGCTTTTGCCGGTGGAGAAGGTGCTGGTCTCGATGCCGAGGCGTTGCAGCATGGAGACGTAAAGGTTGGCGAGCGGATAATTGTTCTGCGTGTCGAAGGCCAGATGCTGGCCGTGCTTGAAGCCGCCGCCGGCAAGCAACACCGGCAGGTTCACGTTGGAGTGCGAGTTGGCGCTGCCCATCGGCGTGCCGTAGAGGACCATCGTGCGGTCGAGCAGGGTCTGGTTCTCCTCTTTCGTCCCGGCGAGCGCGGTGAGGAATCCGTTGAGCGCATCGAACTGCTTCTCCTCGTGCCCGCGCAATTCGCCCAGCACTTCGGGACGATTGCCGTGGTGCGTGATGTTGTGGATGACGGTCGTGTCGATGAACAGCGAGATGAGCCGCGTGGAATCGGTCTCCAGCGCGAGCTTCATCACCTCGAACATCAGGCGCGTCTTGGCCACGAACTCCTTCGCGTCATCAATGTCCTCGGGCGCTTTCGCAGTGACGACGGGCTTGGGCTTGTATTCCCATTCCTCGGAACTGTGCAGGCGTTTCTCCAGTTCGCGCACCGAGGTGTAATACTGATCCATGCGCGCTTGATCGGCCGCCGAGAGCGAACGGTTGAGGCGCTTGGATTGGTCGCCGACGAAGTCGAGCAGGCTGCGGCCTTGTTTGATGGCCTCGACGTTGGCAGCGATTTCCTTGGGGGTGCCTTGGATGAAAAGTTTTTGGAAAATCTTCTTCGGACTTTTCTCCGCCGGAATCGGCGCGCCGCTGCGCGTGTAACTGAGCGTCGCCCCTTCGTTGCTCATCGCCAGCACGAGCGACGGATAACGCGTGTGATTGCCCACCTGTTCGGCGGCGAATTGGTCGAGGGAAACCCAGTTGCGAAAACCGCCGCGCTCCGGATGCGGCGTGCCGGTGATAAAACACCGCTCCGCCGCGTGCGCGCCCGTGACGCCCGGATGACTCACGCCGGAGAGAATGGTCATCTGCGCGCGATGCGCCTTGAGCCGCTCCAGATACGGGCTGAGCGCGTAATCCTTGCCCGCTTTGTCCGGGAAAAAGAACTGCGGCAGGATGCCCATGTTCGTCTCGATGCACACCATCCGGCGCGGCGTGGCGGCGGACGCTGCGGCACCGAACGCCGGTCGCATCGCGTCGAGAAACGGCAGCGTGAGCGCAACGCCCGCACCGCGCAGAAACGTGCGGCGGGACAATCTGATGTTCGTGGTAAAGCTCATACGTTTTGTGCCCGCAGCAGGCCAGAAGCCGCTGGCGTTGTCGAGTGGTCAGCGCGGCAATTTTGGTTCCCAGAAAATAAAAAAGCGCCCCGCTTTCGCAGGGCGCTCGTGAAAGAGTTCAGCAATTAGTTGCTCTTCTCGGTCTTCTCACCAGCTTGCAGCCAACCGGAGATGCCGGCGGACATGTGCTTGATGTTCTTGTAGCCGAGCTTCTCAGCGGCGTTCGCGGCGGATTGGTAGGCTTTGCAGGTCGGACCACCGCAATACGCGACGATCAACGCGTTCTTATCAGCCGGCAGTGACTTGGCGAAGCTGGCCTTGGCAGCCGCGAAATCGATCGCGGTCGGGACATGGCCCTTCTTGTAGGAGGCCGAACCCATCACGTCGATGATGGTGACCTTCTTGTCAGCGATGGCCTTCTTCAGGTCGGCAATGCTGATGTCGGGGAATTCACCGGCGAAAACGGTGCCAGCGATCAGTAGGGTCGCGCAGAGCGAGAGGATTTTCTTCATGTTGCTTGGGGGGTGTATTTTTGTTTCTCAAACGGCCTCACCATGAGGCCATGTAAACCCACTCTGCCGACACTGTTGACTGTGATAGTAGCCAGCAGAACCAAGCCCAGTGGATTGACGCCGGCGAATCTACCGAGCCGAGGAAAGGCGGACAACTTTTATTTGCGGCAGGCCAATTCCCGCAGCGAATGGTATTCAAACTATTTCAGCCCGCCGCCAGACTTGCGGGGGCCATTTCAGTCAACGCACCGGTGCAACTGCTGCCGTGCCCAGCCGTGCAGGCGAAGCAGTGTTGGCCGGTCAACACGGGGCGTCCGCGCAGTGTCTCCGGCGTGATGTCCCACAAAAACGGCGCATGCCCATTGCCGATGCGCAGGTCCAGCATCTGATTGAAGTCGCAATCGTAGAGTTCGCCGCGATAGCCGACGCTCAACGTGGTGCGGCACATCAGGCTGGCGACGGATGCGGGATTGAAACTGTCGCGCAGCAACGCCAGATATTCTTCCAGCTTGTCTTGCCGCTGCAAATCCTCCGCGAACCGCGCGATGGGTTGGTTGGTCAACGTGTACAGTTGGGTGAAGCAGATGCCGTGATCGCGCATCAACGCCTCCTTGAAATCAGCCTGCAACTCGGCCTGCCCGGGCGGCAGTGTCGGGCCGATGGGATTGTAAACCAGATTCAGCGGCAGGCGGGTGCCGTAACCCACGGCGTTGAGCTTGCGCAGTGCAGTGATGCTTTTCTCGAAGACGCCTTGCCCGCGTTGGCGTGCCACGTTGTCGGGCAGATAACAGGGCAGGGAAGCGACGACCTCCACGTGATGCGAGGCCAGAAAATCCGGCAGCCAATCGTAACCGGGCTCCTCGATGATGGTGAGATTGTTGCGGTCAATGACGTGCGCACCGGCCGCGCGCGCTGCCTGCACCAATTGACGGAAGTGTGGGTTGATCTCCGGAGCGCCGCCGGTGATGTCCACCGTGGCGGGACGATGCTGCCCAATCCAGTGGCAGACCAACTCCGCCGTCGCGGCATCCATCATCTCCGTGCGCCACGGCGCGGCGTCCACATGACAATGGCGGCAGGCCTGATTGCATTTGCGGCCGACGTTGATTTGCAGCGTCATCAACTCGCCACGCTGCAAATGCTGACCGTGCTGTGCCAGCGTTGTCTGGAAATCATCCACCGCACGGATGCTACACAAGCGCCCTTGCGTCTGAACAGATTCATTCTAGCCTGCGCCTGCATGATCAACAAAGTGGCCACCGGCAAGCTGGTGATTATCACCGGCGCCTCGCGTGGGCTGGGCCGGGCAATGGCGCTGGAGTTCGCGCGACTGGGGCACGTGGTAGCGGGTTGTGCACGCACGGAAAAAGCGGCTGCCTCTGCGCAGTCCGTCTTGGGTGCGCCGCATCAAGTGTCAGCCGTTGACGTCGCCAATGACGCACAGGTGAGTGCGTGGGCCGCGGCTGTCATCGCCAAACATGGCGCGCCTGATTTGCTGCTCAACAACGCGGCGATCATCAATCCCAACGCGCCGCTGTGGAAGGTCTCCCGATCTGATTTCGATGCGGTGGTGGATATCAACATCAAGGGCGTGGCCAATGTCATCCGCCATTTTCTGCCCGCGATGGTGCACCGACGCAGTGGCGTCATCGTCAATTTCAGTTCCGGCTGGGGCCGCTCTGCTTCACCGGAAGTCGCGCCGTACTGCGCCAGCAAGTGGGCGGTGGAAGGATTGACGCAGGCGTTGGCGCTAGAATTACCCGCAGGCATGGCTGCGGTGCCGCTCAATCCGGGCATCATCAACACAGATATGTTGCGCAGTTGCTTCGGCGGTTCGGCAGCAGATTTTCCCGATGCCACGCAATGGGCCAAGAAGGCCGTGCCATTTTTGCTGAGCCTGGATTCGCGCCAGAACGGTCAGCCGATCAGCGTGCCTTGAGCGCCGCGCGAGAGTGCGGCGGGCACATAAGGCTTGTTTTTCGGCGCGCGATTGTGATAGGTTCCGCGCCATGTCGCTGGTGCCGGAGAGAAGGAAACCCATGAAAGCCGTGATGCTGGGCGTTGGCTTTGACAGTGATGGCCACAAGCGTATCACCAAGGGCGAGAATTTTGCGCTGATCGGCGGGACGAGTGAGACACACGGTTCAATGACGGAGAAGGCCGTGAAGATCAACGAGAAGCTCGCTGCGCGCGGCAAGCGGTTGGAGGAAGTTTCGGTGGACGAGTTTGATGAAATCGCCCACTCGGTGGGGCTGGAGCGATGCCGCTCCGAGCAGCCCGGTCAAAACTGAGCGATCCCGCGCGATGCTGACCATGAAACTTGCCGCGATATTGGTTGCAACGTTTCTGGCAAGCGCGCTGCCCGCCGCCGACAAGTCGCTCTACGACATTCCCCTCAAAGACATCGACGGCAAAGCTGCGTCGCTCAAGGCGCATCGCGGCAAGGTGCTGTTGATCGTCAACGTGGCTTCGGAGTGCGGACTCACCGCGCAGTACGAGCAGTTGCAGGCGCTGCACAAGCAGTACGCCGCAAAAGGTTTCACGGTCTGCGCTTTTCCCTGCAACCAGTTTGGCGGGCAAGAGCCGGGCACGGCGGTGGAGATCAAGAAATTCTGCGAGTCGAAATATCAGGTGACCTTTCCGCTGTACGCCAAGATCGAGGTCAACGGCGACGGGGCCCATCCGCTTTACCGTGCTTTGAAAGCTGCGGGCGGTCCGGAGAAGATCCGCTGGAACTTCGAGAAATTTTTGGTGGACCGCACGGGCAAGGTCATCAAGCGAATTGATGCTGAGACTGCGCCGGACGATCCCGCTGTGATCAAGGCCATCGAGGCGGCCTTGGCGCAAAAATAATTCCCCCAACTAGGCTACAGTAAAAATTGACTTCACCTGCTGGCAGCAATGCCGGCAGGTGAAGTCACTTATAGCGGGGCAGGGGATCAGTTGCGCTCCGGCCAGCGCAGGTGGCGGTGCAGAAATTTGTAGGTGGCCTGTCCGTTGATGGTGTGCGGGCCGTTGAAGTACTCGATCTCCGTACGGTCGGCCACACCCAAGTACGCAAAAATCCGGCGGATCTTGGCGTACTCATACGCCACCCATTCATCCGGGGCGACGCCGTCGTTGTGTCCGCGCTCCACCATGAACGGCCGCGGAGCGATCAGCGCGCCCATCTCGGCGTAATTAAAAGTGTGGCCGAGGTTGTACTCGAACATCTCATACTCGCCGGTGAACATGTAGCTGTAGCGCGAATCCACCGTGACATTCTTTTTGACCCACTCATTGAAATCCGCCGAACAGATGGACAGGCAGTAGCGATTCACCAACGCCGGCACGCGCATCGCCGTCTTGCCACCGTAAGAGAGGCCGTAGAAACCGATGCGCTGCTTGTCCACGAAGGGCAATGTCTCCAGCCAATCAATGATGCGATCGTGCTGGCCCACGATGACGGAGAAAAGCGAGCGCCCCAGCGGATTGGCTTTGCGCTGCAACACGCGGAAGGCGTCCTGTCCGCGGTACGGATTGTGCGGCGCAAAGACGATGAACCCGCGATCGGCCAGCTCGGCGGAGAAGCCTTTGTAATATTGGAAGGGCTGATCCTTGGGATTGCGCGTCACCGTGTCCATCGGCACGCCTTCGAGTCCATGCTGACAGACGACGACCGGCCGCCGTTCGCCCGGCTTGAGATCCTTCGGCACGAGCAGAATGCCCCACGCAAACACATCCCCCCACACATCCAGCACCACATCGTGGCCCGTCCATTTCTCTGTCTCCAGAATCTGGCGACTGCGCGGATTGATGGGCAACGAGGCTGGCGGGAATTGTCCGATGACCTCCTTTGCGAAACGCTCGCGGTGCGGCTCACACTGCGCCGCCCATTTGTCCGAGGTGCCCGGCGGCAGCACCTTCCAGAAATTGGCCTCGCGCACGTACTCGGAGAAACGCAGGAGGCGCTGTGTGTGCTCCACCAGTTCATCCACCTGCCGTTTCTGTCGCGCATCAACATCGGGCAAACGCGCAGATTGCATGGCCGGTGTGGAGGGAGGCAATTCAGCGGTGCCGCCCAGACTTGTCAGAAAGTGGCCGAGCGCTTCCGCGCCGCCAAAGGATTTGCTCTCCACCAGACGCCAGTTGGCAGAATGCTTTCCCGCCAGTTTTTTGGCGCGCTCAAACTCCATCTGCACTTCCACGGTTTCCGGTGTGGAAATCTTTCCGGGCGCTGCGCCGCCACGGCGACCCTGACGAGGTTGCGGCGGACCGGCAATCGCAGTGACAGGCGCCTGCTCGATGATCAATGCGCGCGGAGCAATCAGGCTGGCGATTTCCGCATCACCAAATTCCCGCAGCAGGCCAAAGACGTTCCGATAGATTGGTTCCGCCCACACGTTTTGGCGCGGGGCAAAATAGCCGCTGACCATCGTGGCGCTGATGCGCGTGTCCAATGCCGCCGCGTACAGCGCAAGCAATCCGCCTTCGCCGTAGCCGGCCACACCGATGGGAATGGGCTTGGCCGCGTCCCGATTTTTGTGCGCGAACCAGTCCACGGCCGACAGGATTTTCTGCACTTCGTAACCGATGATGTGGCGTCCCATCTCGAAAGCCTGGCGATAAATCCATTCGCGATGCGTTTGGTTGGTGAAGGCTGCGGCCGCGTTTCCCGACCAAGTGTCCTGCCGATTGACGAGCGTGGGCACGAGCACGATGCAGCCAGCCTCGGCCAGTCGCAGCGCAAACTGAGATTCAGGCGCGACGCCCGGTGCCAATCCAGCGATCTGTTCGGGTGTTTGATCCGCATCGGGGATGGCCACGATGCACGCCTTCGCCGAGCCTTTGGGTTGGAGCAACAGTCCTTCGCCGTGCACGCCACTGAAAGATTGCCAGCGCACGACGTGGATCGAGAGGCGAGCGTTGGAATAGATCGCTTCCGGTGCGGCGGTCGTCTGGACAAATTCCAAGCTCGTGATGGGCGCACGCTCGTCCACCGCACCGATGATGTTGCGGAGCCGGTCGCGGTTGGGCTGCACCGATTTGCCGTAGGCGGCGGGCGAGCTGGCGTCGCGCTTCCAATACTGGGCGCGCTGTTCGGCGGCTTGGACCGTCTGTTTGGTCAGGAACCCATTGATGCCGGCCACCATCTTCGCCGACAGATCACCCTCCCAGTCCAACGGCTTCGCGCCCGGCAGAGCGGCGGCCGCATTGGCGCTGAGGTTGGCGAGGAGGAACGCAAAAACGACGGGAAGAGTCTTCATGATGGGGCGCACACAATTGCTCAAGGGTGTGCCCCATCTCAAAAGGTTCCCGTCGCGTTGTCAATCCCGTTCGCCGGCGCTGGCCAATTCTGCGTTCGTCACTGCGTTATAGATTTTGAACTGCTCGGCGTGGAATTCCGGATCCGGGCGGAACGAAAGTTTGCCGTAATATTTCTTCTCGAGTTCGTTGATGTGAACTTCATCCTCGCGACGCAGGCGATCCAGCACGGTGGGATTGACGACAATCCGCAACTGGAAATCCGACTGATCTTCGCGGGCGCGCTGCTTGAGAATTTCGGTGAGCTTGCGCTGGATCTCCACGCTCATCGTCAGCGGACTCTTGATGCGCGCGCGTCCTTTGCAATAGGAGCACTCGTCGTAGGCGGAGGACTGCACGCTCTCGGAGTGGCGCTGGCGCGTCATCTCCATCAAGCCCAACTGCGAGATGGGCAGGACGTGGGTCTTGGCCTTGTCGCGGCGCAGACAATCCTTCATGCGCTTATACACCTCCTGCCGGTCGCGCATCGAGCGCATATCAATCAGATCCAGCACGATCAAGCCGCCGATATTGCGCAGGCGCAGTTGGCGGCAGATTTCCTCGGCCGCCTCGAGGTTGACCTTGAGGATTGTGGATTCCTGATCCTTGCCGCCCTTGTGGCTGCCGCTGTTGACGTCAATGGCGATGAGCGCCTCGGTCTCGTCGATGTAAATGTAGCCGCCGCCTTTGAGCTGCACTTTGCGGGTGGAAGTGCTCTCCAACTGCCGGCTGATGTTGTAGCGGTCGAAGATGTGCCGGGGCTCGCGGTAATGCTTGATCTTCGCGGTGCTGCGTTTGGAGGAGTAAATCTCGACCAACTTCTGCACGCGCTCGAACTCCTTGGAGTCGTCAATGATGATCTCCTCGATGTCTTCGGTGAGGAAATCGCGCACGGTGCGCTCAATCAAGTCCGGCTCGCGGAACACGCAGACGGGGGACGGGCGCTCAGCGATCTCCGATTGCACGCGCTCCCATTCCTTGAGCAGCATGTGCAGGTCGCGGACGAAGTAGCGCACCTGCTGGCCCTCACCCGCGGTGCGGATGATGATTCCCATGTTCTCGGGGATGTCCAAGTCTTGGATGATCTTGCGCAACCGCTGGCGCTCCTCGCGATTCTCAATCTTCCGCGAGATGCCGCACTGATCGTTGTTGGGCAGCAGCACGAGAAACCGGCCGGGGATGGCCAGATGCGTCGTCACGCGCGGGCCTTTGGTGCCGATCGGTCCTTTGGTCACCTGAATGAGGATGTCTTTGCCGACGCCATAAATCTTGGGAATGTCCGCGCGCGAGATGCGGGGCGTCGCCTTGAATTTGCTCTTGCGCTCCACGACCTCGTACCGGCTGTCCAACGTCGTGGGCGTGATGTCCCAGTAATGCAGGAAGGCATTCTTCTCGATGCCGATGTCCACGAATGCCGCCTCGAGACGATTCTCCAGATTGCGCACCTTGCCTTTGAAAATGCTGGCGACAATACGCTCCTGGTTTTTCCGTTCGATGGTGAACTCCTGCAGCATGCCGTGCTCCAGCGTCGCCACGCGCGTTTCCAACGACTCGGCGTTGATGACAATCACCTTGCCGCTCTTCTCGCGTTGCCGCAGCAGCGCGCCTACTTTGCCGATGACCTTGCGCGCGCCTGCCTTGATCTTTTCAATGAGGCCCTTGGGCTCGGCTTCTGCTTCCTCGGCTTTCGGTTCCGGATCAGCCGGTGCCACGCCGTCTTCCAACATCTCGTCGGGTTCTGGATCGGGTTCCGCGCCGAAAGCCTGTGCCTCCGCCATCGCGATGACGTTCTCGTGCTTGGACTGATCGTACACCGGTTCATCGAGCACTTTGCCGCCAATCATTTCGTCGCGCGAAGGTGTTTCGGGCGTGGGATTGGGGCCAGCACCGCCTTGACGACGCAGTCCGCCCGTGGGCCGGAACCGGTGGCTTTTACGGCGACGCGAAGAATTATTGTCTGCTGTCATGATAGTTAGTTGGAACGTTGATGGATTTGAATGCTCTGCAGCAGGCCGATGGCCAGCAGCGAGCACACGACGGAGGTGCCGCCATAACTGAGCAATGGCAACGGCACACCCGTCACCGGCACCAGCCGGATGTTCATACCGATGTTCACAAAGACATGCCCGAATAACAGCGCCACCACCCCCACCGCCAAGAGCCGACCGAGCCGGTCGCGCGCCTGCCCCGCGACGCGGATGCCGATGAGCAGAATGGTGGTGTAGAGGCCGATGACCAGCGCGCTGCCCAAAAACCCGCTCTCCTCGGCGATGACCGAGAAGATGAAGTCGTTGTGCGCCACGCCTCGCGGCAGATAGCCTTGGGAGTTTTGGATGCCTTGTGACCATCCTTTGCCCGTCAGGCCACCTGCCCCGACGGAAATCATTGCCTGCGCGACATTGTACGAGTCGCGGCTTTGCATCGCCCGAATGCGCCGGATCTCCGCCGGCGTTGCGTTGGGCGTCGCGTATTGCGTGGCGTAGTCCACGCCGAAATAAACCATCAACCGCCGCTTCTGATAATCATGCAGGTCGATGGGCTTCCACGATTGCGGCACGTAAAAGACATAAATCAAAATCGCTGCGACCACACACGCCGCACCGCCCAGCAATTTTTTGAGGAAGCTCGCCGGGATGCCCGCCACATAAAGCATCGCCAACGCGGGCAGGATGAACATCAACGCTGAACCCAAATCCGGCTCCAGCATGATCAGGCAAAAGGGTAGGGCGACCAAGCCCAGCGCCTTGAGCAGGACGCCCGGCTGCCGCAGCTCTTCCTGCGGTCGGCTCAGGAATTGCGCCATTGCCAATAGGAATGCGAACTTGGCGACTTCCGAGGGTTGGAATTGTATGAAGCCCAAATCAAACCAACGCCGCGCACCGTAGCGCATCGAGCCCAGTCCGGGCACGAGCACGAAGACGAGCATCGCGATCGAGGCCCAGTAGGCGACAAAAGAAAAGCGCGCGACTTGATGATAGTCTCGCGTGCACAGTAACGCGGCGGCGACCAAACCCACGCCGTAGAAAATGATCTGCTTGAAGTAGGGTTGACGCAGCAGTTCCGTCGTCGCGTATTGATCGTTGGTGCGCGTGGCGCTCAGCACAAAAGCCATCCCGATGGCCATCAGCGCGAGAAGTGCCAACAGCAGCCCTTTGTCGAGGCGTTGGCGAATGGGAATGGCGGGCAGCGCGAGCATCATCAGTTTCGCGCCAGCGCACCGGCGCGACGGCCCGGTTCCGCAGTCTCGCGTGCGATCAACGCCTGATAGATTTTCTTGGCGATGGGCGCGCAGGTCTTGCCGCCGGAAGCCCCGCTTTCCACCATCACCACCACCGCGTAGCGCGGGCTTTCACAGGGGCCGTAAGAGATGAACCACGTGACCTTGTCGCGGCTGCCATCCGTGCCTTTGATTTCAGCGGTGCCCGTTTTGCCGCCAATGGCAAATCCCTCAATCGCCACGGCGCGGCCGGTGCCGCCTTCTTCGTGGACATCCGCCCACATGGCGTGCTGGACGGCGGCCAGGTTTTGCGGCGCAACATTAAGCTGACTGCGGATGCGACCGGACGGGTGGGTGATGGTCTGCGCGGCCGCGTCGGGATCGACGGGTGTGATGCGCTCAACGAGTCGCGGCCAATACACCGTGCCTCCATTGGCCACGGTGGCCGTCATCATCGCCATCTGCAATGGCGTGACGCTCAGCCGACCTTGACCGATGGCTAAATTGGCCGTGTCGCCGTCGTACCAATCGCGGCGAACCGTGTCGTGCGAAGGAAATTGTCCGGCCACTTCTTGCCGGGGCAATAGCCCCGTGCGTTGGCCCAGAAAAAACTGGCTGCCCATCTCGATGATCCTTTCAATGCCGCATTCCAGAGCATGGTGGATAAAATAGGTGTTGCTCGAGTGCTTGAATGCCTTGGTGAAATCGTAGTCGCCGGGCGGCGCTGTATCTCGGATTTTCCGCCTGCCCAACTCATAGTAACCGGGACTGTACAGCACTTGGTTGGTCTTGACCACACCGGATTCTAAGGCGGCCAATCCGCTGATGATTTTGAAAATGGAGCCGGGCGGATACCGTTCCTGCGTGGCGCGGAAGATCAGCGGTGTGGGATCGGCATCGCGGTAGCTGGCCCAGAGTTGCGGATCCAGTCGCGGCACAAATTCGTTGGGATCAAACGCCGGGATGGAAGTGATGGCGATGAGGTCGCCATTGCGCGTGTCCACGACCACCGCCGCGCCCGCCTTGCTGCCGGAATCCTTCAGCGCTTTGTACGCGGCATCCTGAATGGCCAGATCAATGGTGAGGCGCACATGATGTCCGGGCTGCGGCGGCACCACGATGTTCTCCGATTGGCGATAGCCCAGGTTGTTCACGAGCATCGAACGCGTGCCCGGCCGCCCGCGCAGTGCCGTGTCCTGCGTGGATTCCAGCCCGATCTGCCCGACGTAATCAGGCAGGCGATAATTGAACTGCTCATCCTCATCCTCATCGGGAATGTCGCGTCGCAGATGCCCCACCAGATGCGCCGCCGCGATGGAGGGATAATGGCGCGTGGGCAACGCCTCGATCTCGAAGCCGGGAATCGCGTCGCTGCGTTCCATGAACCGCGCGACGGCTGCGGCGTCCAGGTTTTTAACGACGGGCAACGGCAGCGCTCGCAGCTCCGTCAAGTGTTTCTCCAAATCCGCCGGCGTGATGGCCAGCGGCATCCGCAGCCGGGATTGCGCCACAAAATTGCTGATGACCTGAAAGCGCAGCGCCGTCTGCAGGGACTGGCTTTCCTCGCGGCTGAGCGGGCGCTTGGGACGTTGCCGCCGCCACTCTTTCTGAAAGTGCGGGCGCAGTTCTTCCAGATACACATTGAGGTTGTACGTGGGGCGATCCTCGGCGAGCACCGCGCCGTGGCGGTCCAGAATTTTCCCGCGCACCGCGGGTTGGCGCACCGTGCGCAGCGACTGGGTTTTCTGGCTCTCCAGATAACGCTGCGAGGAGACCACCTGCACATACCACAGCGTCGCCAGCAGCAATCCCATTCCCAGCAACACCGCCACCGTCAGCACGGGCAGACGCGGTTCTTTGCGCAGGGATTGGTGCAGCACTCTCATGGCTCGTCCCCAGAGGCTCGCTCGTGCGCGAAGCGGTAGCCGCCCTGCACGGCGCGATAGGTGACTGCGCCTTTGGCCCAGTCCAGCAAAGGAAAAAGTGCGAGCGTCAGCAGTCCGCCGCCGACTGCGGTCACGAGCCATTGCCACAATGAAAACCAGTTGAGCAACGGTTCATGACCCAGTGTGATCAGCAAAAACAAGACCAGCATCGGCACGAGCGCGCTGGCCGCAGTGCCGAGCACGAAACGGGCGAACCATTGTTGGCGCACAAAATGGCTGCGGTTCCATACCACCAGCATCCCCGCGAAAAAGAGCGGGGCCATCGCGATGCCCAGCGGATCGGCAGAAAGCGTGCTCTGCCAAATTGCGCCGAGGATGGCCAAGAGCGTCAGCGTAGTGAGGTTGCTTTGCAGCGCGGTGTAAATCACCAGCGCGGGCAGGGGATTGATCTGCGCGCCGAGCAGCTCGCGTGGCAGCGTGAAGGTGGATTCGAGGAAGACGCCCACCAGTGCCGCCAGCAGGATGACCAGTGCATGGAAGTTAAACAGCGTGCTCATGGCGTGTTCATCGCGCGTTTGTCCGTGGCCACCATGACCCAGACTTCGAACAGCTTGGAGGCGTCCACCGCCAGCTTCACGCGCGCGGTCGTCTGCAGCGTGCTCAGATTGCGGTCCACTTCCACGATGGTGCCCACGGGAATATCAGGCGGGAAAATCTCGCCCAAGCCGCTGGTCACCACGGTGTGTTCCGGTGCCGATTCGGTGTCCGCCGAGAGATGGTGGAGATGGACAATCTTTGGATCGAACGTCGTGAACGGCCCGGCGGTGAGGATGCCGTTCTCGCCGGTCTCGCGCACTTTGACGGAGACGCGGCAGGCGGGATCGCCCACGAGGGAGACTTGGGATTGATTCGGGCCGACCTGATACACGCGGCCCACCAAGCCTGCGGCGACCCACACCGGTTGGTCGGGTTGCAGGCCATCGTTGCTGCCCAGATCAATCGTGATGGCGCGCCACCAATTCGCAGGGTCGCGGCCGATGACCCGCGCCAGTTTGAGCGGGCTGTTGGGGCGTTGCTTGAGGTTCAGTTGCGCGCGCAGCCGGATGTTTTCAACACCGGCGCCGCGCAGTTGATCCACTTGGATGCGCAGGAGTTGGTTGGTGCGCGCCAGTGCGTCCAACTCGCGCAAGAGTGCGGCGCGGGGCAGGGCGTGGTCCACGGCGGTGCCGCTGAGTTTTTGCAGTCCATGCTGCATGCCAAAAAGCGGAGCGAAGCTGTGGGTGAGCGCGCCTTTGAGCCGGGCGGCCGTGGGCGCGGGCAGGCTCAGCAGGATAAGCGAGAGGGCCAGCACAATGCCGGCAGCGAATTGATATGAACGTCGGCGCATGGCCTCGGTGTCTCCTCCCTGAACGAACGCGGCGAGGTGTTTAACTAACCTTGACTGGCCACCTTGCGCAGGAAATCAATCTCTTGCAGGGCGCGGCCCGTGCCCATCGCCACCGCCAGCAAAGGCTCATCACAGACCGTCACGGGCAGGCCCGTCTCCTTGGAGATGAGCCGGTCAATGCCGCGCAGCAACGCGCCGCCGCCGGCCATGACGATGCCGCGATCGTGCAGGTCGCCGGAGAGTTCCGGCGGGCACTGTTCCAAACAGCGCCGCGTGGCTTCCAGAATGCTGGAGAGCGGCTTGAGCAAGGTCTCGCGGATTTCCTGTGATGTGATGGTCAGTGTTTTGGGCAGGCCCGCTGCGAGGTCGCGACCTTTGACTTCGTGGGTCAGTTCCTCGTCCAGCGGGAAGGCCGATCCGATGCGTATCTTGATTTCCTCGGCTGTGCGTTCGCCGATCAGCAAATTGTGTTCGCGTTTCAGGTGTTGAATGATGGTCTCATCAAATTGATCGCCACCGACGCGCAGGCTGGTGCGCTCCACGATGCCGGCGAGGGAGATGATGGCGATCTGGCACGTGCCGCCACCGATATCAATGATCATGTTGCCGGCGGGTTCTTCCACGGGCAGTCCTGCACCGATTGCCGCGGCCATCGGTTGTTGGATGAGATACACCTCGCGCGCACCGGCGTGGGTGATGGAATCGGTCACAGCGCGGCGCTCGACTTCGTTGATGCCCGAAGGCACGGCGACCACCACGCGCGGCTGCACGATTTTGTTGTTGTGAACTTTTTGGATGAAGAACCGCAGCATCGCCTCGGTGATTTCAAAGTCCGCGATGACGCCCTCTTTCATCGGCCGAATGGCGGTGATGTTGTGCGGGGTGCGGCCGAGCATCTTCTTGGCTTCCATGCCCACGGCCAGCACATTTTTGGTGTTGGTTTGGACGGCCACCACAGAGGGTTCGCGCAGTACGATGCCCTGGTCTTTGAGATAGACGAGGGTGTTGGCGGTGCCCAGATCGATGCCGATGTCGTTGGAAAAAAGTCCCTTTAGCTTGTTGAGCATGTTGCGCATGTTGCGGGCGTCGCACTTGGTGGACGCTGCGGGGGACGATACCGGCGGGAATTCAGGGGGGCAAAAGAAAGTTATTCAACCCCGCCCAAGACTTGCGCGCAGCCTGCTTAAATGGTGGCAGAGGGGGGAATTGAACCCCCGACCAAAGGCTTATGAGTCCTCTGCTCTACCCCTGAGCTACTCTGCCGAGGCCGCGGATAGTGTGCGTCGTCTAGGGAGCTGTCAAATCGAATGATATCCGCATGAGAAAACCGACCCCAAAACTTTCTGAAAATCTTCTGCTTTACAAACCACGGCGATCGGCTACTTTCGGCGGCTGTTAAATTACAAATGGACGCAGGCAGAAAAGTGGAGTCGATAAAGTTGGTTCGGCGGCATGAGCACGACACCGGTTCAACCGAAGTGCAGGTTGCCTTACTTTCCTCGCGCATCAAGCATCTGGAAAAACACCTGACCGCAAACACCAAGGATCACAGCACCCGCCGTGGTCTTATCAAGATGGTCAGCTATCGCAAGCGGTTGCTGAAGTACCTGCATCGCGAAGATGCGGGCCGCTTCGTCACGCTCAAGAAGCAGCTCGAGCTGCGGTAGTCTGGGCGCGTACGCGCCACTTTTCCTGCAGGCCACCACCGGCGACGCGACCGGTGGCGGCACTTCCAACTCAACTCGCGCAAACAACAACTGGCGCCGGCAGGGGTAATTTCGACCAGCATCCAACCTGATGGGTGTTGACTGAAGTTCCTCCGTGCCGGCCAAAAAATAACATGGCACATCGAGTAACCGCCCAGGTGGGCGACAAGCAGATCATCATCGAAACCGGAAAACTCGCCAAGCAGGCTGACGGCTCCGTCACCGTGCAGATTGGCGATACCATTGTATTGGTGGCCGCCGTCGCCGCCACCAAGGCGAAGGCAGGACAGGAATTCTTCCCGTTGACGGTGGATTACCGCGAGCGTTCCGCTGCGGCAGGCAAAATTCCCGGCAACTATTTCCGCCGCGAAGGTCGCCCCAGCGAAAAGGAAATCCTGACGTGTCGCCTCACCGACCGTCCCATCCGGCCGCTCTTCCCCAAGAACTGGTTCAACGAAGTGCAGGTGCAGACCATGCTGTTGAGCGCCGATGGCGAGAACGACGCGGACATCATCAGCATCCTCGGCGCCTCCGCTGCGCTGATGGTCAGCGATATTCCGTGGGCTGGCCCGTTGGGTGCCGTTCGCGTGGGTCGCGTGAACGGTAAGTTCGTCGCCAATCCCACGCACGCAGAACAGGCGTTGAGCGATTTGGATTTGGTCTATGTCGGCAACGAGCACGACGTGGTGATGTTCGAAGGCTGCGCCAAAGAGATCAGCGAGGCGGACTTCAACGAGGCGCTGCGGTTCGGTCAGGATTGCTGCGCGCCGCTCATCGCTGCGCAAAATGAACTGGCCAGCAAAGCGGCCAAGCCCAAGCGCGCCATCAAAGTGGCGGAGGTGCCCGACGAGATTTTTGCCGAGGCTGAAAGTCTGGCGAAGGACGCGATGGTTCCGGCCCTGCTCACGCACGGCAAGTTGGACCGCGAAGGCAAGGTCAACGCCATCAAGGAAAACATCAAAGAGAAGTTGACCGCCAAGTTTGGTGCGGAGGCCGTCACGGCCAGCGTGCTCGATCAGGCTTTTTATCACATCCAGAAAGAGGCCGTGCGCAGCTTGGTGTTGGACAGCGGCAAGCGGCTGGACGGTCGCGCGATGGATGTGGTGCGCCCCATCATCTGCGAAGTGGGTCTCATCCCGCGCGCACACGGTTCGGCACTGTTCTCGCGCGGCGAGACGCAGGCGCTGGTGTTGACGACGCTGGGCACGACCGATGACGCGCAGCGGTTCGACGCGTACACGGGCGGGCCTTCCAGCAAGAAATTCCTGTTGCACTACAACTTCCCCAACTTCTCCGTGGGCGAAACCGGCCGCATCTCAGGCCCCGGTCGCCGCGAGATTGGCCACGGCGCATTGGCGGAGCGTTCGCTCCTGCAGGCGTTGCCGATGGAGACCTATCCCTACGCGGTGCGACTGACCAGCGAGATTCTGGAATCCAACGGTTCCAGCTCCATGGCCAGCGTGTGTGCGGGCAGTCTGGCGTTGATGGATGCGGGCGTGCCCGTCTCCAGCGCTGTTGCCGGCATCAGCGTGGGCATCTGCACTGAGCACGATGCGAAGGGCAATCTCTCCCGCTACAAGCTGCTCACCGACATCATCGGATGGGAAGATGGCTTCTGCGACATGGACTGCAAAATCGCGGGCACGGTGAAAGGCATCACGGGTTTTCAGCTCGATCTGAAACTCAAAGGCATCTCGCACTCCGTGATGGCCGAGACGCTGACTGCGGCGCACAAAGCGCGTCTGCAAATCCTCGAGACGATGAACGCGTGCATCGCTGCACCGCGCGCGGAGATGAGCCAGTACGCGCCGCGCATCAAGCAACTCAAGATCAATCCGGAAAAGATCGGCGCGGTCATCGGGCCGGGCGGCAAGAATATCAAACGCATCGTCGAAGAGTCCGGTTGCGAGATCAACATCGAGGACGACGGCACGGTCAACATCTACTCGCTCTCGGCCGAGGGCATGCAGGTGGCCATCGATGCCATCACGGGCATCACTGCCGAGGTCGAGGTGGGCAGAATCTACAAAGGCAAGGTCGTCACGATCAAGGAATTCGGCTGCTTCGTGGAGTTCCTGCCCGGTCAGGACGGACTGTGCCACATCAGCGAGCTGGCGAATTTCCGCGTCAAGAATACCGAGGACATCGTCAAGATGGGCGATGATATCTGGGTGAAATGCTTGGGCGTGGATGAACGCGGCAAGATCCGGCTCTCGCGCAAAGCGGCGATGGCCGATCGCGAGGCTGAGGTGAAGCAAGAGCCTGCGCAGTCGTAGGGCGCGCTTGCCCTGAGCGGGGGCATGCGGTTATATCGCGGCGGTGCTGAACCAGCAAACACTCCGAGGGCCGGCACGATTTTCCGGTGTTGGACTGCACAGCGGCAATCCGGTCAGCATGACCATTTTGCCCGCTGCGCCCAACACGGGCGTGCGGTTCCGTCGTGTGGACTTGGACGGCAAGCCGGAGATTGAGGCTGTCGTTGATTACGTCAGCGACACCAATCGCTCCACCACCATTGCCAAGGGGAACACGAAGGTTCACACGGTGGAACATGTCTTGGCCGCACTCTCCGGATGCGGCGTGGACAACGCCATCGTGGAGTTGGACGCCAACGAACCGCCCATCGCCGACGGCAGTTCGCTGGCCTTCTGCCGCATCATTGACGAGGCGGGCACCGTTCTGCAGAGCGAACCACGTGAGCCGTACCAGCTTGTCGCGCCCATTGAACTGAGCCACGGCGAAACCCAGTTCGCGGTCTTCCCGCATGACCGGCTGAAAATCACCTGCACCAGCGCCGATCAAAACGGGCGCTACACGCAGTACTTCAGCCTGGAACTTTCGCCCGAGTCCTGGCGCGCGGAATTGTCGCGGGCGCGCACGTTCTGTTTCTACGAAGAGATTGAGCATCTCTACAAGGCCGGCCTCATCAAGGGCGGCAGTCTGGAAAGCGCCGTTGTCATTCGCGACGATGCGGTGTTGACCAATGAGCCGCTGCGTTACCCCAACGAATTTGTCCGGCACAAAATTCTGGACATGGTGGGCGACCTCTCGCTGTTGGGCCGGCCGCTGCACGCGCACATCGTCGCCGTGCGGCCAAGTCACGGTGCCAACTGCGAATTGGTGCGTCGCATTCTCGCGCAGATCCGGCGACCCAAAGAAACCGCGCAGACCTTCGCCCCGCCGCCTCAACCCAAAGCGACTGCCACCGTGCCCACTGGAACTCTCATTGAAGATGGCGCGGCGCTGGACGTGGTGCAGGTGATGAACATTCTGCCGCATCGCCCGCCCATCCTCATGGTGGATAAAGTCACGAAGATTGACGGGAACAAAATCACCGCCATCAAGAGTGTCAGCATCAACGAGCCGTACTTCGCGGGCCATTTCCCCGGCCATCCCATCATGCCGGGCGTGCTGCAACTGGAAGCCATCGCGCAAGTGGCGGGCATCCTGATGCTCAAGCAGGCGGAAAATTTCGGCAAGCTCGCCTACTTCATGGCCGCTGATGAAGTGAAGTGGCGCAAGCCCGTGCATCCAGGCGACGTGCTGACGGTGGAAGTGGAGCTGATGAAAGTGCGCGGCAAAGTCGGCAAAGCCAAAGGTGTTTGTCTGGTCGCCGGTGAGCCGGTGAGCGAAGCGCTCGTGACCTTCATGCTTTTCTCGCCGGGCGAACGATGAGCGGGAGCATCCACCCCACGGCGATTGTTGACCGGGCGGCGCAGGTGGGTGCCGATTGCGAGATTGGCCCGTACTGCATCATCGGCGCGCACGTGATATTGGGACGCGGCTGCCGGTTGCATTCGCATGTGGTCATTGATGGGCACACCACGCTCGGCGAGGCCAACGAGATTTATCCTTTCGCCTGCATCGGTCTCAAGACGCAGGACTTGAAATGGAGCGGAGGACACAGCGCCACGCGCATCGGCGAGCACAACACCTTCCGCGAATACGTCACGGTACACAGCGCCACGGCGGATGGTGACGTGACGGTGATTGGCTCGCACAATAATTTTCTCGCGTACACCCACATGGCGCACGACGTGCAACTGGGCAGCCACATTATCATGTCCAACGTCGCCACACTGGCCGGCCATGTGGTGGTGGAGGATCACGCCATCATTGGTGGACTGGCGGCGGTGCACCAATTCTGTCGCGTGGGCAAGATGGCGATCATCGGCGGCTGCTCCAAAGTGGTGCAGGACGTGGCGCCATTCATGATGGCCGATGGCAATCCTGCGGAGACACGTGCGCTCAACAAGGTGGGCTTGGAGCGCAACGGCGTGAGTGAAGAATCACAGAACGCACTCAAGCAGGCGCACCGGATTCTTTTCCGCGACACGATGCTCACGAGCAAGGCGCTGGAGAAGATCGAGGCGGAATTGCCGGCCTCGGCAGAGTTGCAGCATCTCGTGCAGTTTGTCCGCGCCAGTCAACGCGGCATCTGCAAGTAGTCTTCAGTTGATTCAGATGGCGACCACTTGCCGTTGCCGATTGGAAAACCGGCAGCAGTGCGTGTAGCCGACGTCGCGCGCGAGGGCAATGGCCTCCGCGAAATTCAATCCCACCTCCGCTGGCGCATGCGCGTCGGAACCAAACGTGATGGCGACACCCGCGCTGTGCGCCAAGTCCAGCAACGTGCGGCTGGGATAAATCTCCGCGCAATCTTTGCGCAGCCCCGCAGTGTTCAGTTCGATGGCGGTGTTGCTTTTCGCTGCGGCTTCAAGGAAGGGGCGGTAGAGCGGCGCACAGTCTTGCTGCGGGCGGATGCCAAATTTCTTGGGCAGATCAGCGTGGCCAATGATGTCGAAGAGGCCGGAGCTGGCGGCGGCGGTCAGGCGGTCGAAGTAGAGTGACCAGATTTCAAACGGGTCGCGTCCTTTCCAATCTGCGAGACGCGAAGGATCATCCACCGCCCACGTGTCGGAGACGTAATGGACGGAGCCGATGAAATAATCCCAGCGATGCCGCGCGGCCATTGTGCGGATCCAATCTTCGTGTCCGGGAAGATAGTCCACTTCCAATCCCAACTTGATGGACAGCGCGGGATGATCGCGGCGCGCACGTTGGACTTTCTCGACGTACTCATCGAGTTCAGCGGCGCGCATGCGCCAGTTGTCGAAGTCATCTGCGGCCATCGGTGAATGATCGGAGAAACCGATCTCATCCAGCCCGACCGCCACGGCGCGCGCGGCGTATTCGGTAGGCTCGCCTTTGGCGTGCCGGCAGAGCGGCGTGTGCATGTGATAATCGGCGGGCAACCCCATGGCCGAGTTTAAGCTTCAGACCGCCGCCGAGGAAAGGGTTTTGATTGACAGTGCCATGCCCGCTGCCTAGCCTCTCGCGGCAAGTACAGGACGATTTGCCCCGACGCCGTCGGGGCTTTTTATTGCTAACACAAAAGTCGGCATGGCCAACATTATTCTTGTGGGCGCCCAGTGGGGCGACGAAGGCAAAGGCAAGATTATCGACGTGCTCACGGAGCAGGTTGACATGGTCGTGCGCACCCAAGGCGGCAGCAACGCCGGGCACACAGTATATGTGGGCAAACAGAAGTACGTGCTGCACCTCATTCCCTCCGGCATCTTGCACGGCAAAACCAAATGCGTCATTGCCAACGGCGTGGTGATTGATCCGGTGGCCTTGGTGAAAGAGATCGAGGATCTGGAAACGCTGGGCACGAAGGTCAACGGCAATCTGCGGATCAGCGAAAAGGCGCACGTGGTGCTGCCGTATCACCGGGAGCTGGATGCCTGCAGCGAGAGGCTCAAAGGCAAGAAATCCATCGGCACCACGCGCCGTGGCATTGGCCCGGCGTACGCCGACAAGATTTCCCGCACGGGCTTGCGGATGCTCGATCTGTTGCGGCCTGATTTTCCCGAGCGCCTGCGGGCGCATGTGAGCGCCAGCAATCGCATCATCCGCGCGCTGGGCGGAAAGCCGGTGGTGCTGGCGCCCATCGTGGCCGAGTACCAGCGCGCTGCGCAGCGACTGCGCCCGCTCATCACGGACACCGTGGCTTTGCTGCATCAGACGATAGATCGAGGCGGCAGTCTGCTTTTTGAAGGCGCGCAGGGATCGTACTTGGACATTGATCACGGCACGTATCCGTACGTGACTTCCTCCAACACGACTTCCGGCGGCGCATGCACCGGTTCGGGCGTGCCGCCCAATCGCATTGATAAAGTCATCGGTGTCATGAAGGCCTACACCACGCGCGTGGGCGGCGGGCCGTTGCCGACGGAGGATGCGCTTATCGCCGATCTGCTGCACGGCATGGGACGCGAGTTTGGCGCGACGACCGGCCGTGCGCGGCGCTGTGGTTGGTTCGATGCCGTGGTGACGCGGCAAGCGGCGCAGATCAACGGCATTGATGAGATTGCCGTCACCAACTTGGATGGATTGGACACGCTGGCGGAGGTCAAGATTTGTACGCACTACAAAATAGGCGAGCGCAAGCTCGACCGCGTTGCGGCGGATCTGGACACACTGGCCGCGTGCAAGCCGGTCTATCGCAGCTTCCCAGGATGGCTGACAGATACCAGCGGCATTCGTGATTGGAAGGGGCTTCCGCTCAACGCGCGCAAATATCTCAAGGCTCTCGCAGAGTTGACAGGCGCAAAGCTGGCCATGGTTTCCATTGGACCGGCGCGCGATCAAACCATCTTTCTCTAAAGCTGCCCCGCATGACTGCGCGCGCCGCACACCTCAGCCCACAAGCCCGGGAAGTGTTGCCGGCGCATGTTGCGGTGATCATGGATGGCAACGGGCGCTGGGCCAAAGCCAATGGATTGCCGCGGGTAGAAGGCCATCGGCGCGGGGTTGATTCCGCGCGGGCCGTCATTCGCACCGCAGCCGAGGCGGGCATCAAGTATCTCACGTTGTACACCTTCTCCGCCGAGAATTGGAATCGTCCGCAGGATGAAGTGGCGAGCATCATGCGATTTCTGGTTTTGTATCTGAAGCGCGAGTTGCGCGAGTTGGACTCCAATCATGTGCGACTGGAAACCATCGGCCAGATCCATCGTTTGCCGGAGGCTGTGCGCATGCAGTTGGACAAGACTCGCGCGGCGCTCGCGCATAATCAGGGGATGACGCTCATCCTCGCGCTCAGCTATAGTTCGCGCGCCGAGATCGTGGACGCGGTTCGCGCTCTCGCTCAAAAAGTGAAAGACGGAAAGATGGAACCCGGTGAGATTGACGAGAAAGCGTTTGCGCATCACCTGCACACGCGCCACACGCCCGATCCGGATCTGCTCATCCGCACGGGCGGCGAGCAGCGGCTGAGCAATTTTCTGCTCTGGCAAATCTCGTACTCGGAGCTGCTGGTGACGCCCGTGGCGTGGCCGGAGTTTCGTGCGAAAGAATTCATGGATGCCTTGGAGGAATACGCGCGCCGGCATCGCCGATTTGGAACAGTCTGATGGACACAAACCCACAACCTGAAAGCCCTGCCGCCGCGAAGCCGTCGCGCGGAAAGATTTTTGTGCAACGCAGCATCAGCGCCACGGTCCTCTGGGGCACGTTGTTGGCGTCGTTGTTTTTGACGGATCAAAATCTGGCCAAGAGTATTTTCCTCCTCCTGATGATGCTGCTGGCGGGATTTGGATTGCAGGAATTCTACACCATCATGGCCAAGGCCGGACAACCTGCTTACCGGCGACTGGGCATCATGGGTGGCCTGCTCATGGTGGTCGGTGTGTTTCTTTTTGTGGCCCACCGCAACAAGCCCGACGGCGCTTTGACTTTTGAAGTCCTCTGGATTTCCGCCTTCACGCTGCTGGTTTTCCTGACTCACCTTTCTGCGGAGGAAAAAGGCGCTTCGATTTCCGTCACCGTTTTGGGAATCATCTACGTCCCGGTGCTCTTGGGATTTATCCAGCAGATCCGCTTCTACAACGCCGATGGCCCGTGGTATCTGCTCCTGTTCATCCTCGCGACAAAGCTGAGTGACACCGGCGCGTACGTGGTGGGGTCGCTGGTGGGGCGTCACAAAATGGTGCCCAGCATCAGTCCGGGCAAGACGTGGGAAGGCTTCGCGGGCGCGCTGATTTTTTCCATCGCAGCAGCGTGCCTGCTTTTCCATTTTGCGCCGGGACATTTTCGCGGGATGACCATGCTGAATATCGCCACGCTGGGTTTGCTGTTGGGACTGGGTGCGGTGCTGGGAGATTTGATCGAATCCAAACTCAAGCGCGATGCAGACGTCAAGGACTCGGGCCAGTCACTGCCCGGCATTGGGGGCGTTCTGGATTTGCTCGACAGCCTGCTCTTCAACGCGCCGTTGATGTATCTCTACCTGAAAGTATTTCTGCCCGTGCTGAAGCCATGAAGCGGGTCGTCGTTCTGGGCTGCACCGGTTCCATTGGCACCAGCACGGCCAAAGTAGCTGCGGATTTGCCGGAGCACATCCAGATCGTCGGACTGGCCGCCGGTCGCAACGCGCCGTTGCTGCGCGCCCAAGTCGCCCAATTCAAACCCAAGGCCATCTCGATTTCCGATCCGGCGCTGGCTCGTGAGCTGCGCAATGAACTCCATCCCACGGTGGAAGTGCATTCGGGTGACGAAGGCTTGCTGAAGCTGGCCACGATGCCCGAGGCGGACATCGTGCTCATCGCCATTGTCGGCACGGCTGGATTGCAGCCCGCGCTGGCGGCGATTCGCGCTGGCAAAGACATCGCCGTGGCCTCCAAGGAAATTTTGGTGATGGCCGGCGAGACGGTGATGAGCGAGGCGCGCCAACACGGCGTGCGCGTGTTGGCGGTGGACAGCGAACACTCCGCCATTTTCCAATGCCTCGACGGCAAGCCCAGCCAGTCGGTGCGCCGCTTGTGGCTCACCGCTTCGGGCGGACCATTCCGCACGACTCCCCGCGAAGCGTTTGCCAGCATCACATTGGAGCAGGCGCTCAAACACCCGTCGTGGCAAATGGGCAGCAAGATCACGATCGACTCCGCTACGCTGTTCAACAAAGGGCTGGAGATGATCGAGGCGCGCTGGCTGTTCGACATCGAGATGGCGCGCGTGGGCGTGGTGGTGCATCCGCAGAGCGTGATCCATTCGATGGTGGAATTCGTGGACGGCTCCATCATCGCGCAGATGTCCACACCGGACATGTGCCTGCCCATCCAGTACGCGTTGACTTATCCGCAGCGCGCGGCCAGTGACCGCGTGCAGACCAACTTTGCCAAGATCGGTTCGCTCACGTTTGAGGAACCCGATGCCGAACGTTTCCCCGCGTTGCAACTGGCGCGCAGGGCAGGGGAGGTGGGCGGCACGTTGCCCGCCGTGCTCAATGCCGCCAATGAGATTGCGGTCGCCGCATTTGGCAATCGCAAGATTGGGTTTCTCAAAATCACAGAAGTGGTGCGCACCACGATGGAGGCGCATCCGGTGGTTTCAAAACCCAGCCTCGATGAAATCCTGCAGGCGGATCGATGGGCGCGGGAATTTGCGACGCGGGCAGTCTGAGCTGTCTGATTGCTTTGCGTGACCAAGTTGACTACCTTCGCCGCTGACTGAAATGATCATGGTTCTGAACATCCTCTACGTCGCCGCTGTGGTGCTGCTCCTTTTTGGCGCGGCCATTTTTGTGCATGAGTTCGGCCATTTCTGGGTGGCTCGCCGCCGCGGATTGAAGGTGGAAGAATTCGCCATCGGCTTCGGTCCGGTGATTTGGAGCAAGGAGAAAGACGGCATCCTGTATTCGATCCGCGCCATTCCCGCTGGCGGATTCGTCAAGTTGCCGCAGATGATCACCTCCGAGGCCATCGAAGGCACGGCTGCGGGAGAGCAACCGCTGGCGCCGGTCTCGCCGCTTTCTAAAATTCTCGTGGCATTCGCTGGCCCCTTCATGAACGTCGTGTTCGCCGTGGTGATCGCGGCAGTGCTTTGGGCTGTCGGCTTGCCCAAGCAGGTGAACGATCCGGTGATTGGCTACGTGGAAAAAGGTTCTGCGGAAGAAAAGGCCGGCATCCAACCTGGTGACCGGATTCTGACCATCGGCGGCAGTCCCGTGAGCACGTGGCAGGATATCATGTTGGGTGTGTTGGACCAAAAGACGGCCGACATCACCGTTACATTCCAGCAAGGCAACCAGACGGTGTCGAAGGTGTTGAAATCCGATTCCACCGGCGGGCGCTTCAAGATGTTGAAGCTCGATGACAGCGACTCCTTGCTCGTGCAGTCCGTGAAGGCGGCAGGCCTCTTTGAGACGGCGGGGTTGCGTGCTGGCGACACCGTTGTGGCGGTCAATGGCGTGCCGGTCTTCAGCCACTTCCATTTCTTGGATCAACTGTTTGCGAAGCCCGATGCGGAAGCCCAGATCACCGTGGTGCGCAAAGAGGGCAACCAGACGCTCACGGTGAAACTTCCGGAAAGCGCGGGCATCCGCGTCGGGGCAGTGCCCGTGCCGAAGATCGGTACGTGGAGCCGGTTTTGGATGTGGACCGGATTGAAGGAACAGCAGGAGCCTAAACCAACTCCAGCGATGGTGGCGGAATTGAAAGCGGGAGACTTGGTTCTGCGCGCGGGCGAAGAGCGCCTCACCAGCACGCGACATCTGATTTCACTGGTACAGCAGCATCTCGAACAAGAAGTGACGCTGCACATCACCCGCCACGGGAAAGCGATGCCCATCAAGATCACGCCGCGCAAAAATCTGGAGACCGGCGCGGTGCAGATCGGCGTGGTGCTGGAGCAGGATCTGGGACTCACCTTTGCCGTGCCGCAGATCAAATATTCGGTCGTGAAGCCGGGGCCGACGCCGTGGGCGCAGATCACGGATGTCTGGAACAAAACGGTGACCACCATCAGCGCGCTGTTTCGTTCCAAGGAAACGGGAGTCGGCGCGAAAGATTTGAGCGGGCCCGTCGGCATCCTCGGCATGCTGTCCATCTATGTGAACACCGACTTCCGGTTGGCGCTGAGTTTTCTCGTACTGCTCAACATCAATCTTGCCGTGCTCAACCTGCTGCCCGTGCCCGTGCTGGACGGCGGGCATATCCTCCTTTCCATCATCGAACGCATCCGCAACAAACCCGTCAGCATGCGCGTGCAAGAGTACGCCACCACGGCGTTCGCGGTGGTGCTGCTCTCCTTCATGGTGTACGTGACTTTTTTCGATCTGAAGCGCGTCGCCGATTTCCACGAACTTTTCAATCGCGACACCGCCGTCGAGCAGCAAGTGCCCGGCGGCTCGCCCAAAGCCCCCTCCAAATAGATGCGTTACTGCACCTCGCCGTGGCGTCTTGAGAGGCGCGTCACCCGCGAAATGACCGTGGGCGATCCGGCCAACGGCGGCGTCATCATCGGAGGCAATCATCCGGTCGTGAAGCAGTCCATGCTCACCTGTGACACGATGGACACGGCCCAGTGCGTGGAGCAGACGCTGGAACTGGTGGCGGTCGGCTGCCAGCTCGTGCGTATCACCGCGCCCACGGTGAAGGACGCGGCGAACTTGCAGCACATCGTCGCCGAACTGCGCGTGCGCGGTTGTACCGTGCCGATTGTCGCCGACATCCATTTCAAACCTGATGCCGCGATGGAAGCGGCCAAGTGGGTGGAGGTCGTGCGGGTGAATCCCGGCAATTATGCCGACTCCAAAAAGTTTGCCACCAAGGAATACACGGACGAGCAATACGCCGGCGAGCTGCGCCGCATTGAGGAGAAGTTCACGCCGCTGGTCTTGCGCAGCAAAGAACTTGGGCGCGCGCTGCGCATCGGCACCAATCACGGCTCGCTCTCCGATCGCATCATGAACCGTTATGGCGACACGCCGCTGGGCATGGTGGAGAGCGCGCTGGAATTTGCGCGCATCTGCCGCAAGCACGACTTCCACAATTTCAAGTTCTCGATGAAGTCGAGCAACCCGAAGGTGATGATCGAGTGCTATCGCCTGCTCGTCGCGCGCTTGGCTCAGGAAGGGCCAGACTGGAATTACCCGATCCATCTGGGCGTGACGGAAGCCGGCGAGGGTGAGGATGGCCGCATCAAAAGCGCGATTGGTATTGGCTCACTGCTCTGCGATGGATTGGGCGACACCATCCGCGTCTCGCTCACCGAGGACAGCCCGCACGAGATCGCCGTTTGCAACGATCTGCTGGCTCAAATTCCGGTGCTGACAAATCACGAGGCTGGAATCGATGTCCCGGTTTCATTCGATCCGTTCCACTACGAACGTCGTCAGACACCGGAGATTGAGCTGGGCGACACTGCGATGTGCGGCGGTGAACAGACCGTGCGCGTTGTTGTCACTCGCGCCACGTTCGATAAGGTCGCGCCTAAGATTCGCCCGAAAGATGACGTCAAGCCCGAGGCGGTTTATGAGGATCTCAACGTCGCTGAGATTGATCCCACGCGCGACTTTGAGATCAACTGCGACACGCAGCTTGTCACCGTGCGTGACGGTGTCGCGCTGCCGCCCATCACCGCCTTTCGATTGCTCGCCGCACAACTCAAGCGGCTCGGTCGGAACAATCCGATTCTCCTGAAAGACTGCCTTGGTTTTGACACCGTGCCGCTCACGCCTGAAGTGGCGCTGCTGCGCGCTGCGGTGAACATCGGCTCGTTGCTGACAGACGGCATCGGCGACGCGATCCTTGTGCGTGGCGAATCCGGCGCGGGCCAAAGTCTGCGGCTTGCGTACACTATTTTGCAGGCGGCAGGCTGCCGCAGTTTCAAGACCGACTACGTGGCGTGTCCGAGTTGCGGCCGCACACTCTTCAATCTTCAGACCGTCACGGCGCGCATCAAAGCGCGCACGGAGCATCTCAAGGGAGTGAAGATCGCCATCATGGGCTGCATCGTGAATGGGCCGGGCGAGATGGCCGACGCGGATTTTGGTTACGTGGGCGGCGCGCCCAACAAGATCAATCTCTACGTGGGCAAACAGCCGATCAAGTTCAACATCCCCGAGGCCGAGGCGGTGGATCGGCTGGTGGACCTCATCCGCGAGCACGGCAAATGGGTGGAGCCTGAGCCCGCGGCCGCAGTGACGCTGAACTAGCAACTCAGCGCTTCCGCGCGACCTTTTGGAATTCGCCCGAGGTGATAAATCAGGAAGCCGTGCAAAAACTGACTGGCCTCGCCGACTTGGGCGGCAGTCATTTTTAGTTGGGCAACAGATTCCCAGTCCGACTCACACAGTGCGGTGAGCGCGTGCTGAGTATCCGCGGCCAGTCGGCTTTCATCCAATCGCGGCGCAAGCCCCAGCACAGCGAGGCATTTCAGTTCAAAGGCCAGCACCGTGTTTGCCGTGGGCGCGCACGTGGACAGATGCGCGAGCAAGCCAGCGAACAAGTCGAACGCCTCCGGCAGCGGGGTGTCTTCCTCGGTCGTCTGTTCGATGAACACGGCAGCGTAAGCGGCCTGCTGCAAGTGAAGAAATTCTCGACGCAGATGCACGTGGGCGTTGATCAGCGCAACCTCGCGCAAGGTGTGCAACGCCGATCGGCGACTGCGATGGAATGAAAAGTTCGCCGCGTGAAACAGATCGAGCTTGCCGCGAAAAGGTGACTTGGGACGGCGCGCCCCTTTTGCCACCGTCGCAATGCGGCCGTGATCGCGGGTGAGCCAGTGGAGAATCAGGCTGGTCTCCGTCAGGGGGCGCACGCGCAGGACAATGCCGCTGGTGGTGATATCCATGCCTGGCTCAGTCGGCGCTGATGCGTTGCTGTGTCAATCGGCGCAACAGACGGTTCTCTTCGCGCTTCATCGTGCGGCGCGCATCGGACTGTTTGTCATCATACCCCGCCATGTGCAGCAGGCCGTGGATGACGTATCGCGCCAGCTCATTGCGCGTGGTCACACGAAATCGTCCTGCCTGTTCTTGCGCCACCGCAGGGCAGATAAAGAGTTCGCCGTGTCGTTCCGATTCGTTGTAGCAGAAGGTGAGGATGTCCGTCGGGCCGTCGTGATTCAGATGCTTCTTGTTGAGGCGCGCCATCGGGGTGGGCGAGAGGAGCTGGATGGCGATCTGATACTGCGGCCAAGCCAGGCCATGCTCCAGCACCCACTGCGCTTGACGGCGCAGCAGGCGGCTATCCACCGCAACGGCGCGTTGGCGGTTGCGCAGCGCCAGGATTTTCATTCACGCGCCTGCCGACGTTCCTCGTAGGCTTGGATGATGCGCTGCACCAAGGGATGTCGGACGATGTCTTTCCGATCCAAGCGCACCAACGCCAACCCTTCAATGCCGCTCAGAATGTTCATCGCCTCGATGAGGCCCGATTGCTTTTGCGGCGGCAGATCAACCTGGGTGGGGTCGCCCGTCACCACGGCGCGGGTGTTATAGCCCAACCGCGTGAGGAACATCAGCATCTGCTCGGCCGATGTGTTTTGCGCCTCGTCCAGAATCACAAAGGCGTTGTTCAAGGTGCGCCCGCGCATGTAGGCCAAGGGCGCGATCTCAATTGTCTCGCGTTCCATGTGCCGATCGATGTCCTCCGCAGGCATCATGTCCATCAACGCATCGTGCAGCGGGCGCAGGTACGGGCTGAGTTTTTCCTTGAGATCGCCGGGCAGAAACCCCAGCGCTTCGCCCGCTTCCACTGCGGGGCGTGTGAGGATGATGCGCGAGACGTGGCCTTGGCTGAGTGCATTGACCGCCATGGCCATCGCCAGATACGTCTTGCCCGTGCCCGCCGGCCCCGCAGCAATGGTCAGGTCATGCGTCTGGATCGCGTGCACATATTGTTTTTGCCCCACTGTTTTGGGGAGGATCATGGGCTTGCGCGCCGTGGTGAAAATGCGCTCCTCGCCCAATCCTTTGAGAGCAGCAATGCCATCCTCTTTCACCGTGCGGATGGCTTGCATCAACTCGCGCTTGCCCGTGCGCTGGCCGGTCTCCTGCAATTGCTGCAACGAAACAAATACCTGCCGCGCGCGTTCCAGATCGTCGCCATTGCCTTCCAATTTAATCCAGCCATCGCGCGCGGTGGCCAGCACGGCCAGTTCATCCTGCAAGAGGCGCAGGTTGTTGGTGTCATTGTCGAAAAGCTGTTGAGCCTGTCGGGCGTTGTCGTAGTGGAGCGTGACGGTGGGCATGTCAGGATTGGGTGGAGAGCGTGGCAAGAGCGGCACGAAGCTTGGCAGCGGTCTCGGTCAGCGCCTCGGGGATGACCGAAGTCTGCGCGAGGATCGGCATGAAATTGGTGTCACCTTGCCAGCGCGGCACGATGTGGATGTGCAAGTGTTCCTCGATGCCTGCGCCGGCCGCGCGCCCCAGATTCAATCCAACATTGCAGCCATCCGGATGCAGCGTCTGTTTCAACGCCTGCACACAGCGCCGGACGAGTTTGAAAAGTTCGAGCATCTCGTCGTCCGTCAATTCCTCCAACGTCGCGATGGTGCGATAGGGCACCACCAAGATGTGTCCGGCGTTATAGGGAAAGGTGTTGAGCACCGCAAAGCAGGAGCGGGCACGGACAAGAACGTGGTTGGCTTCGTCGTCGCTGGACTGGGCCACCTCGCTGAAAATGGAGCCGCCGTCGGGCGTGCGTTTGGGGCCGAGGATGTATTGGATGCGCCAAGGCGCGTGCAAGGCTTCCATTTTTTCCAGACTAAGCCGGCGGCGGGGGCTTGTCAAAAAGAGAGGGCATCAGCTTTGCAAACATTCCGTCACGCTCACTTGAGCTTGAGCAATCTCGGCGGGCAGTTGATTCAGGAGTTGGCAGATTCCGTCCAGATCACCCTGTGCAGCGGCAACCTCGAGCTTCGCCGAATGGCTGGCCAACTGCGCAAAGCCAAGATTGGCGCTGGTTCCTTTCATCTGATGCGCGACCTGTTTGATGCGCGCGACATCGCCGGTGTCCGTGGCTTGTTGCAAGGCGATCAGGTGCTCCTGCGCCTGCTGAAAAAACAGTGGCGCAATCTCGCGCAGGATGTCCGGCGAAAGGTTCGGAACGATTACCCCAGCTCCCCCGGAAATGTGCAGTCCATTTTCAAGAGCGCGCTCGATGGCTTGGCGCAGCTCGGGGAGCTGCACGGGCTTGCCGATGAAATCATTCATGCCCGCCTCCAGACAGTCGCGGCGATCATCGGGGCGCGTATTGGCCGTCATCGCGATGATGTAAGACTTGGTCGCCGTGTTGGACTCGCGCGCACGAATGGCACGGGTGGTTTCCAATCCGTCCATCCCGGGCATCTGGCAATCCATCAGGATCAGGTCGAAGTCCTGCAAAGGGAGTTGCATCGTTTGCCCGCCGCTGTCGCAAAGCGCTGCGCTGTGCCCCAGTTTCTCCAACTGCAACTGCGCGACGCGCTGGTTGATGGGGTTGTCGTCCACCACGAGGATGCGCAGGGCGCGCGAGGCTTTGGTAATCGGTGGCAACTCTTGCGCAGCCGGCAGCGCGTTCGTGTCCGCGAGCGCCTGCATGAAACGCCGATGGCTGATGGGCTTGGGCAACACCGCAGAAATGCGCAGCGCGCCCATCATGGCGGCGGCCGGTTTCCGTTTGACTGGTGCCATCAAAATCAGGCGCGCCTGTTGCAGGTGCGGCTGTTCCTTGATCCACTGCACCAAATCCAAGCCGTCCATGTCGGGTAGATCGAGATCAATCCACACGACATCTGGCGTGGCGTGGGCCAGGCAGTGTTTGGCATCAGCGCCGTTGGCGGCTTCATCGAGATGAAGCGCAATCTCGCGACAATGCAATTGCATGACCTGCCGTGCGAACGCGTCACCCGCGACAATCATTGCGCGACTGCCGGCCAGTGCGTGGGCAGCGGGTGTGTGGGATGGGGCAACCTTTTCAAGCGGGAGTTGAAAGCTGAACGTGGAACCATTGCCCGGCGCGCTTTCCACGGCCAACACTCCGCCCATCCTGCTGACCAGTTCGCGCGAGATGGTGAGGCCCAGTCCCGTGCCGCCATATCGGCGAGTGGTGGAACCGTCGGCCTGCCGGAATGCGTCAAAGATCATCTGCTGCGCTTCGGCAGGAATGCCGATGCCGCTGTCGCAGACTTCAAAACGCACCTGCCCCGAAGTGGAATCGGCGGCAACCACAACGCGCACAAAACCGGCCTCGGTAAATTTGATCGCGTTGCTGACCAGATTGAGCAGCACCTGCCGCAAGCGACCGGCATCGCCTTTGTAAATGGCGGCGCACTGTGGATCGAAGTGACAGGCCAGCTCGATGTGCTTGGCGTGGGACTGCAGCGCATTGAGATCGGTGGCATCCTCGACTAACTCGCGCAGATTGAATTCGGCAGCCTCCAATTCCAGACGGCCCGCATCCATCTTGGAGTAGTCCAAAACATCGTTGAGGATGCCCAGCAACGCCTCGGCACTGGTATGGATCTGGCGCGCATAATCGCGCTGGTCCATATCCAACGACGTGTCGAGCAGAAGATCGATCATGCCGATGATGGCGTTCATCGGCGTGCGGATCTCGTGGCTCATCGTGGCCAGAAAGCGCGCCTTCAGCCGCGCATTTTCATTCGCCAAATCCCGGGCCTTCGCCAAGTCCTCCTCAGCTTGTTTGAGGGCGGTGATGTCGCGTGAAATGCCGATGAGGCCAGTCACGATTCCAGTGCGATTACGGATGGGCACTTTGCTGACTGATTCCCACTGCGGCGCGCCTGCCGCGCTGGCCTGCTGCTCCACTTGATTGACGATGGGCTTGCCGGTGAGGATGAGGCGCTGCTCGGCCTCATGGATTTCTGTGGCGCGCGGCGCGGCAAAAAAATCGTAGCTGGTGCGGCCGATGGCCTCTTCGGGATTGCGGAGGCCGAGCACAGCGGCCAACGCCGCACTGCAGCGGATGAACCGCGACTCGGTGTCCTTGAAAAAAATGCGGTCGGGCACGTTGTCGAGCAAGGCGCGCAGCAGATTGCGTTCAAACGCCAGTTGCTCTTCCACCTGTCGCTGCGCGGTGACATCCCAGAAAATACATTGGATGCCGATGAGTCTTTTCTCGGTGTCGCACAGCGGAGTCTTGATGACATGCACGTAGCTGCGCTCGCCCGTGCTGCTGATATGTTCCTCCACCGTCTCGTGAGGCGCGCCGCTGTTCATCACGCGCTGGTCATCACGCCGGTATTTTTCGGCCAGCTCCTTCGGGAACAAATCGAAGTCGGTGCAGCCTTTGATCTCATGCTGCTGCCGGTGCATGGACTGGCAGAAGCGCTGGTTGGCAAACGTGAACGTGCCTTCGACATCCTTGCGCAGGATGTTCATGGGGATGTTTTCGACGAGTGAGTGATGCAGGATCTCGGACTCGCTAATCTGTTCTTCCAGACGTTTGCGGTTGGTGATGTCCGCCACGGTGCCCTCATAATAGAGCAGGTCGTTGCGTTCGTTGCGTATCGCGCGCACGTTTTCAGAGATCCAAATGATCGCGCCATCCTTGCGGCGGATGCGCGATTCGAAGTTGGTGATCACGTTGTGCGCGGACATCAGGCGGATAAACTCATCGCGTCGCCCAGTGTCAACGTAGAGCTGGCCGGAGATGTCGCGCAGGGCAGTGATCAGGTGGTCGGGCGAGTCGTACCCATAAATCTGGGCCAGCATCGGATTGGCGGCGAGGTACTGGCCATCGGGTGTCGTCCGGAAAATCCCTTCGACCGCATGATCAAAGAAGCTGCGATATTGTTCGTCTTGATTCATCCGTGCGTCCTGCCGGGGCTGCGTGCAATGGACGATTTGTTTTGTTGGAGAGGGCGCGTCTGCTGTTCTGGCATTCGCACGAGTCAATCGTTGCACCCGACTTTGGCGGTGGCAAGTGCTGACTCGGAGCGGATGAGTTATTGACAGCCTGTGAATACTTAAGCTACCCTCCGTGCGTTCGGCAGGGAAACTCAAGGAGGCTATGATGCAAGGGAACACACTCACACTATTACTATCTATTCTTGTCGCGGCTTCGATTTTGCTCACGCAAGCAGGCTGCATTGTTTGTGGTTTGGCTGCGGCAGGCTCTGCAGGGGCAGGGTTTGTCTCCTACAAAAAAGGAGACTTGGAAGTGACCGAACCAATCTCTTACGAGGAAGCTTTCACTGCGGTGGATGCCACGATTCAGGAGATGGGGATGCAGTTGGTGAAGCGCGAGAAGCAGCCGCTAGTCGGCGAAGTGAAGGCTGACAGCCACTTTGGCAAAGTGACCTACAATCTGAAAAACAAAGGCGACAAGCTGACCTACATCAGCATTCGCGTGGGAACTTTTGGCGACGCGGGTTTTCAGGGGCAGATTTATTCCAAGCTCAAGAGCAAGTACGGCGGTAATCCAAAGATTGACCCCAACACGGGTCTGCCCACCAAGTAGTCGTTACTTGCTGGCGGTGCGCGACGGCGCGGCGACGCAAAGGTAGTCCAGATATTCTGTGAGGCGCTCGCGCATTTGGCGGCGCGGCGTGATGGCGTCAAGGAGTCCGCGCTCGAGCAGAAATTCTGCGGTCTGAAAACCCTTCGGCAATTCCGACTGCGTCGTGTCCTTGATGACACGCGGTCCGGCAAAGCCAATCATCGCTTTGGGTTCTGAAATAATCAGGTCGCCCAAACTGGCGTAGCTGGCCATCACCCCCGCAGTCGTCGGATGCGTGAGCACGCTGATGTACGCCAGCTTGCCGCGGCCGTGATACGCGATGGCGGCGCTGGTTTTGGCCATCTGCATCAGGCTGAACATGCCTTCGTACATGCGCGCGCCGCCGCTGCTGGAGATGATGATCACCGGAAGGCGCTGCTCGGTCGCAGCCTCGATCAGGCGCGTGATTTTCTCGCCGACCACCGAACCCATTGAGCCTCCCAGAAATTCAAAGTCCATCACGGCCAGCGCCACTTGATGGCTGCCCATCTGGCAGAACCCCGTGATGACGGCATCCTTCAGGCCCGTGCGGCTTTTGTGTTTCTCCAGCTTGGCGGCGTAGGAATCAGTGCCGGTGAATTCCAGCGTGTCCACGCTGGTCATGTCAGCATCGATCTCCTCAAACGTTCCCGCATTGGCCAGCGACTGGATCCGCTTCTTCGCGCACAAGGGAAAATGGAATTGGCAATGCGGACACACCTTCAGGTTGTCCTCCAGTTCCTTGTCAAAAATCATCTCCGCGCACTCCGGGCATTTGGTCCACAAACCCTTCGGGATGTCGCGCCGGCGCGATTTGGTGGCGGCTAGTCTGGGTTTTTTGGCGAAGGAAGTTTCCAACTGCGCGGGGGGCGGCGTCACGGCCGGCTCTGGTGGCTTGGATCCGGCAGGCTGCTTCAGGTTGTCGGTCATAATCCAATCCACCGCGCTGGGATGGTCGGGATGCGCGAATCCTTCCTCCTCACGGGCTGGCGCTCAAGCCAAAACTTCCATCACACGCGCGGGCCACACTCAGCGCCACGATGTGTGTGGCGCCGCCAGTGCGCAGTACTTTCGCGCACGCGTTGAGCGTCGCGCCCGTGGTCATCACATCATCCACCAAGATCAATCGCTTGCCGGATGGTGAACTCCGTCCGCATAAGCGAAACGCGTTGGCGACATTCTTGACGCGCTCTCGACGCGGAAGTCCCGCCTGCGTTTCGGTGTAACGCACACGACGCAGTACGCGAGTCAGCAAGGGAACACGCAGCGCGGTGGCAAGTGCCGCGGCCAGCGATTCGGACTGGTTGAAGCCGCGCTCACGTTCTTTGAGGGGATGCAGCGGCACGGGCACAACGCCGTCCCACATTTCAGGAGGGAGGGCCGCAAACGTATTTTCAATCAGGAGCCGTTGCAGAAAGGGCGAAAACCAACGCGCCTGCGCGTACTTGAATTGGTGGATCACCTGCAACAACGGGCCGGTGTGATTCGCCGCAGAGCGTGCATGAGCATAATGCAACTCAACGGAATGGCAGTTGCGGCAGTCGTCAATGTTTGCTGCCTCGCCGGCAAAAGGCGCACCGCAACGTTTGCAATAGGGCAGGGTGATGAGCCGGACTTGCGCCGCACACGCTGCGCAAACGTAGCCTGCCGGCGCATGGGCTTCCTGCTCATGGCAGACTTGGCAGACGGGCGGATAGATGAGATCCAGCGCGCCTTCAAGTCCTTCACGCAACAGCGGTGCGAGGGGATACATGGCTCTGGTTGGCTTGGTAAAAATAATAACCTGCGATCAATGCGAGCACGCCGACCACAATCCAGCCTTCGAGAAAGTCGCTGCGCCCCCATAGCAGCACCGCCGCACTTGAAGGATCGCTGGCTGGATTCGAGGCGAGAACAAACTTCAAAGTTTTGCCACCGGCAATCCACGCCGCGTGCATGCCCATCGCCGCATACAAGTTGCCCGCCCGTTGGTACAGACAGCAAAGGATGAACCCAGCCAAGTAGAGGCTGATGAATTTGGGGATGTTGCCCGGATTGCTGAAGGCATCGGGGATGTGAGTCATCATTTCCAATCCCGACAACCATTCCACGGGCTGCGGGTTCGATTGTCGCGGGTGTAGAAAATGTGCGGCGGCAAAGATGAGTGAGGCCACGATGGCCGCAGTCCGCCAGTGCATGCCGCGGCGCAGCGTGCCGAAGATGGCGCCGCGAAAGAGGACTTCCTCCAGCACCGGCACGAGCAGGGCGGCAATGCAGGTGTTGCGCAGGTGCTTGATCCAGTTGCCTTGGAAATTCCAATTTAAGTGCGGGGCAAGCGTGGCGGTGGCCGCAACGATGCCGAGCATGCACAGCCCCATGAGACAGGCGCCCGCCCACTGGAATCCTTCGCTGCCGCTGCGGCCCAATCCCACCGCGTGACGGTTGCTCATGGCATTGTATTTCAGCAACGGCCACAGCAACGCGAGCGCGAGCAGCATCTGGCAGCGATTGATGTAACGATGGAAATCATTGTGCGTCTCCAGAAAGTTGAGCTGCGGAAGATATGCCATCGGGGAATGCACCCAGTGCCACAGGCCGGGTGCGAGCAGTGCACCGCCGATCAACGCCACTCCCAAGTAAACGCCGATGAACCACAATGGACGAAGCGAGGCCACGGCTTTCAGTACTTGCACGTGCAGGTCGCGCCAAGATTATTTTGCAAAAGAAAAATGGCTGGAGCCGCGAATGGAATTGTGCGACAACGCCCGCGTTCGCAACCGCAGGGTTTGGGTCGAGGCATGATCACAGCAACTGAGGGTTGACTATCGAACTTCAGCCGCAAGGAAAGTTTGGCGATTACCGCCTGCTGGAGCTCATCAGCTACGGCGGGATTGCCGCGATTTGGCACGTCACTGACCGCCAGGGCAAGGACTATGCCCTGCGCGTCCTGCACGATTCGTTCGGCAACAATTCTGCTGGCCCGGAAATGTTCCGCCGCGGCTGCGATGTGATGGCCAGTCTGCCGCCGCACCCGCACATCATCCGCTACCATTCGCACGGCACGCATGAGAAGCGTGACTACATGCTGCTGGAATATATCGAGGGCGCCAATCTGCGGCAGATGACCATCAAGCACGATCCGTTGATCGAGGAAAAGCTGAGCGACATCATTCTGGAATTGGCCGAGGCGGTGGCGCATTTGCATACCAACGATTGGATGCACTTGGACATCAAACCGGAGAACCTGGTCATCAGCCGCAGCGGCATTTTGAAACTCTGCGATTTTGACACCACGCTGCCCATCCCATCGTCGCCCACCAAGCTCCCTAAAAAATCCGGCACGCCCCTCTACATGCCGCCGGAGATCGTCAATGGCTGGGGCACGGATCAGCGCGCGGACATTTATTCCTTCGGCGTCACCGTCTATGAGTTGGTGACGCGGCTGAAACCGTTTGAAGGCGATTCCCCTGCGGAGATGCTGCGCAATCAGCTTGATCCTCGTTACCACATCCGGCGGCCACGCGAATTGAATCCGGGCGTTCCCATGGGTTTGGAAAATCTGATCATCAAGTGCCTCGCCCATCTCCCGGAAAAGCGCTACGCCTTCATGGCCCATGTGCTTCGCGACTTGCACAAAGCCCTCGGTGCCCGCTAAACCCTCTGCGTGAGGATTGACGCGCACCAACATTTCTGGCGCTACAACGCCGCGCAGTACTCGTGGATCAATCAGCGCATGAACGTGCTCAAGCGCGATTACTTGCCCGACGACCTCGCGCGAGTACAGACGCCGCTGGGTTTTGAAGGCTCCATCGCCGTGCAGGCGCGTCAAGATATTGACGAGGCCCGCTGGCTGCTCGAACTCGCCCAAGCCCACCCTCGCATCATGGGCGTTGTCGGTTGGGTGGACTTGCAATCCGCCGCACTGGATGCGCAACTGGAAGAGTTGGCCGCGCATCCCCAATTCGTCGGCGTGCGTCATGTGGTGCAGGATGAACCCGATGATCGCTTCATGCTGCGCCCAGAATTTCTGCGCGGGCTTTCTAAACTGCGACAGCACGATTTAACCTACGACCTGCTCGTCTTTCCACGACAACTCCCAGCGGCAATCGAAGTAGTGCGGCGCATGCCCGATCAACCCTTCGTGCTGGATCACATCGCCAAGCCCGCAATCAAAGAACAGCGCATGGAACCGTGGGCCACGTTGATCCGCGAGTTGGCCGCATTGCCCAATGTGCACTGCAAAATCTCCGGGATGGTGACCGAGGCCAACTGGACTGACTGGACTGCGGCCGATTTTCAGCCATACATGGACGTGGTGTTTGACGCCTTCGGGCCGGAGCGACTGATGATTGGATCGGACTGGCCCGTCTGCCGCTTGGCTGGGGAGTACGACCGCGTCATGGATCTTGCGACGGACTACATTCGCGCCCGCGCGCCGCAGTCTCTGAACGCTTTCTTGGGCGACAACGCCCGCGCCTTTTATCTGGGAACCACTCATCCTGCGGCTGGCAATTGAACACCACTTTCCTACAACGCTACTGGTTTCTGCTGGCCTTGTTCTGCGTCATCCCGCTGGGACTGGCATGGCCCGCGGGCGGTCTGTGGATCAAGCAATCAGGTTGGGTGACGCCGCTGCTGGTGGCAACCGTGCTGGGCATTTCCGGCTTCATGGCCGACACCCGTGCGATGTTGCGGCAGGCGACTAATTGGCCCGCCATCCTGATGGTGTTCACCAGTGTTTATGTCGTGGCACCACTGGCCGCGTGGCAATTGGCAAAAGTGTTCGGCAGCGGCCTTCCCGATGCGGCGAGTGCGCACTTTCTGGAGGCGATGCTGATCATGGCCGCGCAAGCCAGCACGATGGCCTCTGCCGTGGCACTGACACTTTTGGCGCGCGGCAACAGCGAGCTTGCCATCGTCGTGGCGCTGTTGACCAACATGAGCACGGTGCTCTTCACCCCAGTCATCCTGCGACTGGCATTGCATGCGGAGAATGTTTCCTTCGTGACCAGTCGAATGATGCTCAACATGTCCTGCACCGTGCTGCTGCCAGTATTATTGGGGCAACTCTTGCGGCGCTACTATTGGGAACGCGCCGAGGCGATTCGCGCCGTACTGCGTGTTGCCCCGCAGTGCATCATTTTGGTTTTTGTGTACACCGGTTTTGCCGCCGCTGCACAAAGCCTGAAAGGGGACAGCGGCATCTTGTTCCGTTACTTGGGATGCTGTGCGACGTTGCATGCACTCTTGCTCAGCGGAAATATTCTGGCAGCCCGCTGCCTGCATCTGGATGGGCCCACACAGACGGCGGTGTCCTTTGCGGGTGCGCAGAAGACGTTGCCCAACGGCATCTTTCTTTGGGAACGCTTCTTCGCCGCCAATCCGCAGGGCGCGGTGCCGCTGGTTTTCTATCACGCAATTCAATTGCTCGTGGACACGCTGCTTGTGGGTTGGTTTGAAAAACAGAACCGCGCGCCCGCCAAGCCGTCGTGATTTTCATTGCCCTGCCGCGCGGCCTTCAGCCACACTCGCGCGCAATTTAGGAGAGGTGGCCGAGTGGTTGAAGGCACAGGTTTGCTAAACCTGCGTAGGGGTTAAACCCTACCGGGGGTTCGAATCCCCCTCTCTCCGCCATGTTTTCGTCATGAAGAAACTCGTGATCGTCTTGCTCGTGGCCTTCGCGCTTGCGGCGTGCAGCACTTTCGAGCCGCAGTGGCAGGCCACCCTCAAACAGCCCGCGACTGGCGTGACGGGCGCGTGGATCGGGCGCTGGCAGAGCGAGCACAACGGCCACAATGATGTTCTTCGCTGTGTGGTGTCCTCAAAAACCAATGGCCAATACGAGACCCACTTTCACGCCAAGTACACGACCTGCTGTTTCCCCGTTAGTTTTGCCTACAAGCTGGACATGACGGTGCGCGAGGCCAACGGCACGCACCAATTCTCGGGCGAAGCGGACCTCGGATACTTGGCCGGCGGTGTTTATCGCTACGAAGGCAACGGCACGGCGCAGCAACTTCTCTTTCACTATCGCTGCCCGAGCGACCACGGCACCTTCCGTTTGCAGCGGCCACAGTAGGCATGGCTTTTGTTTCCCATCTGGAATGCGCGCAGTGCGGCAAGACTTTCCCCGCGCGCCAGCCGTGGAATCTCTGCACCGCCTGTCATAAGCCATTATGGGTGCGCTACGACTTGGAGCGGATCAAGAAATGTTTCAACACGCGGACACTCTTGGGTCGGCCGCCTACGATGTGGCGTTATCTGGAAATGCTGCCGGTGGAAGATCCGGCCAACATCGTTTCGCTGACAGAAACCATCACGCCTATTTTGACCGCGCCGCGATTGGCTGCGGAGTTTGGGTTGGCGAAACTCTTCATCAAAGATGAAAGCCGCCTGCCCACCGGCAGTTTTAAGGCGCGCGGCATGGCGATGGCCGTCACGATGGCCAAGGAGTTTGGCCTGACCAAACTGGCCGCCCCGACGGCGGGCAATGCGGGTGGCGCGCTGGCGGCGTACGCGGCGCGGGCGGGAATGGAGGCGTGGGTGTTCATGCCGGAGGACACGCCCATCATCAACCAAAAGGAATGCGCGCTGCTTGGCGCGCGCGCATTTCGCGTCAACGGTTTGATTGATGACTGCGGCCGGTTGGTGCGTGAAGGCGCGGCCACGATGGGCTGGTTCGATGTCTCCACGTTGAAGGAGCCGTATCGGATTGAAGGCAAAAAGACGATGGGGCTGGAGTTGGCGGAGCAGTTTGATTGGCACTTGCCCGACTGGATTTTTTATCCGACCGGCGGTGGCACGGGCTTGGTGGGCATGTGGAAGGCATTCCAAGAACTGGAGGCGATCGGCCTGCTCAAAGACAAACATCGGCCGCGCATGGTTGCGTGCCAGAGCGACGGCTGTGCGCCCATCGTCAACGCATTCGAGGCGGGCGCGCGTTTTGCCACGCGCGTGGATAACGCCCGCACCTGCGCCAGCGGATTGCGCGTGCCGCAGGCGGTGGGCGATTTCATGATCTTGGATGCCGTGCGCGCCAGCGGTGGCTTGGCGATGACAGCGCCGGAGAATACGATCGCGCGCTGGATGAGTCTGGCCAACGCGAAGGAAGGCATCGCGCTGTGCCCGGAGACGGCGGTGTGCTTGGGCGTGCTCGACCGGATGATGGGGCAGGGAAAGATTGGCCGGCAAGATCGCGTGCTGATTTTCAACACCGGCGCAGCGCAGAAATATCCGGAGACTATCACTGCGGAACTGCCGCAGATTGATCTGGGCCAGCCTGTGGACTGGGCGCGACTGGCTCGTCTTTCGGCTTGAGCTGCGGGAAGAGAATCACGTCGCGGATGCTTTCCTGACCGAGCAGCATCATGCACAGCCGATCAATGCCGATGCCGATACCGCCAGCGGGCGGCATGCCGTGCTCCAGTGCCACCAGAAAATCTTCATCCAACTTTTGCTGTTCGCCGCCGGCCTGATGCTCAAGGCGCTCGCGCTGTTCGATGGGATCGTTCTGCTCAGTGTACGCGGGGGCAATCTCTTGCCCATTGATGCAGCACTCGAAGACTTCCACAGTGCTGGGATCTTCCGCTGAAAGTTTGGCGAGCGGCACCAGCTCTTTGGGCAAGTGCGTGACGAACGTGGGCTGGATGAGAGTCGGCTCAATGAGCTTCTCGAACACCGCGCTGGTGATCTCGAAATCCTCTGCGTCCGGCGCGACTTCAATCCCCAATTCATCTGCGCGCTGGCGGCGTTGCTCCAGCGTAATCTCGAACCAGTCCGCGCCGGCTTTTTCGCGGACCAGATCTTTGTAGCGCGCGCGTTTCCAATTGGGAGTCAGGTCGATGGTTTTGGTGACCTCGCCTTCGGCATTTTTGTGTTCGATGCGCAGCGTGCCCAGCACCGTCGTGGCAACGTGGCAGATGAGCGACTGGCACAGCTCCATCATCGTCTCGTAATCGCCGTAGGCTTGATACGCCTCCAGCATGGTGAACTCGGGATTGTGCCGGCGGGAGATGCCCTCGTTGCGGAAGTTGCGGCCCATCTCAAACACGCGATCCATGCCGCCCACGAGCAGGCGTTTGAGATAAAGCTCCAGTGCGATGCGCAGGAAAAAGTCCCGCCCAAAGGTGTTGTGCCGGGTGACAAACGGCCGCGCTGCCGCACCGCCGGGGATGGATTGCATCATCGGCGTCTCCACTTCCGCGTAGCCGCGCACGTGCAGGAAGGTGCGGATCTCATGCACGATGGCGCTGCGTTTGAGGAAGGTCTCGCGGACGTCATCATTGGCGATGAAATCCAGATAGCGCTGGCGATAGCGCGTCTCGGTGTCGGAGAGGCCGTGCCATTTGTCCGGAGGCGGGCGCAGTGCCTTGGACAGCACGGTATATTCTTGAACGCGGACGCTGATCTCGCCGGTCTTGGTTTTGAACAGCGTGCCTTTCGCGCCGACAAAATCCGCCAGATCCAGATGCTTGAAACTTTTGTACGCAGCTTCACCCACATCGTCTTTGCGGATGAAAAGCTGGAGGGCACCGCTCTGATCTTTGATGTGCGCAAAGGTCGTCTTGCCCATGTCACGGATGGAGGCAAGGCGCCCGGCGACAGCGATGGCGCGCCCTTCAACGAAGTTGGATTTGCCGCCGGCGCAGGTGTCGTCGGGAGTGAACTTCGCGCGGAACGGATCAATCCCTTCCGCGCGCAGCGCCGCCAGATTAGCTTTGCGTTGCTCGATCAACTGGTTGGTTTCGTCCATCGGAAGGGCAATGAATACGGATTGCAGGGCGAAGTACAATCCTTTGTGCGACTCGCCAGCGGGGAAAGTTGATTGCCCCGACCGTGAGGTTGCGCTAGCTTGCGCGCATGAAAACCATTGCCCGATCCCTCGCTGTTCTGCTTGCCTGTTGCGTGATGTTGACCGGCTCACTCGCTGCTGAAAAAGAATCCGCGCCCAAGCTGCGCCATGTTGTTTGCGTGAAGTTCAAGGAAGGCGTCTCAAAGGCCCAGACCGAGCGCGTCATCAAGGCGTTCGCTGCGTTGCCGGGAAAGATTCCGCAGATCAAGGAATTCGAGCACGGTGCGAACAATAGTCCCGAGGGGCTGAACAAAGGTTTCACCCATTGCTTCACCATCACGTTCGCCAGCGAAAAAGATCGCGACATCTATCTGCCGCATCCGAGCCATCTGGAATTCGTGAAGATCATCAAGCCGATTTTGGACGAAGTCTTCGTGATCGACTACTGGCAAGGCCGCTAAGTCTTGAGGATTGTCATCCCCAGCAGGACGGCAATGGCAATCCCCACGATGATGAGGATGATGTTGAAGACTTTTGTGCCGATGCTCTTCTTGTGCTTGAAGGGCGAATGGATTTGACCGGTGCCCCCGCGTAGATCTCCGGGCTTGATGCCCGCTGGCGCAACCATGATCACCGATGTGGTGCGTTTGCTGGCGGCAGGCGCGCCACCGCCGTTGCCAATCTGCATCACCACGGAACCCAAGCGGAAGATGGTGCCCACCGGCAGCGGCGCTTCGGCAATGGGATTGTCGTCAATGAAACTGCCGTTGGTGGAATCTAAATCCTGAAACACCACTGCGCCGTTGGAGACGACGAACTGTCCGTGATTGCCAGACAATGAAGAATCGGGGACGTGAATGGCGTTATCGTCATCACGCCCGACTGTCGTTACGCCTTCGCGCAACTCGAAGGATTTGTTGGGAAATCCCTCGGTGAGTATGTAGAGCGTTGGCATGCCTCGAATTGCCACCCCTACCAGTTGGGTGCCAAGACGCTACCTCACTGAATTGGTGATGTCAATGTTAGCCTTGACTAACTTGCTGCCTGAATTTGGCAAAGAGAGGCGAAGCATCGTGCGGTCCGGGCGAGGCTTCCGGATGGTATTGCACGCTAAAGACGGGTTTTTTTCGGTGGCACATGCCCTCCACCGTCTGGTCGTTCAGGTTAATCCTGTCCACCACAACCTCGGCGGGCAGCGATGCAGGGTCCACTGCGAAGCCGTGGTTCTGAGAAGTGATTTCGACGCGCCCGCTTTCCAGATCTTTCACCGGATGATTGCCGCCACGATGACCAAACTTGAGCTTGAAGGTCTTGCCGCCCACCGCCTGTCCGAGAATCTGGTGGCCTAAGCAAATCCCAAAAATCGGGATGCCACTTTTCACCAATTCACTGATGGCGCTGACGGCATAACCCAGCGCCGCAGGATCGCCCGGGCCATTGGAGAGGAAAACGCCCGCAGGTTTGCGCGCCAAGACTTGCGCGGCTGGAGTGGTGGCGGGGACCACGTGCACCGCAAAACCCTGCCGCCGCAGGCAACGCAGGATGTTGTACTTAATCCCAAAATCATAAGCCACAATGGGAATGTCCGCCGGCGGCAAAGCGGCGGCACTGCCCGCCAAGTTGTTGCCGCTGGGCAGGGTGAAGCGCTGACTATCCACCCCGTGCGTCTCCCAGTCGAACGCCTTCGGGTGCGTGACTTCCTTGACGTAATCCACGCCAGCCAATCCGTGCCACGCAGCCGCTTTGGCCTGCGCCTCCGCTGGTGAAATCGCTTCGGTACTGATGAAGCCGTTCATCGAGCCGCGAATGCGCAGGCGTTTGGTGAGCGCCCGCGTGTCGATGCCTTGAATGCCGGGGATGCCGTGCTCTTTGAGATAGGCGTCGAGCGACTGCGTGCTGCGCCAATTGCTCACGACGGGCGACAGTTCGCGCACCACGAAGCCCGCCACATGCGGCCGCCACGACTCCACGTCCTGCGCGTTGACGCCGTAGTTGCCGATCTCCGGATACGTCATCGTGACGATCTGCCCTTTGTAGGACGGATCCGTCAGGATTTCCTGGTAGCCCGTCATCGAGGTGTTGAAACAAACCTCGCCGCAGGCAGAAGCTTGCGCGCCAAATGCCTCGCCTTGGAAAATCGTCCCGTCCTCAAGTGCTAGAATCGCCCGCATCCTATGGCCCATGGCCGCGGGATGCTAGTGGCACGCCGTTGGCAGGGTCAAGTGGTAAGCAAAAACGCGGCACCGAGCCGCGTCTGACTTTGCGCAATGCAAGAAAGTTGCCGGGCAACCTACTTCTTCAGTTTCTTCAACTTGGCGATGTACTGCGCGACGCTATCGCCGCTGAAGCCCACGTCCTTCGAGAGTTCTTTCCCACCGCCATCGAACACAAGCACCATCGGCACACCCTCCATCTTGTACTTCTTGGCGAGATCATCGTTGTACTTTTTCTGCGCGGGATCGAGCGGCTTCCTGCGGGGGAAATCAATCTCCACCAACACCAAATTGTCTTTGGCAAACGCGGCGAACTCCTCAGTGCCCAGCACTTTTTTCTTGAGCGCAATGCAGGGCGGGCACCAGTCAGAGCCGGTGAACTCGAGGAAGACGAGCTTGCCTTCTTTCTTGGCCTGCTCCTGCGCCTTCTCAAGGTTGGTCAGCCAGCCTTCGCCTGCCAACGCTTGCGATGCGGTGAAAGCCATGACCGCCGCAGCGCAGATAGCGAACAGTGAGGATATTTTTTTCATGATGTGTGGAGTGGGATTTGCTGAGGCTAATCTAGGCGGGACGGCTCACATCTGCCAGACAATTTTGCCCGCGACAATGGTCGTCGTCGCCCGTCCGCGCAGCGCCCAGCCGCCGAAGGGCGAGTTGGTGGACTTGCTGGACGAGTCGTTGGCCGCGTAGGTCCATTGGCAGTTGGGATCAATCACCGTCACGTCGGCATCGGCGCCCACTTGCAGCGTGCCTTTGTTCAGGCGCAGCATGCGCGCGGGGGCACTGGTGAACTTGGCGATCAGCGCCGACAACGACAGGCGCCCCGTGTGGTGCAGATAAGTGAGTGACAACGGCAACTCCGTTTCCAAGCCGGTGATGCCAAAAGGTGCGGAATCAAATTCCACTTCCTTTTCGTGACCGCAATGCGGCGCGTGATCGCTGGAGAGAATTTCCAGCGTGCCATCGGTCAGTCCCTCCAGAATGGCCTCGCGATCCTGCGCCGAACGCAGCGGCGGGTTCATCTTGAAGTTGGTGTCGTACGCCGGCCAAGTCGGGCGCTGACCTTCTGCTTGCAATGCGCTGCCGTCGGCCTCCCAGAACTTGTCGCTGCCGGCAATCGCCGCGTCGGTCAGAATAAAATGATGCGGACAGGCTTCGCCGGAAATCGGGATGCCGCGCGCTTTGGCTTCGCGCAACAGATGGATGGAGCCGGCCGAGCTGATGTGCTGGCAATGCACATGCGTGCCGGTGAGTTCGGCAAGCTGGATGTTGCGCGCGACAATGAGATCCTCGCCCGTGGCCGGCCAGCCTTTTAATCCCAGCGCGATGCTCCAGTAACCCTCGTGCATCACGCCGTCACCCACCATCGAGTAATCTTGGCAATGATCCATCACCGGCAGATCAAACATCTTGGCGTACTCCAACGCGCGCCGCATCAAATCGTTATTCTGCACGCAGTGCCCGTCGTCGGTGATCGCCACCACGGCCGCTTGCTTGAGCGAACCGATGGGCGCCAGTTCTTCGCCGGCGATCCCTTTTGTGATGGCACCGGCGATGAAGACATTGACCACGGCCTCGCGGTCAGCCTTGTCACGGATCAACGCGACCGTCGCCGCGCTGTCGATGGTGGGCGTGGTGTTGGGCATGCACACCACGCTGGTGAAACCGCCGCGAGCCGCCGCGCGTGTTCCGGTGGCGATGGTCTCCTTGGCCGACTGGCCCGGCTCGCGCAGATGCACGTGCAGATCAATCAAACCCGGACAGACAATGCGGCCCGCACAGGGGACAATCTTGGTGTATTGATCCACCGGCAGTGCCGCGCCCACAGCGGCGATTTTGCCGTTATAAATCAGCAGGTCCGCGGTCTGGTCGAAGCCGTGGGCGGGGTCAATTACGCGCCCGCCTTGCAAGAGGAGCGAAGTCATCGGGGCGTCAGCATACGGGCTGGTCAATTGACAACGCAAGCGCGCAGGATAGGATGCGCGCACGCGGCGGTAGCTCAGTGGTAGAGCTTCTGCCTTCCAAGCAGATTGTCGCGGGTTCAAATCCCGTCCGCCGCTCCAGCTTCTCTGCGCCGCTTTTCAAACACACGCCAGTCCGTTTCAGTGTCAATGTCGGCGAGCACTCGCAGTTGCACGACGTCGAGTTGATTTGCTGCGCACTGTTGGAGCGTGGAGGCGAGGACGCTGCTCGTGCTCCAAGAAATATTGGCGAAGAGAGCAGGGCAGCGAGCGCGCAGACCGATGAGCCAATAGCCGCCATCCTGTGCGGGGCCGAGCACCACATCGTGCTGCGACAAGTGGTCAAACGCTGAAGCGATGTCGGCCGGTTCAATGTCGGGACAGTCCGAACCGATGAGCACCACTTTGTCGGCACCCGCCGCGAACGTTGCATCAAACGCTCGCGCCATGCGCGTGCCCAGCGCGCCTTCGCCTTGCGGCTGCGCTGTCCATCCGGCGCGCAACCAAGGCGCAATCTCAGATGCGGCGTCATCGGGTGTGTAGCGCAGCTCAACCTCCGCTTGGTGTGTGCCGGAAACTTTGGCGCAGGTGATGCGCACCAGCTCTTCATAAACCTGGCACGCGGCCTCCGCGCCGATGGCGGCGGCCAAACGCGTTTTGACATGGCCCGCGCGCGGTGCCTTGACGAAGATGATGAGCGCGTTTCCGGACATGCCTTGACAATCCCGGACAAAAACTGTGCTATCTGGCGACCCAAAGCAAACACGACTCCATCCCTGTGAAAAAATTTAATGTCGGAATTATCGGATACGGCTGGGCCGCCACGGCTCACATTGACGCCATCAACGCCACGGGCCAGGCGCAGGTGACGGCCGTTTATTCCTCGCGCGTGCTCAATGACGACGAGCTGAGCGCGCGGCACGGCTCGAAGATCAAGTCGCACACGAAGCTGGAGGCCATGCTGGCCGACCGCAACTTGGACGTGATTGATGTCACCAGCTATCCCTATCAGCACGCCGATCAAGTGATTGCCGCGGCCAATGCCGGAAAGCATCTCATCATCGAAAAGCCGCTGTGCCTTGCCGAGCGCGATTTGCAGCGCATGCAGGCCGCCATTAAAAAGGCGAAGGTGAAGACGTGCGTCTGCTTTGAGTGCCGCTTCTCGGCGGAGTTCCGCACGATCCGCTCGGTGATTGATGCCGGACTTTTGGGGCAGATCCATTATGGCGAGGTGGACTATTATCACGGCATCGGTCCGTGGTACGGGCAGTACCGCTGGAACATCCGCAAGGACGCCGGCGGCAGCAGCCTGCTCTCCGCCGGATGCCACGCGATGGATGCGCTGCTTTACTGCATGGGATCCACGGACGTGGCCGAGGTGTCCAGCTATTCCACCGGTTCAAGCAATGCCGCGTTCAAGAAGTACGAGTACGACACGACCAGCGTGACCATCCTCAAATTCCGCGACGGGCGCTTGGGCAAAGTGGCGTCGGTCATTGATTGCCTGCAGCCTTATTATTTCCACACGCACCTCGTGGGCAGCGAAGGCAGCATGTTGGATAATAAATTTCACTCCACCAAACTCGGCGCCCTGGACAAGAGCCGCTGGAGTGAACTGGCGACGCAGCTAGTGGATTCCGGTGACGTGAAGGATCACCCGTACCAGACGCAGTTTGAAGCGTTCTTCACCGCGCTGCGCGATGGCCGCGAGATGCCGCACACGAGCATGGCCGACGCCGCGCGCACGCATGAAATTATTTTCGCCGCAGACGAATCGGCGGCGACAGGGAAGCCCGTCAAGATTCGCCGCTAGTCTCTGCGCGCAATCATGCCCGTGTTGCGGGCGTAATTAAAGAGACCACCGGCATCCACCACCGGACGCACTTCGCCGAGCGGCTTGAAGGAGTGAACGGCGCCCGTCGCGTGAATGCGCACGGTCGCGGCATCCAAATCCACGGTGACCTCGTCGCCAATCTTGAGGATCTCGCACAGGCGATCTGAAATCTCGCACGGATAAAGTTCTCCCGTGGCCACGCAGTTGCGGAAAAAGATGCGCGCAAAACCTTCCGCCAACACGACTCTGCAGCCGGTGGATCCCAGAGCGATGGGGGCGTGTTCGCGGGAACTGCCGCAGCCAAAATTGCGCCCGCCGACGACGATGGAATACTCGCTGTCCAGCTCGCCCGCTTTCACAAACGGGATGGGATAGAGCGACGCGGGCAGTCCCGCCATCGCGTGGCTGCCGAGCTTTTCGTACTCCGCAGCAATCGTCGGCACCAAGTTCAGGAACTGCGCCGGGATGATCTGGTCGGTGTCGATGTTGTCGCGCACCACGTAAACTTTGCCCGTGAACGAAGTCGGCATGGCGCGAATGTGGCGGGGCAGGGGACGGGTTTCAATCCAAAATCAAATGCCCGCTGGCACGAGTGCGATAGAATCACCGGCGCGGATGATGCCGCCGCGCACCACTTCGGCCAGCACCCCTTGCCTGCCGTCGCGCATCAACTCGCGCAAACCCGGCGCAATCGCATCCATCTGTTCGCACGGCGTGCGCAGCTCGCGCACCAACAATACTGATTCGCCCACTTGGATTTGTTTCCCCACCGCGTCGCGCAGGCAAATGCCCGTGGTCTCAATGTTGGAACGCACAACACCGGGTGCGATGATTCCGATGCCCAGCGCCGTCGCGTGCTCGGCGATTTGCTCGCGCTCAATCAACGTGACTTGGCGGCGTGTCTGTCGCTCGAAGTAGCGGGTGCAACCGAGGATTCCTTTTCCCGTGACCGCCTCGATGGACGGCACAAGTTCCATCGGCAGCCGTGCCGTTTCGGGATGCAAATGCACTGAGGAGACGTTGCCGGCGCGCATGCGATTTGATTACGGCAAATCCGGCCGCGATGCAATGCCCTTGCCGCGGGAAGGGCCGGCCATATAATCCGCGCGAATGTTGGACATGAAGTATATCCGCCAGCAACCCGATGAAGCGCGTCGGCGGTTGCAGGCACGTGGCGAATCCGCAGAACGCATTGACGAGTTGCTGGCGCTGGACGAGCGCCGTCGCGCGTTGGTGACGGAGGAGGAAACTCTCAAGGCCCAGCGCAACGCAGCCTCGAAGGAGATTGGTGCGTTGATGAAGGCGGGCAAGCAGGCTGACGCCGAGGCGCGCAAAAATGAGGTGCGCGAGATGGGCGAGCGCATCGCGCAACTGGAACAGCAGACTCGCGACGCTGATGCGGCCTTCGACGACGCGCTACTGCATCTGCCCAACTTGGCGCACAGCAGTGTGCCCGAAGGCAAAGACGCTGCGGACAATCCGGAAATCAAAACGCACGGCGCGAAGGTAGAATTTGGTTTCAAGCCCAAGACGCATCTGGAGCTTTGCGATGAGCTGAAGCTGGTGGATTTTGAGCGCGGCACAAAATTGGCCGGCAGCGGTTTCTTGCTCTACACCGGCTGGGGTGCGCGGCTGGAGCGTGCGCTCATCCAGTACTTGCTGGACTTGCATGTGCTGGAGCACGGCTACACGGAGGTCTCGCCGCCGTTCATGGTGAACGCCGAGTGCATGGTGGGCGTGGGGCAGTTCCCGAAATTTCTCAATCAAGCCTACGCGGTGCAAGAAGGACTGGACACAACGACGCTGGGCAAACGTTACTTGGTGCCGACTGCCGAAGCGCCGGTGGCCAATATGCACCGCGAGGAAATCTTGCGGCAGGATGAGTTGCCCAAGAATTACTGCGCCTACAGTCCGTGTTTTCGGGCGGAGGCAGGTGCGGCGGGCTTGCAAACGCGCGGCATGATTCGCGTGCATCAGTTCGACAAGGTCGAGCTGATCAAGATTGCGCTGCCGCAGGACGGCTACGCGGAGTTGGAAAAAATGCGCGCCAACGCGGAGCGCCCGCTGCAGGAGTTGGGACTGCACTATCGCGTGGTGCTGCTCTGCACGGGTGACATGGGTTTTGCTGCGGCCAAGACGTACGACATCGAAGTCTGGGCGCCGGGGCAGGGAAGTTATTTGGAAGTGTCCAGCGTTTCAAACACCGAAGATTTTCAGGCGCGGCGCATGCGTCTGCGATACAAGACCACGGACGGCGCCAATCATCTGCCGCATATCCTCAACGGTAGCGGCGTGGCGCTCGCGCGGTTGTTCGTCTCGCTCATCGAGACGCATCAGCAGGCCGATGGCAGCATCGCTATTCCCGCGCCGCTCCAGCCTTATCTGCGCACGGATTGCATCCGGCGATGATGGCCGTTTGCCGCTCATGAGAATCTTGATGGCGACGAGCGAGCTGTTCCCGTATTCCAAAACGGGCGGCTTGGCGGACATGGTGGCGGGACTGGCAGGCGCCCTGGCGCAGAGCGGTCACGAGGTGCGCGTGGTCACGCCGCTCTATCGCGGTGTGCGCGAAAGATTCCCGGAGTTGAAGCCCTTCGATTGGCACTGTGAATTGCCGATGGGCAGCAAACGAGTTGCCGCTGGCGTCTGGACCACCACGAGTGCCGATGGGGTGCTGACGTATTTCGTGGATGCATCAGCGTATTTTGGTCGCCCGCATTTATACCAAGAGGACGGCCACAGTTACGCCGACAATCCGGAGCGGTTCATCTTCTTCTCCAAATGCGTCACGCATCTGGCGCGGTATCTGCCGTGGCGGCCGGATGTGGTGCACTTGCACGACTGGCAGGTGGCGATGGTGCCGCTCTTGATTCGCCACCAAGCCACGCACGACCATTGGGTGTCACCGCCGCGTACGTGTCTGACGATCCATAATCTGGCGTATCAAGGCACGTGTCAGCGGGAACATTTCCAACTGACCAATCTGCCGCTGGAATATTTCAACGCTGACGGGCCTGAATTTTATGGCAGCTTCAATCCGCTCAAGGCGGGACTGCACTACGCCGATTGTCTGACCACTGTCAGCCCCAGTTACGCGAAGGAAATCACCACGCCAGAGATGGGCGCAGGATTGGATAGTGTGCTGCGCCAACGCGGGACGGCGCTCAGCGGCATCTTGAACGGCGTGGACTACGCGGAATGGAACACGACGCGCAATCCGCATTTGCCGCACGCCTACTCGGCCGACAATCTTGCAGGCAAGGCCAAGAATAAAGCGGAGTTGCAAGCTGCGCTGGGGCTTCCCGTGAAACCTGATGTGCCGCTCTTTGCTTCCATCACCCGCCTGGCCGAACAGAAAGGTATGACGCTGCTGCATGATGTGCTGCAGACTGAATTGGAGAAGCCCATCCAGTTTGTGCTATTGGGTGAAGGGGACCCCGGCATCGAAGGGCTCTGCACGCAACTGGCGCAGCAGCATCGCGACCGTGTTGCCGTGCGTATCGGCTACGACAACGCGTTGGCGCATCGGATTGAGGCGGGCGCAGATTTCTTTTTGATGCCTTCCAAGTACGAGCCGTGCGGATTGAACCAACTCTACAGCCTGCGCTACGGGACAATTCCCGTGGTGCGCGCAACGGGTGGCCTGAAGGATTCTGTTGTGGACATCGCTCAAAAACCAAAGACCGGCACGGGCGTCAAGTTCACCGATTACACGATGGCAAATCTGGCCAAGGCCATCCAGCGGGCGCAGAGTTTGTACGCCGACAAGGCGAAGATGGCGGCAACTGTTCACCGCGCCATGAAGGCGGATTTTTCATGGCAGACGTCCGCTGGCAAATACGCAAAACGATTTGCGGCACTGGGCGCGGATCAGATTCTCGCAGCCACGGCAGTCGCCAATTGACGGCTCAACGAAGCGTAATGGCACCCTGCGATCGGCCATTCCGTAATTAGATATAACAATGATTGTGCGATTGAACTGAGGATCAGGTCGCGCGAGGGTCGGGGCGGATTTCGGGCAGTCTGAACACCCACCAAAGGCTGCCCAAAACCAGCGCCAGTGTGATTGCTGCGGCACACCAGTTGTCCCAGCCAAATCCGTGGGTGCCGTTGGGACGGCTGGCATCATTCAGGCACGGCCAGTAAATGAAGAACGGTTTGCCGATGATGTTGCGCTCGGGCACCTCGCCCCACGCGCGCGAATCGCTGCTGTTCATGGTGTTGTCGCCAAAGACGAGAAAGCCGCGACCGGGCATCGCCGCCCATTGCGCGGCACCAAAGACGGATTCACCGTCTGGAAAGTAGTCGCCAGGCACCATGCCAGTGCGCTCATCGGTCGCGGAGAAGCTCGCTGGCGCACTGGCACGCGCATTGGCGTGGCCAGAAAAACGCGATCCGCGCGGTGGCTCCTTGGGCGGATACTCGAGGCTGTAATGCGGCTGGCCGTCAACACGGCTGGCCTTGGTTTCGTGACGGAAGCTGTACAGATGCTCAAAGCGCGGCGTGGCGCTGTCGAGCGGGTCGCCGTTGATGCGGACATGGCGATCGTTGCCGATGCTGACATTCTCCGGATCGAAGGCGACGAGGCGCTTGATGTAAAATTGATTGGGCTGAACGCCGTTGGTGATGTCTTTGGTGTCAAACACCACAATCTCGCCGCGCTCCGGCCGCCGGAAATTGTAGGCGACGCGATCCACGAACAGGTGGTCGCCCGTCTTGACGACAAACTTGAAGACATCCTCGCCCGCCTGGAACTCCAGCCGGTTGGCCACCATGTTCGGCGGCTCACCAAAATCATGCCCGGGCATCCGGATGAGCGGGCTGGCGATGTCCCGGTAGCTGCCCAGTTCAGTCTGGACGCGATTGAGTTTGTACGGCGGGTTATCCAAGTAGGTGTACCACACCGTGCGCTCCACTCGCTCGCCACCGGGGATGGTCTCGAACACGACCGTTTGCGTGCCGTACATTTTGGGGAACGACGCGGGCGTGGGTTCGCCGATGGAAACCAGCCGCCAATTCCCTTCGGCCTTCAAGTGGTACCACGTCGTGCCGCGAAACCATTCCACGATGCGCCCTGCTCGGCCCGGCACTTTGCGTGCGAGGTCGCCGTTCAGATTCTGCTGCGTGATGCCGTACAATGTCGGCTGCATCGAGCCGGTCGGAATCTTGAACGGCTGCAGAAAATACGCGCGGAACGCAATCACCACCACCATCACCACCAGCAACATCTCCACCGTGTCGCGCATGAACGCTTTTGGATACGGACGCAGATAACGGCTGGCTTCGCCAAGCTCCGCTTCGGAGGCCTGCTTCACCGCCTCTTTGGATTTCGCGCTGACAATCGCCTGACGCCAACGCGCCAAGCACTCCCGCAATTTCTGGGATTCAGCGGCGCCCAACAGATCGCGCTGCTCGCAGTAAAGTTTCCAGACCTGCCGGAAATTATCCACGCTTTGGCGGAGCGTTTTGGAGATGATCCAGCGAAGGCACCACATGGCGGTTAGGCTTTGAGCACCTCGATGAAGGCCTCTTGCGGGATGTTGACGCTGCCGAAAGATTTCATGCGCTCCTTACCTTTCTTCTGTTTATCCAACAGCTTGCGCTTACGCGATATGTCACCGCCATAACATTTGGCCGTCACATCCTTGCGCATGGGGGTGACCGTCTCACGCGCGACCACCTTGCCGCCGATCGCCGCTTGGATTGCCACCTTGAATTGCTGGCGCGGCACGACTTCCTTGAGCTTGGCGGCGAGCAAACGCCCGCGCGTGGCCGCCTTGTCGAAATGCACAATGCAGGAGAACGCATCCACCACTTCCTCGTTCACCAACATCTCCAGCTTCACCATGTTGGAGACTTGATGCCCGTCGTGCTCATAATCCATGGAGCCAAATCCGCGTGTGATGCTCTTGATGCGATCGTGGAAGTCGATGAGGATTTCATTGAGCGGCAGACGCGCTTCCAGCATCACCCGCTGCACGTCAATCGTGCTGGTGTGTTCCAGGATGCCACGCTTTTCGCCGACAAGATTCATTATGTCACCGATGTAACTATTCGGGCAGTGGATGAAGGCGCGCACCATCGGCTCCTCGATTTCCTCGATGAACGTGGTGTCGGGCAGTATCGCCGGATTATCAATCATCCGCACATCGCCATTGGTCAGCAGTACGCGATAGACGACGCTGGGATACGTCGCGATGATGTCCATGTTGTACTCGCGACGCAGGCGTTCCTGCACAATCTCCAGATGCAGCAGCCCCAGAAAGCCGCAGCGAAAACCAAAGCCCAGTGCCGCCGAACTTTCCTGCTGGTACACAAAGGCCGAGTCGTTGAGCTGCAGTTTGGCCAAGCTGGATTGCAGATGCTGGAAGTCCGCAGGATTGATGGGATACAATCCGCTGAACACCATCGGATGAATTTCTTTGAACCCCTCCAGCATTGGCGCGGGATGGATGGGATCCGTCAGCGTGTCGCCCAGCTTGATCTCCTCGGGCTTTTTAATGTCGGTGATGACATAGCCCGTCTCGCCCGCTGAGAGGCGCGTACGCACGAACGGCTTGGGATTGAAGCCGCCGACCTCTTTCACCTCCACCGTGCGATCGGCGTGCAGCATGCGGATTTGCATGCCGGGCACCATGTGGCCGGAGAACAGTCGCACCAAGATGACCACGCCGCGGTAGTTGTCAAAATACGAGTCGTACGCCAACGCCTGCAGGCTCGTGTGCTCCGGCAATTTGGGCGGCGGCACACGCGCGATAACGGCCTCCAAGATTTCTTCGATGCCGATGCCTTCCTTGGCGCTGCAGCAAATGGCGTTGTCCGCCGGGATGGCCAGCACTTCCTCCAATTGCCGCTTGGCCATTTCGATGTCGGCGTGCGGCAGGTCAATCTTGTTGATGATGGGGATGATTTCCAGCTTCTGTCCCATCGCCAGATGCACATTGGCGACGGTCTGCGCCTCGACCCCCTGCGCCGCGTCCACGATCAGCAAGGCGCCTTCGCACGCGCTGAGACTGCGGGAGACTTCGTAGGAAAAATCCACGTGCCCGGGAGTGTCGATGAGATTGAGCTGATAGACTTCTCCGTCCTTGGCCTTGTAGGTCATGTTGACCGGATGCGCCTTGATGGTGATGCCGCGCTCGCGCTCCAAGTCCATCGAGTCGAGCAACTGATCCTCCATGTCGCGCGAGGCCACCGTACCCGTCATGTGCAGCAGCCGATCCGACAAGGTTGTCTTGCCGTGATCAATGTGCGCAATGATGCAAAAATTTCTGATCTTCTTAGGGTCCATTTCGGGAATCAACCGCAGGAATTTACCTCTCGATGACCGCGAGAAGATAGCCGCAATTTCGCGCATGAAAAGTGCAATCTCGAAGCTCCCTGCCGACTTTTGGCTGGAAGGTCTGATTGTGCCGTGCCACATTGACCGCGATGCACCCAACGAACAACAGCACGCGCCGCCTGCTGACGGGTGTTAGATTTTGCGCATGGACTGCGCCACTCCTCGCGTTGCTGCTCGCGGCATGCGACCCAGTTCCTGACAAGCCCACGCCCGCCACCTCCACTGCACCGGGCACGCAGCGCTGGGTGTTTGAGACTGGCGGCTTGGTGGATTCCTCCCCTGCCCTCGCAGCGGATGGCACGGTGTACGTGGGTTCGAACGATGGCAAAATTTATGCACTCGATGGGCAGACCGGCGCGAAAAAATGGGAGTCAGCCTTGGGCAGCGAGGTGAGTTCCTCGCCCACCGTGGGGCCTGATGGCACGGTGTACGTGGGGGCGAACAACGATCGTCTCGTGGCGCTCGATGGCAAGACGGGCGCGAGCCGCTGGGAATATCTCACCGGCGATGACGTGAGTTCGTCCCCTGCCCTTTCGTCTTCGGGCACGCTTTACATCGGTTCGGAAGATCGGAAACTGCACGCGGTGGACGCCAGCAACGGCAGTCGCCGCTGGGTATTTCAGGCAGGCAATTTTGTGGTCGCCCCTCCCAGCATCGGGCCTGACGGCACGGTGTATGTCGGGTCGCGTGACGGCAAAGTGTGCGCAGTGGACGGAGTGACCGGCGCCAAGAAATGGGAATTTGTCACCGGCAACTGGGTGGAAACCACGCCCGTACTGGGTGCCGACGACACGCTCTACTTGGGTTCCTTCGACAACAAGGTGTACGCCCTGCACGCTTCCAACGGCACCAAGCGCTGGGAATTTTCCACGACCTACTGGGTCGTCTCCACGCCGGCCGTGGACGAGGACGGCACGGTGTACATCGGTTCCAATGACCGGCGCATGTACGCGCTCGATGGTCGGACGGGCGCCAAGAAATGGGAATTCCTCACGGAAGGATTGGTGGAATCTTCCCCGACCATTGGCGATGACGGCACCCTCTATTTTGGTTCGCACGACGGCAAGGTGTACGCATTGGACAAACGCACGGGCGCACAGAAGTGGACTTTTGCCACCGGCGGGAAAATCCGTTCATCGCCCATGCTCGGAACCAACGGCCTGCTGTACATCGGCTCGCGCGACGGCAAGGTGTATGCGATCAATGTGTCCAGCAAAAGCCCCGGCAAAGGCCCCTCGCCGATGTTCGGGATCAACGCCCAGCACACACGGGTCTCTGGAAAGCTGTGATGCCGGGCGTGCTGCGCGTTCAGCCGCGGCAAAATCGCTGCGCCAGTGCGAGCAAAGAAGTGACGGCCTGCGGTGTCGGTGCTTCCGCGTAAAGTCGCAACACCGGTTCGGTGCCCGATCCGCGCAGCATCAGCCACGAACCATCGCGCGCGATGAACTTCACGCCGTCGAAAGACTTCACCTCCGTCACGGGCGAGCGGCCCAGCTTGTCGGGCGGTTGATTTTTGCAGCGCGCCATCAGCGCGGCGCGTTGCTCGAGCGGATAGTGAACGTCCAGCCGCTCGTAATGGTGCGGGCCAAATTCCTTTTCCAACCGGCGCAGCAACACCGGTACTGACAACTTTTCGGTCGCCAACATTTCCAGCAGCATCAAGCCTGCGAGCACGCCGTCGCGTTCTGGAATGTGTCCCTTAAACCCAATCCCGCCGCTCTCCTCAAAACCAAGCAGCACATCGCCCTTCAGCATCTCCGCGCAGATGAACTTGAAACCGACGCCCGTCTCCGTCAGCGGCAGTCCCCACGCGGCGCACATCTTGTCCACCATCGAAGTGGTGGTCAGCGCTTTCACGATCCGCCCCCTGCCCTGCCGGTTCACCACGCAATGCCGCAGCAGCATGCAGATGATTTGGTGAGTCGTCAGCGGATTGCCGCGCCCGTCCAATCCGCCGATCCGATCCGCATCGCCATCGGTGACCAGGCAGAGATCGGCAGGATGCGCACGCAGGTGTTTGATGGTCGGCCCGTAATTACGTGCGATGGGTTCCGGACACAGTCCGCCAAAATTGGGGTCATGCTCAGCGTGCAGCGTCTTCACTCGGCACGTGGTGCCTTGGAGCAGTTCATCAAAACAACCTGCCCCGACACCGAACAAAGGTTCATGCACGAAGCGCAGACGCGAGCGGGCAATCAGCGGAAAATCTACCAGCCGCTTGATGTCGCGAAACCATCCCGACTTGAGATCGCAGATGCGCAGTCGTCGGGCACGCAGCGCTGCGGCCAGCGGTAGCGACTGCACAGGTGCCGCATCGAGTCGCTGCTCGACCTCTTTGCAAATGGCAGGGTCAGCGGGACCACCAGTGTGCGCCTTGAGTTTGTAGCCATTGAACGCCGCCGGATTGTGACTGGCCGTGATCATCACGCCCCCGATGGCGCGGTGCGCATGGACTGCGTGCGACACCGCCGGCGTGGGCACGGGACTGTCGGCCAGCCGCACATCAAATCCGTTTCCGGCAAACACCTCGGCTGCGGTTTGCGCAAATTGATCAGAAAGAAAACGTCGGTCGTAGCCGACGATCACAAGGTTTTGCCGACCGGCGACCGGGCAATCGCGATAGAAACTGGCGGTGGCCTGCGCCACACGCTGCACGTTGTCAAAAGTGAAATCTTCGCCGATGACCGCGCGCCAGCCATCGGTGCCAAATCGGATGGGAGTGGCGATCACCGCGTGGGAGTGGCCTTGGATGGGCGTCGCTGGGATTCGACAGAGTCGCGCAACGTCCGCACGGCCTGCTTCATGTTGCGCTTGCTGTAGAGATTGCTACCGCTCACAAACGTGTCAGCGCCCATCGCCGCACATTCTGCGCCCGTAGTGGAGTTGATGCCGCCGTCCACTTCGATCCGATAGCCGAGCGCACGGCGCTGGCGCCATTCCCAAGCCTGAGCGATTTTGGGCAATGCTTCACGAATGAAAGGCTGGCCACCGAAGCCCGGATTGACGGTCATCACCAGCAGCAGATCAATGTGCGGCAGGAACGGTTCCACCTCCGTGATGACGGTGGGGGGATTGATGGCGAGGCCCACTTTGCATCGGAGGGCTTTGATGCGCCAGATGAGGTCCAGTGTTTTATCACCCAGCTCGGCGTGGATGGTGATCTGATCCGCGCCGGCTTTGACAAAGGGTTCCAGCAAGATGTCGGGGTTCGAGCACATGAGATGGACATCGAAGAAGAGCTTCACTTGGCTGCGCAAGGCGCGCACGACGTCCGGGCCAAAGCTGATGTTCGGCACGAAGTGGCCGTCCATCACATCCAAGTGCAGCCAATCTGCGCCGGCGCGTTCCGCGCGTTTGGCCTCGGCGGCGAACTTGCCAAAGTCGCTGGCCAGAAGTGAGGGCGCGATAATCATGCGGCGAGGGTATGCAAAACCCTTGGGGCGTCAATCTGCGCTTGTCCGCAGAATTAAACCGGCGCGGGTGCGGGGGATTGCCCCAAGTCCGGATCCAGAGGCGGCGGACCTTTCTTGGTCACGTTGCCGATAGGCGTGGCGGCCTCTGCGCCGGCTGGCGGATCGGTGGGAGTGGGGCGGTCGGGCGGGGTGAACTTGCCCGTGCGGACAATCTCTTCGACTTGGCTGCCTTCCAACGTTTCAAGTTCCAGCAACGCGTTGGCGATGAGTTCCAGCTTGGCGCGGTTCTCTGCGATTAAAACGGTCGCGCGGGCAAAGCAATCGTTGATGATCGCCTTCACCTCCGCGTCAATCTCGCGCGAGGTGTTCTCGCTGTAACTTTTGGTGCGCGCCATATCGCGCCCCAGGAAAACAAACTCGCCGTCGTCGCCATATTGCACCATGCCCAGGGTCTTGCTCATGCCGAACTGACAGACCATCGCGCGCGCCATCTTGGTGGCCTGCTGGATGTCCCCCGCTGCGCCGGAGGAGATGTCGTTGGAGAAAATCTCCTCTGCGATGCGCCCGCCCATCGTCATCGTGATCGTGTCGAGCAATTCCAAGCGCTGATAATTGAGGACATCCTCCTTGGGCAGCGACATCGTTGAGCCGAGGGCTTGTCCGCGCGGGATGATCGTCACCTTGTGCAGCGGATGCGTGTGCTTCAAAATAATGTTCAAAAGCGCGTGCCCTGCCTCGTGCCACGCGGTGCGCTTCTTGTTCTCAGCGGTCATCGCCAAGCTGCGGCGCTCGCGGCCCCAGCGGACTTTGTCGCGCGCCTCTTCCAATTCCGTGAGGGTGATGCGGTTTTTGTTTGAGCGCGCGGCCAGCAACGCGGCTTCATTGAGCAGATTGGCCAGCTCCGCGCCCGAGTAGCCCGGCGTGCCACGCGCGATGACGGAGAGATCCACGTCCTTGTCCAACTTCACCTTCTTCGCGTGGACTTTGAGGATCTCTTCGCGCCCGCGGATGTCCGGCAGGTTGATCGTGAGTTGCCGGTCAAAACGGCCGGGACGCAGCAAGGCCGGATCCAGCACATCGGGCCGGTTGGTGGCGGCGATGATGATGATGCCTTCCTGCGAATCAAATCCGTCCATCTCCACCAGCAGCGCGTTGAGCGTCTGCTCGCGTTCGTCGTTGCCGCCGCCAAGTCCGTGTCCGCGATGGCGGCCCACCGCATCAATCTCGTCAATGAAGACGAGGCACGGCGTGGCTTTGCGCGCCTGCTCAAACATGTCGCGCACGCGACTGGCACCAACGCCCACAAACATCTCCACGAAATCCGAGCCGCTGATGCTGAAGAATGAGGCGTCAGCCTCGCCGGCGATGGCCTTGGCCAAAAGCGTTTTGCCCGTGCCCGGCGCGCCGAACATCAGGATGCCTTTGGGGATGCGCCCGCCCAGCTTCTGGAATTTCTTGGGGTCCTTCAGGAACTCCACCAACTCGGACACCTCGTCCTTGGCCTCTTCAATGCCGGCCACGTCCTTGAAGGTGACCTTGTTTTTGTCGTGGCCCAACAGGCGCGCTTTGCTTTTGCCAAAGTTCATCGCGCCTTTGCCCGCGATCTTGATCTGCCGGATGAAAAAGAAATAGATGCAGAACACGATGATGAGGAACGGCAGAATCGTGAGGATGAACGAGGTCAGCAGCGTGTTCTCCGGCTTCACCGCGAACTTGCCGGAGGCCAGCAGCGGCGCCATGTGCGCTTCGGGAATGATGGTCTCGATGCGGAACGGCAGCGGATCGCTCGCGTTGTTGCTGTTGACGTAGTGCCCCGTGATTTCAAAAAGCCCACTGGGCCGCGGACGGATGACCCCCTTCACCACGCGGCTGGGTTCATTGGTCGCGTTGCGGATGAACTCGTCGTAGGTGGACTCTTTGGTCTGCGTCTTGATCAACGACGAGCTGGAGAAGAGCACGACGATGAGGAACAGAATGCCCGTATAAACCACCCACGGCCGTATGGAAGGCCCGTCTCGTTTTTCAGAATTGTCTTCGCTCATCGTTCGCTACCGGACAGCCAGCCTATCACAGGTGGCGCGCATGAATCAACATCTACAATGTCCGCCAAGTCCAGCGACAGACGCGATGCGTGTCGGGGCGCACTTTGGCCAACTCCCCCATCCGCAATCCCTGCACCCAAAAGATTTCTCCAGCGTCGGTGGTCGCAATGAGCAGTCGATGTCGCTCGGCTTTGGGGATTTTTGAGTTGATGAAAAGATCCTGCAACTTCACCGCCGAGGGCATGCCCAGCGGCTGAAAACGATCACCCTGCTGCCAGTGGCGCAACGTGACACGTGCCCCCAGTTTGTCGGCATCGAAATGTTCGCAGCCGTTTTTCTTGGCAAGTTTTGCCAGTGGGATTTTGCGGCGCAGAAGGCGGCAGGAAATTTCCCAGCCCCCAAACTGCAACGCTGGCAAATCGGCAGTGGGATCAAAAGAGAGAGCCGCTTCGCTGCGTGCTTCCTCGGGGGGAATCACCCACTGCAAGATTCCATCACGACCACGCACTAATTGGCGGCAAGGCTCCACGGTGATGGGGCGGCCAGAAAAATGGCGCAGATGCTCCACACGTTCAAAATCCGCGGGCACGGCAAGCTGCGCGAGTTGCTGAAGGATCACCTGCCGTTGGATTGCCGGCGCAAGGCGGGAAAAAGTGGCGCGGCGCTTGGCGCGCAACCAATCCGCAGCCGCACGGCTGACGCACGTTGCTTCCAGCGTGATGATTCCCATGGCGCGCAGGACATGCTCATCCATCGCCGGAGAGAGTTCCTTTCGCAGCATCGGCAGTATGGTGTTCCGGATGCGGTTGCGCAGAAAGCGATCGTTGGCATTGCTGGAGTCTTCGCGGAAAGCGATTTGTTTGGTCGCGGCAAAATCCAGAAGGGTCTGCTTGCGGATGCCCAACAACGGGCGCACGAGGCTCAACTGTGGATGACCCACGAGCGTGCTTTGTTCCGCGATGCCGGAGAGGCCCGCACCGCCTGCGCCGCGTGCGAGGTGCAGGAAGAAGGTTTCAATCTGATCATCGGCGTGGTGCGCCATGGCGACGGTGCTGCAGCGCGCGCGTTTGGCAGCCTGTGCCAGAAAGCGGTGCCGCGCGATGCGCGCCTGCATTTCCAGATTTGCGAGAGGATCGCCATTGCTTTGAGATCGAACCCACTTTCCAGCGATGAGCGAGACGCGTAGTTGCGCACAGACCTTTTTCACCAGACGCTGGTCAGCGGCATCTTCTCCGGGACGGAGTTGATGATTGAAATAGGCTGCGGTCAATTTCCAGCGTCGGGCTTTGGCGAGTTGATGAAGCAGATGCAGCAGCACCATCGAATCTGCACCACCGGAGACTGCGACTAGAATGGCGTTGCCTGCCGGGAAAAGTCTTTTCGCGGAAAGGTGCGCAGCAACGGAATGCAATAAATCAGGCATGGAGCGCGCAGGCGAACGCTGGCAGATCAGGCCAGCAGTTTCTTTATGACGCGCCCCTCGACGTCCGTCAGCCGGAATTGCCGACCTTGAAAACGGAAGGTGAGCTTCTCGTGGTCCAGGCCCAGCAGGTGCAGGAGGGTGGCATGCAGATCATGCACATGGCATTCATCTTCGATGGCACCAAAACCAAACTCGTCCGTCTCGCCCACGACCGCGCCGCGCCGCGTGCCGCCGCCGGCGAACCACATGCTGAAGGCGTCAATGTGGTGATTGCGCCCGGGGTTCTCGCGATTCTCGCCCATGGGCGTGCGGCCAAACTCGCCGCCCCACACCACCAAGGTGTCATCCAAAAGTCCGCGCGCCTTCAGATCCAGAATGAGCGCGGCGCAGCCTTGATCCACATCGCGCGTCACGGTGTCCAAGTCTTTGGTCAACGTCTCGCCAGGCCCGCCGTGATGATCCCAACTGGTGTGGTAAAGCTGGACGAAACGCGTGCCGCGCTCCACCAATCGGCGCGCGAGCAGGCAGTTGTTCGCAAAACTCGCCTGCCCCGGCTTCGCGCCGTACAGATCCAGCGTGGCTTTGCTCTCGCCAGAGAGATCGATCAATTCGGGCGCGCTGCTCTGCATCTTAAAAGCCATCTCGTAACTGGCGATGCGTGTGGCGATCTCGGGATCACCCGTGTCGGCAAGGCGCTTGAGATTGAGTTGGCGAATGGCGTCAATGGATTCGCGCTGGGTTGTTTGAGGAATCCCTGCGGGCGTGGCGAGATTCAGGATGGGATCACCACGGCCCGAGAGCGGCACGCCCTGAAATGTCGTGGGCAAAAATCCGCTGCCCCAATTCACACCGCCGCCACGCGGGCCGCGCGGGCCAGATTGCAGGACCACAAAGGCGGGCAGATTTTGAGACTCGCTGCCGATTCCATAAGCGACCCACGCGCCCATACTGGGCCGGCCAAAAAATCCCGTGCCGGTGTTCATGAAAAGTTTGGCCGGCGCGTGGTTGAACAGATTGGTGCGGCAAGTCTTTAGCAGCGTGATCTCATCCACGATGCCCGCGATGTGCGGGAAGAGATCCGAGACCCACGTGCCGCAGCGGCCGTGCTGCTTAAAACTGCGCTTTGCGCCCAGCAATTTGCTGCGGTCTTTGAAGGAGCTGTCCATGAACGCAAAGCGTTTGCCCTGCAGATAGGAATCGGGGATCGCCTGTCCGTGCATCGCGGCGAGCTTGGGTTTCCAATCAAACAACTCCAACTGCGACGGGCCGCCCGCCATGAAAAGATAGATGACGCGCTTTGCCTTGGCCGCGAAATGAGGCATGCGCGGCGCAGTGGGACTGGTCTGCGCGAACAAGCGCGGGTCAGTCAAACCCGCCAGCGCGAGTGGGCCTAATCCCATCGCGCAGCGACCGAAGAAATGTCGGCGCGTCGAGGATTGCAGTGCGGCGAGGGAGTTCATGTCATTCACGTGTGATGACCTCGTCCAAGTTCAACAGCACCCGTGCCACGACCACCCACGGTGCAAGCTCCGTTGGCGGCACCGGCTTGGAAGACTGTGCGCCCACCAGTTTTTCTGCCAGCTTGGCATCTACGGCGTAGTCGGCTTTCTGTTTTGAAAGTAGTTGTCCCAGCACGGCCAGTTCTGTTGCCGCTGGCTTCCGCGCCGTGCAAAGTCCGAAGGCGTAATGAAGCCGGCCTTCGTCCGTCGTCGCACCGGACTCGGTTAAAATACGCCGGGCAAAACTGGCGGCCATCTCCACAAACGCGGTGTCGTTGAGCAGCGTCAACGCCTGCAGCGGCGTGTTGGAACGCGCGCGCCGCGTGCAGACACTGTAACCGTCGGGCGCGTCAAAGAGGTTGAGCGCGGGGTGAGGCGTGGCGCGAAAATAAAACGTGTAGAGCCCGCGGCGATAACGATCCTCACCAGTGCTGACAGGCCACGCGCGCTTGACTTGGCCCAGCGCCATCACGCCGTCGGGGATCGGCGGATGCACGCTCGGCCCGCCCATCTTCGGCGAAAGCAGCCCGCTGGTGGCGAGACAAACATCGCGCACCAATTCAGCGTCCAGCCGCAGCCGGTTCTGCCGGGCCAGTAGATAATTGTTGGCATCGCGCAGGTTCAACTCAGGGCGCATGCGCGAGGATTGCCGGTAAGTCTCGCTGGAGAGGATGAGGCGGTGCAGATGTTTAAGCGACCACGGCGTGGCACCGGGCGCGGTGGGCTGCATGAATTCCATCGCCAACCAGTCAAGCAATTCCGGATGCGTTGGCCGCGTGCCTTGCGTGCCAAAATCGTTTTCTGTCTCGACCAAGCCTTTGCCAAAATATTGCTGCCAGACGCGGTTGACGATGACGCGCGCGGTGAGCGGGTTGTCGCGGGCCACTAGCCAGTGCGCGAGATCCAGACGGTTCGGTGCGGGCTTTTTGATCGGGTGCAGAATGGCCGGCACGCCCGACGGGATGTCGCCGCCATCGCGGGTGAAGTCGCCTTTGACGAACAGGTACGTGCGGCGCGGCGTGGCGCGAGTGCGCATGACCATCGTGGTTTGCACCTCGGGTTTTGCAGCGCGGATTTTCTTGAGCGCGTCCTGATGCGGTTTGTTCTCAGGCGTGGTCTCGATAAATGCCGTGAGCGTCACAAATTTCTGTTCCAACGTGCGCGCGGCGTGCGGCACAGAAAAAACCGTGCGCACTTCCTGCGATTGTTTCTGCGAAGCTTCGGGTGTGAGGCTGCGTTCCCAATCGTGTGCCTTCTCGAACAGCGCAGGCGTTTTTTCAGAGAGAGTGCGGACGTAGGCAGCGACTGCGGCATCAACCTTGGCGGCGCGCTCGGTCTCTTCGGGGGTGTTCAGCGGCAGGTTGGGTTCGTCCGCATTATTGAGCAGGGCGAAGAATTGATAAAAGTCACGCTGGGTGAGCGGATCGAATTTGTGGTCGTGACATTGCGCGCAGCCGAGCGTCAAACCCAGCCACGTCGTCGCAGTGGTGTTGATGCGGTCAATGATGGATTCGATGCGGAACTGCTCGGTGTCAATGCCGCCTTCCTGATTGATCTGTGTGTTGCGATGAAACCCGGTGGCGATCTTCTGTTCCATCGTGGCGTTGGGCAACATGTCGCCGGCGATCTGTTCGATGGTGAATTGGTCGAAGGGCATGTCGCGGTTCAAGGTGTTGATCACCCAATCGCGGTAACGCCAAATCTGTCGCGGCGCATCAATCGAGTAGCCGTTGGAGTCGGCGTATCGCGCGGCATCCAACCACCAGCGCCCCCAGCGTTCGCCGTAGTGAGGTGAGGCGAGCAGGCGATCCACTGCTTGCGCGTACGCCTCCGGCCGGGCGTCCGCGAGAAATGCGGCCACCTCCTTGGGCGATGGCGGCAGGCCCGTGAGATCAAGATGGATGCGCCGCAGCAACGTGACTTTGTCCGCTGCGGCCGATGGCGTGATTTGCGCTTCCTCAAGCCGGCGCAGGATGAAGCGGTCAACGGGATGGCGCGCCCATTGCGCGTTCTTCACCTCAGGCAAGCTGGGCCGGACTGGCGCGATGAATGACCAGTGGCGCGCATCCCCTGCCCGGCTTTCCACGTGGCCGCAGAGCGCTGCCAACAGCCAAATCCACGCGCCTAGTTTCCGCATGCAGCACATCGTATGGCAACTTCGACGCCGCAGGCAAGTGACAGATTCGCCGACGGCTGC